>PWYP01000020.1 GCA_003567805.1 PVC group bacterium
GCTTAGGTAAGGAAGGGCCAATAGGTAAGTCGTCGACACCGGGCATGGCACGAACTCGATGTATGGTTACCCCTGGTACGGAAAAATCATTTCCAAAGGGTGGAACCAGTAAATCGACCGTGTAGCCGAGTTCAGCCAGTGCCTGCACGTCAAAACCAACCCGTATTGGTGAACCACGCCATGCAAAAAATGGCTGCGAAACAATAAACAAAACACGCTTCGATAATGGGGGCATCAGGGTCTCTCTATATATTTATAACACACCAACTGATTCTTTTCTACTTACACAGTAGCGATACTCTGCCTAAAGGACCACAATATTGCAACGGAGAAGAGACCGTGCGTCGCGTCATGCAGCGCAAGAAACCCTTCCGCGCTGCGTAAATCGAGTTTTTTGACGCTGACACCATGATCATCTTTATGCTTTAATGCAACACGCTATGGAATTTAGATAATGAGGAGAGCTGCATCATGCCAAAAGCAATTGTCACAGGAGCCGGTGGATTTACAGGTAGTAATCTATGCCGAAACCTAATAGAGCATGGATATGAAGTAAAAGCCATGGTGCACCCCGACGGATCGACTGAAGCACTTCACGGCCTCGATCTTGAAATCATCCACGGGGACATCGCCCGCGACGATGGACTCGACCAACGGCATTTCCATAATATCGACACAGTATTTCACATCGCGGCCTTATTCAGACAAGAACGCGCCACAAGAGAAATATTCCACAATGTGAACGCAACAGGAACCCAACGCGTTCTGCGCTATGCCACAGATGCAGGCGTCAAACGATTTGTGCACTGCAGCACAGCTGGCGTTCACGGCAGGATAGATACGAACACACCCGCTGATGAAAATGCACCATTTCGACCAGGCGACTGGTATCAGGAAACCAAGCTCGAAGGCGAAAAAATAGCGTTAGAGTGGGGTAAGAATCACAACATAGGTGTAACGGTCATTCGTCCGTCTGCCATTTGCGGTCCAGGAGATCAGCGCTTTGCAAAACTGTTTCGCTCGGTAAAACAACGCCATTTCGTGATGATTGGCAGTGGTGAGCACCACTACCACTTTGTCTATGTTGATGACCTTGCCAAGGGGTTTATTCTCGGGGCCGAAAAACCCGAAGCAATCGGTGAAGTCTTCATTATTGCGGGACCCTATTCCATAACGATGAACAAACTCATTGATCAAGTTTGCCAGAGTGTCCAGGCCCCAAAACCGCGTTTTCGTATTCCAGCAGCGCCGGTTTTGTGGGCGGCGCATGTGTGCGCGGGTATATGTAAACCTCTGGGCATCTCCCCCCCCCTATACCCACGACGCTTGGATTTCTTTACCAAGCATCGGTCATTCGACACCACCAAAGCTCGCACAAAACTCGGATATGTACCCCAGGTGACGCCAGAAGAAGCCATCAGTCGCATGGGGGCATGGTACCAAGAACATTGTCCCTGATAAATTCAAGATGCAATGAGTGATAGCACAAGCTTTCAGCAGATCCCACCACCTATGGCCGACATAGAAACGGCCTCGGATGATTATGCCACACGCTTTGCAGGCGCGACCGGACAGTGGCTGCTTAGTACACAGGAGAAAGGCGTACGCAAACTGCTACAAAAAACCGTAGATGTTCGTAGCATTCTGGATGTCGGTGGTGGACACGCCCAGCTTACCCAGCTATATCTTGAAAAACATCACAATCTCACAGTTGCCTGGAGTGCACCCACATGCGGATCGCGTCTAGAACCATTAATGCAAAATGGCAATTGCACGTATCTGCCAGCTAATTTGCTTGCGCTCCCTTTCCCAGATCAACACTTTGATCTAGTCTCATCCTTTCGCCTGCTCACCCATTGTGAACAATGGAAAGAACTCGTCACGCAACTCTGCCGAACCGCGCGTGCCTATGTGATTGTTGATTATCCCGCATCACAAAGCATCAATATCATTGCCCCAAAACTTTTTTCTACGAAAAAGCGATTTGAAAAAAACACGCGCGACTGGCGATCATTCCACCACTATGAAGTGGATACAGCATTTCGCCAGAACGGATTTAACCGGATCGGCAGGTATAAAGAGTTTTTCTTTCCCATGGTACTCCACCGCATGCTGCAGCGCAGATATGTAAGCCAGCTCATGGAAAGTCCAGCAAGAGCCTGCGGTTTAACATACTGGCTTGGGTCGCCGGTCATTGTCCTGTATACGAGACATACAGAAGGGCATTGACGAAATTCTATTTTACGATAAGTTGAAACTGTATTCTGGTTGGGCATGGAAAGGAGGTATCAGGGAACAAAGTAAATTGTACCAATGAAATCGTGAAATACATCAACAAGGAGCAGAACAATGATACATAAATTATCGCTTGCCATACTAACACTAGCACTAGCTACGCCATCAATGGCCATGTTAAGCCTTCCTATTGCAGAAGATGCTTCAAGCACACCTGCTGGAACCATTCGCATGAGCGGTGGTCTTACGCTGGAGAGTGATTTAAATCTCTATGGTGTTCGTGGCTCCTACACACTCGTAGACGGCCTGTCCGCCTTCGTTGGGGTTGGACTGGCTGATCCGGATTTCTGGGGCACATCCCCATACATACAAGCCGGGGGCTCATACGCTTTGCCGGTTGATCTTCCCTTTGATCTAGCCTTGCGCGGTGGATTAGGATTTGCCCAATTTAGCCGCGGGGGTGTCGACCTAGATGTGCTTACCCTCAATGGTGGTCTGGTCGCCAGTGCGCCGGTTCACGAAATGGTTACACTCTATGGATTTGGGGGATTGTCTATTGGACGCACCAAAGTCAGTGGGCGCTTCATGGGGATATCCATGTCTGAATCTGATACGGATACGGAACCCGCGATTGCTGTTGGTGGCATTTTGAACTTGGACCAGAACATATCTTTCTACGGCGAACTCGCCCATATTGATGAGTTATTCATTAGTCTTGGTGCGCGTTACACATTCTAATCCTTTTCCAGATTGAGCCTGCGTGTTAGATATACCTCTGCACGCAGGCTTCTTGTATGCACAACTTTCGAGAATACGATATCATATCCCTGCA
>PWYP01000131.1 GCA_003567805.1 PVC group bacterium
ACTTCGGTCCAATCCATGCAGCAAAGCATACTCGCGATTAATCGGGAGCATCAAAACACCAAGCCATGCATTACGCCTCTCATCCCAGTCAACAGAGGATTCTCCTGTCGAATCTGCCAATAACAATTCAAAATCTTCTTGCAGATCTTGAATGGCCAGCGCTTGACCACGCTGCTGCATGATGCCAGCAGGATGACCTGCCATGTTCATCAAAACCGTACCAGGGCTTATAGAGCCAACGGTATCAATCAAAAAAGTCCTATAATGGCCATCAACCAACCCCCGGCAGACCCCCAGCGACACAAGTGGTTCATAATCAAAATCCTCATCCGTGGCTTGCACCCCAACAACCCATTCCCCGATCGAGAGCTCACCGAAATCTGAGAAATCAAATGCAGCAAATGGTTCATCGGAGATCATTTGAAGTAAAGACATACCAAGCTGGCTGTCACTTTGAACGAGCCTTGCTCGATACACCATGTCACCAACCCACACCTCAACCCGATCAAATCGATCCGCATTGAGCTCTTCAGCCACAACCACATAACCATTGGTTGTCAAAACAATGCCATGCAAAGACTTTTCCCCGCCCCTCGATGCCGAAGGCGCGTTTCCAAAAGTAATCACCCGCCGGTTTTCATCCTGCTGTACTCCAAGCAGTTTCACCAATACAACACGTTCCTTGGCTGGCTCCGCTGCGGCCAAAGCCGCAGCCTGCATAGAGCTGAACACATCCCGTCCCGCATCCACAGAATCCTTCCGAACAGGCAAGGCACATCCCGCCACCAAAAGCACACCCGTAAATAACAAAAGCAATTTATTCATCGAAACTCCCGAAATTTTATAAATGACAAACCAGTATGCTAACAAACGTGTAGATGAGTGAAAACAATTATTATTCCTCTAGTCTAAAAAAACGCCATATTTCCAAGAAAAAGTTGACTTTTCGAGATAAGTGCGCACACTCGTACAGTCCGCAAACATGAACCAGCATATACCGAATGGTTGTGCCAACAATACAGGCAGTGAAAGCCATATGCCGCAATTTTCGAAAAAAGAAACAAACGTACTATTAGTCATAGGAGTTGTCGCTATTGTCGTGGGGTTGGCAATGCGTTGGATCGGGGCACACTTTCTTGCTACGGAAGTGGGTATTCCCGAGTACCTGACAGCACTGCGTAATAGCGGGGTCACTATCACCTGTCTTGCCATTTTGTGGACTGTGCTCGCTGCATTCCGTAAGTCACAACTCCTATAACGTTTTCAGGAAAACACATATGTACAAACTCGGCATTGATCTTGGCGGCACAAAAATTGAAGGTATCGTATTGGATCAAGAATCCAACGTTCTTTTCCGCGAACGAATCCCCACTGAGCAAGAGCAAGGATATGAGCATATCATCAATAATATCCACCGCTTATATCACCTCATGGTCGATGACATCAAAGGCGCCGAACACACGATCGGCATCGGAACACCGGGGGCGATCTCTCCGCGCAGCGGACTTTTGAAAAACTCGAATGCCGTGATCATGAACGGCAAACCCGTACAAAAAGATATCGAAAAAGCCATCGGGCGACCCATTGCCATCCAGAATGATGCCAACTGTTTCGCCATGGCTGAAGCCATGCTGGGTCCCGGCAAAGGTAAGCATATGGTCTTCGGCGTAATCATGGGCACAGGCTGTGGCGGGGGGCTTGTAATTGACGGAAAAGTCCATACCGGCCTGCAGGCCATTGGTGGCGAATGGGGGCACATGTCCATTGATCCAAATGGTCCGGAATGCTACTGCGGTGCCCGCGGCTGTGTGGAGACCTTCATCAGCGGTGGCGGTCTGACCAAAATGTACGCCAAACGATATGACAACCCGAAATCACTGCCGGAAGTGCAGCAGGATTACTATCAGGGCGAACCGCGCGCCGCCGAATTTTTCAACCACTTCTTTGTTCGATTCGGAACCGCTATGGCAAACTTAATCGCCGTCCTCGATCCAGACATTGTCATTCTAGGGGGGGGCTTTTCTAATTTCGAAGCCATATACACAGAAGGCATCAAAGAAGTAGAACGTCAAGTGTTTAGCGACAGCCTGGATACCCCCATTGTTAAACATACACAGGGTGATAGCGCAGGCGTATTCGGCGCCGCATTCGTCGGCATCTAACGGTTCGTACTACCGTACCCATTCGATCCCATTTACAAACCGTAAATTGGGTAACCGATGCAGTAAATTGCGAACATTTGCACGCTCTGGATTATCAATACTCAACCGCTCAATCGGTAGTCCAGCCAGTGGGGACAAACTGTCATACTCAACCCCGACCATATTTAATGATCGCAGAGGAAGCCCCTCCAAAGGTGATAAGTCACGAACTCTGGTATGCGAAATGTTTAACACTCTCAACGGCAACCCCGACAAGAAGGAAAGATCAACAATACGTGTATGGGATACGTTTAGCTCCTCCAAGGGCAAAGACGCGAGAACGGAGCAATCAGAAACAGTAGTTCTGCCAAGATGAAGTCGTACCAGCGGCATACCGGCAAGCACACTTATGTCGTTGACAGAAGTTTCCGTTAACGACAAATGCACCAACGCCTTTCCCCGCAATATAGCTAAATCCCGGATCTGCGTCCTGCTGGCTTCCAAATGAACGAGGGGCATATCGCGCAAAGCATTAAAATTAAAAACACGGGACCCCGAAATATTCAGACGTTCTATCGGGGCGCCATACAGTGTGGTCAGGTCTCGCAACTGCGTATCGGCTGCATCTAGGTGTGTAAGCTGATCTCCAGCCAGTGGCCGAAAGTCAATCACTGCAGTATCGCTCACATCCACCCTTCTTAATGGCTTCCCCCGCAGAGGCGACAGGTCACGAACAGAAGTCCCCCGTAACAGTACGACTTCAAGAGGGGCATTGCGTAACGCTGATATATCAGCAACCTGCGTATGAGATGCATTGAACTCAAGAAGCGGCATCCCTAACAGCGGTGTAAGATCGCGTACAGCGGTATTATTGATATTCAGCACTGCAAGCAAAAGACCACGCAAAGGCGACAAATCTCGCAAAGGAGCAATAGGGCGATTACGCCAAACATGGTCAGGGTGCCCCCCCGCACAAACAACTTCCTCCAAATCTTCAAGGGCTGCAAGCGGGCCAATGTCAGCGAGCATATCGGAAACGACCTCAACCCTTACCGCATTACCAGAAGCAGGCTCTCTCATGATCCGTATATCCATCACGAATAAATCTGGATTTTTCGCAACCATGGATCTTCGGATCGATTCGTCGATGCGCACGTATGATTGATGATCTGTAACCAATCTGCGCCGGGCACGCGCTCGCACCTGCAAGGCCGAATACTCTCGTTCAGTGCTTGTCTCCTGTTCTACAGCAGCAACGGCGGAACGTTTCAATGCCTCCAGAACGTCTGCAGCATCACGTACTATCTGAGTATTTTCAAAAGTCATTTCAAATTCTACTGCCCAATCGGCGGCATCCGGATGCAAACCTCTTTCTCCTCGTGCGACATCCACGGCCCGAACCCAATCCGCATACGCCTGCTCATCGTCAATCAAAACTCCCATCCGGCGGACCCCTTCCACGAGATGGGTTTTGGCTACCTCCTCTTGACGCGCATCCCTGCGAACGCGCATCTGCGCAAGCAGGGCATCGGAGAATGGTGCGGGAAATCCAGCGAGACTGCGTTCTACATCAGACAAATCCTTCGATGTCCATTCTTCAAGGATTATTGCCAATCCTAGGGCAAGATCGCCATCACCGCCTGCGCGAGATCGATACTCCTCAGGCGCAAGATCATGAATCGAAAAACGCACCATACGCGCAGCACGGTGGCCCCGCACAATAATTTCTTGCTCCGCAGTCACAGTTTCTCCAGCAACGTCAACATCCACAATCGTGTAACGCTGCATCCCTCCATGTAAATGCACCTCTACCGCACGCCCACGCTCTCTTTCAAAAGACTGCAGAACCCGGCGGTGCAACCTTGCTGACTCGCGCAACACCCCTCCGATCTGTTCAAACACGCGCACACTTTCCTCATCCAGAGCGTCGTTTTCTAAAATTATAGCTATGTTTTCGGATGCCGCTGCAACCCCATCATCCAGCATGATCCGACAAAGCGTTTCCCAGGATTGTAATACGCGTTTCTGCCGCATTTCCTCCTCTGCCTGCTGTGCAGCCATATACATCTCACGACGACGATGCAAGGCAGACACGGCATCCCTACGTAATGCAACCGTTTCTGCCGACATGGCACCATCGTATTCACGAAATATCTGTATGGCTCTATCAAAGTCAAACCGGGATTCATATGCAGCAGCCTGCTCGTGCAAAGACGCGACGACACGCTCTGCAGCACGCTCCCGCAAAGCAGATATTCGCTCCATTTCCCTTCCAGCAAGAGCGCCATATCGCGTATCGGAATACGACGCAACAACAGCGTTCAGCAACCTCATAGCACCATCAAAATCCGCTGGATTGTTTTCAAACAAATCCAGCGCGGCCTCATAGCGTTGCCGCGCCTCAGCATCGCGCTCTGCACGTTCGTCGGAACTTTCGACAACCTGCTCTTCCGCCCGAGGAACAACAGCCTTCTCCATCGGTTGCGGTTCGGGACCTGATAATAGTAAAACGACACCCAAAATCATCGCTAGAATCGCCCCCACCGCAATCACAGCCGGGACCAAACGCCTCGTCGCCTTACTGGAAACTCGTTCTCCTACATCGCCTGTAGCATGCCCTCCTCCCCCCATACGTTGCGCACTGCAAGCCATTGTACTGGCATCGTGAGGTGGCATACGGCTGGGTAAACGAAAATGCCGAACCGCGTGAATATCTTGTAACACTTCGTGCCAATCGGCTTGTCGCAAATCCCGGTCCTTGGCCATCATTTTCTGCAGTAAAGCGCACATCGGCTTGCTGACACCACTGACGACATCCATTACATCCGGCAACTGGCCCTCGATTTGCTGTGCGAGAACCTCATCAACATCCATGCCCTCGAATGGAAACTTTCCGGTTAAAATGTGATACAACATACAACCGAGTGAATAGATATCAGCCCGGCAATCCAGATCAGAAGCCCCACGCGCTTGTTCCGGAGACATGTAAGCTGGCGTACCCAAAACGTCATCATCGGTACCAGAACTCGGACGAAGAACATCCATCGTCCGTGCCAACCCCAGATCAGCAATTTTTAAAGTCCCATCACGATCCACCATGATATTGTCGGGTTTAATATCGCAATGGATCATCTTTGCATGTTTCCAGGCATACAAAAGGCCATCCGCTACGCATTCAGCAATTAACAAAGCATCCGCTTGCGTTAAGGTTCCCTTACGGCGCAACCAATCTCCCACCGAATACCCATCGATAAACTCCATCACAATATAATACGTACCTTCGAGGAAGTTCGCATCGTGAACTTGAATAATCGAAGCATGTTTCAATCTTGCGGCCGACCGCGCCTCCGTCTTAAACCTTTCGATATCAGACGGATCATCGCCCCACTCCGCATGTAAGACTTTAATAGCGACAGGCCGGTCCAAGTTCAGCTGACGACCTTTCCAGACCGTCGCCATACCGCCCTGACCTATCTTGCCTTCTATTTCAATACCCTGAATTTCAGGTACAGTCGTCATAAAACATCCCACGAAAACGCCTTAACATGCAGGCAACCAGATCAATCGCTGCATGAATCCCATATCAATTCTACAAACTATATTGTGAACAACGTACTCCACACACCCGACAGTAACCAACATGGAATACAGGCGTGAGATTATAACCGATCGGAACCAGCGTCAACAACGGCATCGCATACGCAATGGGAATCAGACCGCGACAACGTCCATGTTTTTCATTTCTTTGGACTTGTGATTTCTGAACCAAGATAATGATAGCGCGACTGCGCATAGACCAAAGGGCGCCCCCCTGCCCCAGCATATATGCTACCGACATCACCAATTACAACTTTGTGGTCACCACTGGACAGTACATCATTCACTTCGCACCCGATCGAGGCAATCGCTCCCTGTAAACGAGCCCCTCCACTCCAAGGCGCAAACCGAAAGGCCGGCATTCCTGGCCCCTTCCAGTAACCGGAGAAATAAACCGAAAGAGCCGCCTGGTCTTCCCGTAGAACATTCACCGAAAAAACGCCTTCACGACGTATGGCCTTCAGGCAATGACTTTCGTTCGTCATGCAAACCAATAATCGCAGCGGATCAAGCGAAACCGAGGTTACTGCGTTGGCAGTCATGGCATACAAACGCTCTCCCCACCCTGTGGCTATTACGGTCACCCCCGTAACAAAGCGCCCCATTACCGCCTTGAATTGTTTCTGCGTTATCGTCGACATGTTTGTAAGCAATACCCCTATGAGAGCGAAGAATCAACACACTTTGTTAAATACGTTTTTTTTTGACTTATTTATCCGTTGGCTTTATAGATTTTCTTCGGGCAAGAGAAGGAAAGGATTGAGATGTCGGAAGCATTAGAAAACAAGAATCGGCAATACAAGCACGGTTTCGTAACAGAAATCGAGCAAGAGACGTTTCCCAAGGGTCTGAATGAAGATATCATTCGGCAAATATCAGCACGGAAGAATGAGCCCCCTTTTCTACTCGATTTTCGCCTCAAAGCATACCGTTGGTGGAAAGAACAACCTCACCCCAATTGGGCAGCACTTGACATACCACCGATTGATTTTGACGATGTTAGTTATTTCTCCGCTCCAAAGTCCGTTCTGGATGGCCCTAAGAGCCTCGATGAAGTAGACCCCGAATTGCTCCGAACATTTGACAGACTCGGTGTGCCCCTTCACGAGCGCGAGCGGCTGGCCGGTGTTGCCGTCGATGCCGTTTTCGACAGTGTCTCTGTTGGAACAACCCACTCCGAAATGCTTGAGGATCACGGCATTATATTCTGCTCCTTTTCCGAGGCTGCTCAGAAGCATCCTGAGCTCATTCAAAAATATCTAGGACGCGTCGTACCCCCTACCGACAATTTCTACGCTGCCCTCAACTCGGCGGTTTTTTCAGATGGTTCCTTTGTATATGTGCCAAAAGGTGTCAAATGTCCTATTGACCTATCAACCTATTTTCGCATAAATGCATCCAATACAGGGCAATTCGAACGTACATTGATTATAGCCGAAGAAGGTGCGAGTGTCTCGTATGTCGAGGGTTGCACGGCTCCCATGCGCGATAACAATCAGTTACATGCTGCCATTGTCGAGCTGCTCGCCCTGGATGATGCTTCCATAAAGTACTCCACTGTACAAAACTGGTACGGGGGCGATGAGGAAGGCCGGGGTGGCATCTACAATTTCGTCATCAAGCGGGGACGTTGTGAGGGACAACGCTCTCACATTTCCTGGACGCAGGTAGAGGCCGGATCCGCTATCACGTGGAAATATCCAAGCGTGATCCTCAAAGGGAACGATTCTGTCGGCGAATTTTATTCGGTAGCCTTAACCAATAACCGCATGCAGGCTGACACCGGAACAAAGATGGTGCACATTGGTAAAAACACGCGCAGTACGATCGTTTCGAAAGGAATTTCTTGTGAGGAATCACGAAACAGTTACCGTGGTTTAGTGCGCATCTCACCCGGCGCCGAAAATGCCAGAAATTTTTCGCAGTGCGACTCGATGCTGGTAGGCGACACAAGCTCAGCCAACACATTCCCCTACCTGGAAGTGCACAACCCCAGTGCAATCATTGAACACGAAGCGACGACCTCACGCATCAGTGATGACCAACTTTTTTATCTACAAAGTCGTGGACTCGACGCGGAAGGGGCAGTATCCCTCTTGGTAAATGGTTTTTGCAAAGAGGTATTCAAAACCTTGCCCTTAGAATTCTCGGTAGAGGCCGTAAAGCTTTTGGAAATGAAACTGGAACATAGTGTAGGATAAAAAAATGAGCATATTGAAAATAGAAGGTTTGTGTGCGAAAGTAGTCGATGGGCCAGATATATTAAAAGGGATCGATCTGGTAGTCGAAGAAGGACAAATTCATGCCATAATGGGACCAAATGGTTCGGGAAAAAGTACGTTGGCACGTGTGCTGGCTGGCCATCCTGACTACGAAGTAACCAGCGGAAAAGTTTCATACCATCACGAAGGCGAGTGGTTGGATTTAACCGAAATGGAACCTCACGAACGGGCAACAGCTGGTGTTTTCATGGCGTTTCAGTATCCGGTGGAAATTCCCGGCGTCAGCAATCTACATTTTCTGCAAACCGCATTCAACGCACAGTGCCGTGCCCAAGGCATCCCCGAACTGGATGCCTTTGAGTTTCGCGAATTGGTCGCCGAAAAACGTAAGCTCATTGAGATGGATGCCTCTTACCTAGACCGTGAAGTGAATCTCGACTTCTCAGGCGGAGAAAAGAAACGTAATGAAATCCTACAGATGGCGGTACTGAGCCCTCGGCTAGCGTTGCTGGACGAGACCGATTCAGGTCTGGATGTAGACTCCCTGCGCATCGTCGCGGAAGGGGTGCAGCAGTTGCAGACACCACGTAATGCCATGCTCCTCATCACGCACTACCAGCGCATGCTGCGATACATTACCCCCGATGTTGTGCATGTACTTGCGGATGGACGTATTCAACGCACGGGCGATCATACACTGGCAGAAGAAGTTGAAAACCGTGGCTACGAATGGGTGCGGCAACCATGAAAAGAAAAGACCTCCCATTAAGCGATCACTTACAGGGACTCTTCCAAAGGGAACCCGAGCTGGGCATGCCCGGACAGCCCGAATGGCTCGCGGAAGAACGGGAAGTATGCCGCAATATGGTGCTTTCACATGGTCTCCCCGGACAAGGCCGAGAGCAATGGAAGTACACAGATGTCTCGCGTATCAACCAGACTATGTGGACTTTACCATCAGAAACACCATCATGGGATGACCCCAAAACACAAGATGATGGCGGCATATGTCACCTAACCATTCTGAATGGTTCCTATCTAGCATTGCCTGAAACAAATATTCCCAAGGGAATCAAAATACGCTCCCTTTCCAACCCCGCGAATCTAGACTGCATCAAACCCGTATTACAGCGAACCAATTATCGCTTGGAATCCATATTCTCCGTAATGAATCGTGTTTTATGGCATGATGGACTCTGTATACATATTGCACCGGAAACGAAAGCCACTTTGCACGTGAATCTGGTATACAGCGGTATAGGTAGGGCTGCGGTTTTAAGTGCTCCGCGTGTATACATCAAAGTGGAGAGCCATAGCGAGCTGGACCTGACTGTTTCACAGTGGAACAATGACCACGAGCCCTCATTAGGGACTGCTTGCCTCGACATGGATCTCATGCCTGGAGCCAAGGTTGTATACAATCATGAGCAGCTCCTTAACACAAAATCTCATCAGTTCACTACAACGCGCGCTAACGTCGCACGCGACGCCGCCCTTTTCGCAATCGATGTTGCGCTCGGTGCCAGCCTCTCTAGGCACGACCTAACTGTATCGTTGCAAGAAAGCGGTAGCGAAGCGCACCTGAACGGCATATATCTGCTCCGTGACAAACAGTTGGCAGACTTTCATACAGTCATCGAGCATAGGCAACCGCACTGCAGTAGCCGTCAAGTCTACAAGGGCGTGCTGGATGATCATGCCCACGCTGTATTCAACGGCTTGGTTGAGGTACATCCCGGCGCCATGGGAACCGATGGTTATCAACTTAACCGCACGCTCTTGCGCAGTCCCCATGCAGTCATAGACACCAAACCGGAATTGCAGATTCATAATGATGATGTAAAATGTTCGCATGGCGCAACCGTTGGGCAATTAGATCCAATGGAGTTGTTTTATTTGCAATCGCGGTGTATACCAACAAGTGAGGCTAAGGCCATCTTGTCAAGGGCCTTTGTCGTAGATCTGATTCACCAACAACCCTCAATGTATCAACAGAAACGGCTACAACAAGCCGTGGAAGCATTCTTTGATCACGCATGAATACAACACTACCCCTGAAAAACGATTTTCCCGCCCTGCAGCAGAAAATCAAGGGACATGATCTCGTATGGTTGGACTCAGCCTCAACCACGCTGAAGCCCAATACTGTAATAGAGGCTGTACAACATTACTACGCCAACTGTTCTGCCAACGTGCACCGGTCTGTGCATACGCTAGGGGAAGCGGCAACCGCCGCATATGAGGGAAGTCGCGAGACCGCCCGCAAATTCCTGAATGCCCGCAGCACTGCAGAAATCATATTCACTGCTGGCACAACTGATAGCATTAACCTTCTGGCAACAAGTCTTAGCCGCGGCGTTCTCAACCCCGGTGACACCATCGTAATCACACAGCTAGAACACCATGCCAATATTGTGCCATGGCAAATGTTGCGGGACCACCACGGCATCAATCTGCGAATTGCCCCCATAACAGCTACCGGGGATATTGATCTGGACGCCTTTCAGGCAACCATTACACCCGACGTAAAGTTAGTTGCATTCTCTGCCCTTTCCAATGCCATTGGCACTGCGCCACCCATGCGACAAATGATAGAAATTGCCCAAAAGGCAGGTGCCTGGACCCTTGTTGATGCCGCACAAGCTGCGGCAACCATGCCAGTAGATGTACAAGCCCTAGGCTGTGATTTCCTCGTTTGCTCCGGCCACAAAATGTTCGGGCCCACCGGCATAGGTATTTTATATGGACGTGAAGCTTTGCTAGAGAAACTGCCACCAGCGCGTACGGGTGGAGATATGATTAAGTCCGTAACGTTTGAAAAAACCGAATTCAATGATCTTCCTGCTAAATTTGAGGCGGGTACCCCCAACATTGCGGGTGCCATTGGGCTTGCTGCGGCCATTGATTTTTTATCAAGCATTCCCTTTGAAAAAATCGCAGAACATGAGCAGGGCCTACTACAATACGCCAAGGCAAAACTGGAGGCAATCCCATCCGTTACATTCGTAGGGACTCCCCAGGAACAAATTTCTATTGTTTCATTCGTAATAGAGCATGTGCATCCGCACGATGCAGGATCTTTATTCGACGACGACGGCATAGCCGTGCGAGCAGGTCATCACTGCGCACAACCCCTGATGCAGTTCTTTAAGGTACCCGCCACAATTCGATGGTCCTTCTCGCTTTACAACGATATACATGATATCGATAGAGCCGTAGAAAGCATCCATCATATTTTAAAGGTATTTTCATGACACAAGCTGCTGACTTATATCAAGATATTATCTTGCACTACAGCCGTTCGCCACGACACTTTGGTCCCCTACATCAATATACGCATCACATCAAAGCCGATAATCCCCTATGCGGTGACAGCTATGAACTTTTTTTGGAGGTTGGCGAAGACGGTATTATACAAAATGCATCTTTTGAAGGAGCTGGCTGTGCCATCTCAAAAGCATCTACCTCCCTCATGCTTGATACCGTAATCGGAAAATCGATCGCAGAAGCCGAGGATCTCTTTGTGCGCTTCCAGCGTCTCGTAAAAGAGCCGGGATCTCCTGAAAGCCAAGATGAATCCATGGGAAAACTGGCGGCATTTTCCGGCGTATGGAAGTTCCCGTCGCGTGTCAAATGTGCCATTTTATCATGGCATGCCATGCATGACATCCTGCAAGAGGCATGTCAGAAGCGTATTCCATAATCATGAGTAACAACGCGATAGACATCTCTATTGAGCTTACCCCGAATCCGAGATCACGAAAGTTTATCCTCAGCGAGAAGCTTCGTAGCGGTGATGCGATTGTGTATCGCAAAAAAACGGGTTCTTTTGCAGGCGGACCTCTCGTTACGCATATTCTCGAACTGGATCATGTTGACGAAATGCTGTTACGGGGTAATGTCGTCACGATATCCCAGGATGGAACCGGAAGCTGGTATCTATTGGAAACCGTCATCTCCGCGATAATAGAAAAATATATCCATGAACATGATCCCGACTACACGCCGCCAGTTGTAGCCTCGGAGGTAGACTCGGACTCCGATATCCCCACCATCGTCCCTTCGCCCCAACTGGACATCATAGGCGAAATTCTGGATGAGACCGTCACGCCCTATATCGATGCGCACGGAGGCGCTTTGAAACTAATTTCATTCGATACGGAAAGCCACCTTTTAACCGTTTTTTACCAAGGTGCCTGCAGTACATGTCCCAGTTCATTTGGAATGACGCTGTCTGCCATCCAGAACATTCTGCGAGATCAATTTGACCCCCTTTTACGAGTTACGATTGCCAACCCCGCACCAAGTATGTAGAATAGCCGCACTGAGGGGGCATGCCCCCGCATGAATATGTTTGTCAACGGTTTCTCTGAGAAGGTCTGGGTGCGGTATGGACAATCAAGCAAACATGGAGTCATCATGGGCGCAGGAGTTTTACCGCAATTTAACGACGCTCGTAGATGCTGACTTCCCGAAAAGGTGTCCCAACTGCGGCAAATTTTATGCTGATAGTCATGCGTTCTTAACAGAAACAACTCCCGTGAAAGATATGTCTTTTCACGATCGAAGCGGGCTGTTCTCTCTCGCAGGCATGCGACCGGTTGCTGCGATAAGCGTATTCCGCAATTGCATCTGCGGCTCCACCATGATGGCCGACTTTCATGATCGCCGGGATCTATCCGAAAAAGGTATGCAACGACGAGCGCATTTTGATGCCGTTATTCAAACACTCTGCAACCATGGCATACAGGACGAGGAAGCTAGAACAGAACTACGCAAAGTTTTACGTGGAGAAGACAGCACCAAATTAGTACAATGGCTCCGCGAAGACCCACATGCGGGCATTTCCCTACAGTCAACTTTTTAGAGCATATTCCCCGCTACGCTGCTTATCCTTTATTCGATCGTCGTAATAACGGATAAAACAAGCACCGGGGAAAAACATGCACACAGATAACCCAAAGTACAACATTTATGGCGTCGCGTGTACTTCCCACTTCTATAAAATCAAGACGTGACCACAAAAGCCCACCGACACCAAGCCCGATCAAAAGCCATAGATCCAGAACAAGCTTAATTCGCTTGCGCAACCTTTGTCCCCAAATCCGAGGGCGGTTATAGAAACCATTAAATACAGCGTGTTCAAGCAGCGCGCCCTGTTCACCAAAAACAGGAATAATATGAACGGCCCCCGTCGCCCACCGGCTGGCCATGAACTGCGATAGCACGGGGTATGCCGTTGCCATCTGGATGGGAAAGGCTAAATACCCAATATACTTTACAAACGAAAGAGGTGCCGCAACCACATAATCCCGAAAATTCCGTTCACGGATCATTAAATATACTACATACAGGCCGCGGG
>PWYP01000003.1 GCA_003567805.1 PVC group bacterium
AATGTTCCGGATTGCGGAATGAGTGTCCATCCTTCGGCATCCAGAGCTGCTAGTTGATCGTGCGGTAATGGCGGGTCTGTGTGGGTGTGTTGATTATGGCCGAATTGTCTTACAAAGGCCGTGTACATCGTGTTGGCTGCGTAGGTGGTGGCGGGTTGGACTTTTATTTTCAGATTGGGGCCTTCGGGCCAGCATGGCGTCGTGCTATTTTCGGGCAGGAAAAAAGCTTTGGCTTCAAAGACACCGGGTTCATAGATGGGGAGGTGAATGGTGTAGGTGCGCTCTGGATGGTGGTCGCTCGCTTCACGCATCGGGAAATCATGCCAGTCTCCGGCTAGGAGCGGTGCATGCTGCTCCACATGAGCAATGATTTCTTTGCGATGAATATGCGCGGATTCGAAATTGGTGCGAAGGAAAGCCTTGCCCTCGGGGGATCCGATTGGGGCTCTCAGGGTAATGGTGAGAACTTCACCGCAGCAACATGTGATATGTCCTCCGGGGGGAGGGTCTTGTTTCCATATGTTCATGTGTCACCATATCTAGGCTGCAGTTTTTTGTTGGTCGGGTTGCATAGGGGGCATCGGGACATCTAATCCGTCTGCGATCGCGCGCAGCAACTCGTACTGGTTAGGGGCTACCTTGCCGTCGTGCAAGATCGTTGTCGTGCAGGCGCGCATGCAGCGGCGTTTGATGTAGGGGGCGGCATGTGCCAGCTCTGTGAGAGCGGATTCAACATCATCCAGGGATACTTCTTTGGGGTAATCGCCCTGCCACTGAAGCGTTTGCATGCCTGCGCGGAAACAAGGTTCGGCAGCATCTGCGCTGCTAGTGCCCCAGCGAGCAAGAGCTGCCAGCAGAATTTCGATCTGCGGTTTTACCTTGTCCGCATCTCGATAGCGAACTGTGGGTTTGTGAATGGCTCCGAACTCGGATCCAAGCTGTCGTAGAATCATAATGCGGATCGCAAATTCGAACAGGTTGATTTCCTCGTTGGCTTCCGTGAGTTCGACGAGCGCCTTGGAGAAATGGGGATAGAAGGCAGGGGGCATAAGGCGTAGGGCTGGGATGAGGCGTTCTGCTAGCGGTAGACGTAATGCTGGTTCTATGTTTTGGATGCTTGGCAGCATCTCGGGTACATGCGCGAGGGCTTCTGGATCAAGTCGTTCAAGGCTTGCGCGTTGCCGTTGCTGAAAGGTTTTGTTTTCGAACCAGAGCATGGCATAGAGGGTTGCGCGGGCTTTGATGATGTCATGGCTGGCCTCTTCCACTGCGGGCGGTGTCATTTGCATGATGGCCTGTGCTGCCGCCAGATTGATGGCGCCAGCCAGTTCTTGCTCTTCGGAAAGATTTTCTGGTGTGGGGTTGGCCGTGGGCATGGAGGATTGGGATCGGGGGGTCGTTAGGTCGATGTTGGCATCGATACGGCGAATGCGCTCTTGCAGAGACGGGTGTGTGGCAAAGAGGGCAAAGAAGTGTTTGCTGCAGTCGCCAAAGAACAAGTGGCCGGCCTCTTCTGCGTGGGGGTTGCTCACGCGTGATCCGAACGAGAGTTTGGCGATACGACTGAGGGCACTGGCAATGCCGTTGGGGTTGCGAGTGTATTGTACGGCGGCCGCATCGGCTAGAAATTCGCGTTGGCGTGAAATCGCACTTTTGATGAGGTTGGCGAAGAAGACCCCGATGTAACCGATAATAATGAGGGCAAGACCGATGAGGGGTAAGGGGTTGCCGCCCTCTTTTTTACCGCCACGGCTGCGGCCTCCTCCCGAAAAGTATACGGTTCGCAGGAGGATTCTACCGATGAGGGTGATCATGACGATGCCAAACAAAACGCCCATGAGCCGGATATTCAAGCGCATGTCGCCATTTACAATGTGGCTGAATTCATGCGCGATCACGCCTTGTAATTCGTCGCGTGAGAGTGTCTTCATACAGCCACGGGTGACACCGATCACAGCATCGCGTTGGGTGTAGCCTGCGGCAAAGGCATTGATGCCTTGCTCTGTGGTCATGACGTAGACCATGGGCACGGGTACTCCAGCAGCAATGGCCATTTCCTCGACGACGTTCAGCAGCTTGCGTTCATCGGGGTCGGTAGTATCGGGGCGCACCGGAGTGCCACCCAGCATACGGGCGACAGATGCTCCCCCGCCCTTGCGGAGTTGCATGACTTTAGAACAGGAACCTGTGAGGATGACACAGGGCACGAGCAGAACTGTCCAGAAGGCCGCTGCAGCATTCCACCATGTGATGGTGCTTTCGTGGTGAGGGTCATCGGCTGCCACATTCAGTACTGCCATCAAAAGAGCATAGATCGCCACCGTGATCGCTAATACGGCGGCACCGTATAGAACGACCAGTATTTGCGATTTTTTGCGGGCTTGCTCTTGATGGGCAAAGAAGTCCATTAGAAGCTGACCTTGGGAGCCTCGCGTTCCTGCGCATCCGTGATTTCAAACAGATCGGCAGGCTGGAAGCCCATGGCGCCAGCTAACACGACCGCCGGGAATTTTTCGCGGGATGTGTTGTAGGTCATGACGGCATCGTTATAGGCCTGACGGGAGAAGGCTACTTTGTTCTCGGTGGAGGTTAATTCTTCCATGAGTTGTGCCATGGTCTGGTTGGCCTTGAGGTCAGGATATCGCTCTACGACGAGCATCATTTTGCTCATTGCGCCTGCTAGGGCGCCTTCCGCGCCTGCGAGCTGCTGCATGGCTGCATGGTTGCCAGGGTTGGAGGCGGCTTTTGCACCTGCTGTCGCAGCTTGGTTGCGAGCAGCAATGACAGCTTCCAGCGTTTCGCGTTCGTGTTTGATGTAGCCTTTAGCGGTTTCCACCAGATTGGGAATAAGGTCGTAGCGCCGCTTGAGTTGAACATCGATTTGCGCAAAGGCATTTTTGTAACGGTTGCGCAAGGAAACGAGTCCGTTGTAGACGGAGATTACAAAGAATACGACAACAACAGCAATAATGAGAGCAATGATTCCACCAGTCATAATGGCCCCTTTCG
>PWYP01000015.1 GCA_003567805.1 PVC group bacterium
GAACAATAGCCATATGAAAAAAACTTGCGACACGCGTAATGTAACCGTATGCATGCTTGCCTTCCAAGCAGATTTCCTGTAGATTATCTCTTTCTGTAGCAAGAAAGGTTTTTCCATATGGCAAACGAAGCGCAAGGGGCGGCGTATGACGCCAGAAATATTACGGTTTTAGAGGGCATTGAAGCAGTTCGCAAACGTCCGGCCATGTACATTGGCGACACGGCACAACGCGGACTACATCACTGTGTATACGAAGTCACCGACAACAGCATTGATGAATCGCTCGCCGGTCACTGCTCACTCATCAAAGTCACATTAAATGCCGATGGCTCGGTCTCCGTCTGGGACAATGGCCGCGGAATTCCCGTCGACATTCATTCCACCGAAAAGAAGCCTGCCGTAACCGTGGTACTCACGACCCTACATGCCGGCGGCAAATTTGATAACGACAGTTATAAGGTATCCGGCGGTCTTCATGGCGTTGGTGTATCATGCGTGAATGCTCTTAGCGAATGGCTCGAAGTGGAAGTGCGGCGCGATGGGCAAATCCACCACCAGCGTTTCGAACGCGGAAAACCTGTCTCCGAACTGGAAACCATCGGACCCACAGCGGAAACGGGTACTCAAATCACCTTTTTCCCCGATGCTTCTATTTTTACCACCACTGTATATGAGTGGGATATTCTAGCCAACCGCATGCGTGAACTAGCCTTCCTGAATAAAGGCATCACAATCATGCTGGCACGCGAAGCTGATAATCGCGAAGAAAACTTTCATTTTGAGGGCGGTATTCTTGAGTTTGTCCAGCATCTGAACCGCAGCAAAACACCGATTCATCCGGAAGTCGTGTATTTTGAAAAAGAACGCGAGGGTGTAGCTTCGGAAATTGCGTTGCAATACACCGACACCTTTAACGAAACCATTGCCAGCTTTTGTAATAACATCAACACCATCGAAGGCGGCACGCATCTCAGCGGTTTCCGTTCGGCTCTTACGCGTACGGTAAATCAATACGGCCGCACCAATAAACTACTCAAAGACAGCGAAACCATGAGTGGTGAGGATATCCGCGAGGGACTCACAGCCATTGTCAGCGTCAAAGTTCCGGATCCACAGTTCGAAGGACAAACCAAAACAAAGCTGGGCAACAGTGAAGTGCAGGGCATTGTTGAATCGATTCTGAATGAGGAACTTGCCGATTACCTTGAAGAGCATCCTGCTTTTGCACGCAAAATCATTGAGAAAGCGACGCTAGCAGCCAGGGCTCGTGCCGCGGCACGCAAAGCGCGTGATCTGACACGTCGTAAAGGTGCACTTGATA
Source organism: PVC group bacterium (assembly GCA_003567805.1). The sequence continues at coordinate 1,322 of PWYP01000015.1, forward strand.
GCGCTGCCCTACCGGGCAAATTAGCAGACTGCTCGGAACGCGACCCAGCCAAAAGCGAACTATATATTGTTGAGGGCGACAGTGCCGGCGGTTCCGCCAAACAAGGCCGGAACCGTGAATTCCAAGCCATCCTCCCCCTACGAGGAAAAGTCCTGAATGTGGAAAAAGCGCGGCTGGATAAAATTCTCAACAACCGCGAAATTCGCACCCTGATCACGGCGATCGGAGCAGGGATTGGGCAGGATGATTTCAACATTGACAAGGTGCGCTATCATAAAATCATCATCATGACGGACGCCGACGTCGATGGTGCCCACATCCGCACCTTGTTGTTAACATTCTTCTATCGACAGATGCCCGAGCTCATTGAACGCGGCTACATCTATCTGGCCCAGCCCCCACTGTATAAAATTGCACGTAAAAAGCATGAAGAATACATTGATTCGGATGAGGCGCTAGCCCAACGATTGATGGATCTGGGAGCTGGGGAAGTTGCGTTTGAAACCACCGCCGGTAAAACCTTTGAGGGTGACTCCATGCGCCAGTTGCTTACCCTCTTGACCAAACTGGAGCAGAATGCGGGGCCGCTAGCGCGCAAAGGCATCTCACTTGGGGAGTATCTGGCTCTCGCCCATCCCGAGACACATGCTTTGCCGCGTTACCGCGTCTTTACCCAAGGCGAAAATGGCGAAGAAACACGTTATGTCTATGATGACGTGGAACTCAAACAATTGCGGGAAGCGTGCGAACAAAAAGCGGGACACACCCTCAATCTGGAAACCGATTCTCAAGGTGCTACCGCAGAAGGCAATGGCTTCCACTATCTGGAAATTTTCTCGGCATCACGCATCGAAAGTGTACTGCGCTCCCTTGCAGAGCTCGGATGTAGCCCGAAGCAATATGCAGGCGAAGGTACGCAACTGGGCCAGCTTCGCACCGCAGGCGAAACAGAAGATGCCCCCACCACACCGATTGCATCACTGGCAGAGTTACTGGCGTCGGTCTGTGAAATGGGACGTAAAGGCCTAAGCATCCAGCGCTACAAAGGTCTTGGTGAAATGAATCCTGAGCAGCTCTATCAAACGACGATGGATCCCGCCGAACGCAAATTATTGCGCGTCGTGCAGGAAGATGCCGTAAAGTCTGATGAAATGTTTACTATTCTCATGGGGGATGAAGTCGAACCACGGCGCGAATTCATCGAAAAGAATGCCCTGAATGTCCGCAACCTCGATATTTAAGATCATTATGGATACACCAGAAGAAAACCAGATACACCCAATCCTGATTGAAGAGGAAATGAGCTCCTCGTACATCGATTATTCCATGAGCGTAATCGCAGGACGTGCTCTCCCCGATGCCCGCGACGGGCTGAAACCTGTACATCGGCGTGTGCTGTATGCCATGCGCGAACTCAGCAACACCCACAATCGTCCCTTCAAGAAATCTGCGCGTGTAGTTGGTGATGTTATCGGTAAATATCACCCCCATGGTGACACGGCCGTATACGATACCATCGTACGTATGGCGCAAGACTGGGCCATGCGTGCCCCGCTGGTAGAGGGACAAGGTAACTTTGGCTCCCGCGACGGTGATGCTGCGGCCGCTATGCGTTATACCGAAGTTCGCATGCATCGGCATGCCGAAGAATTGCTTGAAGATATCGACAAGGAAAC
>PWYP01000008.1 GCA_003567805.1 PVC group bacterium
AATCGGAGCCAAGGCATTTACATCCAATTCAGACTGAAGAACGTCTGGTGAGGACGCGAGAAGATCCGTTTTATGAAATACTGCGGCGTTATTGACCAATATATCTAGCCCTCCTAACTGGCGTGCTGCTTCAGGCACCAGCGATGCAAGACTCTCCGCATTGCGAAGGTCTGCCTGTATGGCAGTCGCCTGTACACCAAAGCCTTCCAGTTCTCTGATGAGTCCAAGCGCCTCATCAGCTGAGTTGCGATATTGAATGGCCACATGACCCCCCGCGCGCGCCAGTATTTCACAAATCGTTCGACCGATCCGAACCGCACCTCCGGTGACTAAGGCTTTTTTACCAGATACATTCAACATTTGCTCCTATCATTAACGAACGCAATGGCGATAGCATCCCGATATCAGCATGCGCTCTATACCGTATTCATACGAGTTCAAAGCAATAACCTGACATGTGTATATGTAAATTCACTTGAATATGTAGATTGAATTATATGGATGAATAGGCATAATGTAAATTCAGTACGCAAGATATAGGGAGTTTATACGGTATGGCAAAAAATGATATAACCGGTAATTTTTCGAAAATTCTACTCAAGCGTGAAATTGTCACACATGAACAGCTGCAAGAGGCTATTCATGAATCTGACACAACATCGGTTCGTCTAGAAAAGCTCCTGATAGAGAAAAAAATTGCCTCTGCTGAAGCGGTGACGCTTGCGCTTGCAGAATATCTGCATATTCGCCCCATCTCGCTTAAAAACTTTACGCCCCCCAGTCACCTGTTGGAAATCATTCCACGTGAGACCTTGTCAAGACGCGTGATCCTACCCATCTGCAAAGTGGGCAAAACCTTAACGGTGGCCTTTGGGGATCCATTTGATTTATCCACAATCGATGAACTAAGCACAAGTACTGGTTTACATGTCACATTGGTGGTGGCTCCCGAACCGGAAATCCTTGAAAGCATATCCAAAATATCCGCAGAAAATACGCAAGGGCTCGATATGGAAGAGCTCATGCGCAATGAAAGCGATGTGCAGGTTGTTGAGGAGAGTAAGGACGACCTCAATCTCGACGAAATGTTGCAAAAGGCCGAGGGTGCGCCAGTCATACGAATGGTCAATATGATGCTAGTAGAAGCGTTGCGCACCTCCGCCAGTGACATTCATATTGAACCCATGGAAAAATCCATGCGATTGCGCTATCGCATTGATGGAGCTCTGGTTGAAAGTCCAGCCCCCCCCAAATCGTTACAGGCAGCGATCACCTCGCGTATCAAGATCATGGCCGACCTCGATATTGCCGAACGACGTGCCCCGCAAGACGGACGTTTTAACATCAGAGCGCTCGGCAAAGAAGTGGACTTACGCGTCAGCATTCTCCCGACTGTGCACGGAGAAAAAATCGTGATGCGTACATTGGATAAATCTTCCTTATCCCCGAGTTTAACATCTCTGGGACTTGACCCGGTATCCGAGCGTTCGATGACATACGCCATTCAGCAGCCACACGGCATTATTCTTGTTACCGGTCCAACTGGTAGCGGCAAAACGACAACGCTCTACTCTTGCTTACAAGACCTGAACAAGGTCGATGTAAATATTATTACATGTGAAGATCCTGTAGAGTATCAGCTCGCAGGAATCAACCAAGTGCAGATTCATGACGAAGTGGGCTTGTCATTTGCTTCTGCGCTCCGTTCCATTTTGCGCCAAGATCCGGACATCGTCCTCGTAGGAGAAATTCGAGACAAGATCACGGCTGAAATTGCAGTAAAGGCCGCATTAACGGGTCACTTGGTTTTAAGCACTTTACATACGAACGATGCCGCCGGAGCGGTAACACGATTGATCGACATGGGCATTGAGCCATTCATGTTAGGATCAGCTCTTGTCTGCGCCCAGGCCCAGCGCCTTTATCGAAAACTATGCCCGTCATGCAAGAAACCCGTTGAAATCGGTTCGGATGTTTTGGAAGTGAATCATATTGCTCCTGATTTCTTCGGAGATGCCACGATTTATGGAGCTGGCAATTGTCCTCGTTGTACTAATGGGTACAAAGGCCGTGGTGCTATCATGGAAGTATTACTTGTTGATGAAGAAATTCGACATGGCATTGTGGCTGGTATGAATACTGGCGATATACGCAAACTAGGCATCAAACGCGGTATGGTCAGTTTGAAAGAAGCTGGACTGACCCGTGTAAAAAATGGCATCACTAGCTTGGAAGCTGCGCTAGCCGTAACGGGTGGCGACTAGAAGGTAACATCAGAAAGAAACGCATCGCGTAAAACAAGGATGTAAAAGCATGAGTCCTCCAGTGAACAGAAGTCGAGCTGCTGCACAATCGAATACGAATACTGCTTCTGCGAAGAAAAACACATCAGGAAAAAATGGCAAAGTTGCTGGTGCGCGTAAAATTGTAAATGCGCTCTTACCGGGATTTTCGCGGCAGATGGCGGCCATGCTGTCTGCGGGCATGCCCATAGTCGGAACGCTCGACGCTCTGTATGAGCAAGCGGATAACCCTAATTTCAAGACGGTCATCGCCGGTCTCAAGGCGAACATTGAGAATGGCGCGGCTTTCTCTGAGGCTTTACGTAAATATCCGACCGTCTTTGATGACCTTTATTGCAACATGGTACATGGTGGCGAGATGGGCGGACAACTACCTGAAACCATCGGTCGTCTGGCTGGCTTTTTAGAGGCATCCGCCAAGCTGCGCCGTAAGGTAAAATCTGCCATGATGTACCCTATTATCGTATTGTGTATTGCCATTATCATTGCCATTGGTCTTATCACGTTTGTGGTGCCGGTCTTTGGTGAAATGTTTGCTGATTTTGGCGCTGACCTTCCTGGTCCCACGCAATTCTTGCTCAACCTAAGCGACGGGATGCGTGCATATGGACTTTACATTTTAGGGGCGCTGGGTGTCGCGGGTTTCTTTTTCAAAAGGTGGGCGAAAACAACAAATGG
>PWYP01000069.1 GCA_003567805.1 PVC group bacterium
ACGCTGCAGATACAATTGCACAATAGACAATGCCTGACTCACGCTCCAGTACAACACCAGACCGGATGGCATATTGTAGAAGATAAACAACATCATAACAGGCATAAATGCCATCATCTTCTGTTGTTGCGGATCCCCCGCCGACGGCGTCAATTTTTGTTGCAATACCATCGTGGCAGTCATAATCAACGGCAAGATATTAAGCCCACTCGCTGGGAACGGTATCACACCAGCCAGCAACCCTTCCGGCTCACTCAAATCTGCAATCCAAAGAAAACGGGCATAACGTAATTCCACAGCACTACGTAACACCGTAAACAGCCCAATAAACACCGGAATCTGAATCACCATCGGGAGACATCCTGCCAAAGGATTCACCTTATTCTCCCGATACAAGAGCATCTGTTTCTCCTGCAGTTTCTTCGGGTCCTTTTTGTACTTTTCGCGCAACTTTTTCAACTCCGGCTGAAGAGCCTGCATGCGTTTCATGCTTTCAGTCCCTTTGTGCGTCACGGGCCAGAACACCAGCTTGACAATGATTGTCAGCAGGATCACGGCAACGCCATATCCCCCCGGAACCACATATTCAATGGCATTCAGCAAAGGTAGCAACAATTGGCAGATCCACTTGAAAAAGCGACCAAACTCCATAACATCAGCCCACTGATTATCGGACTGACGCAAAAGTGCATACTTCTTGGGGCCAGCATAATAAACGATTTCGGTTTCCTGCGTAGCATGTGGCGCCAACTCCCAAGCCGGCAAATCCAGCACCGCGCGTATATCCGACACAACAAAGGCATCCCCTAACCGGCGTTCCGCCTTCACTTCCACGGCATCGATGCCTACAACCGGTTCGAGAATCTGCACGAAAAATTTATTCTTTACTGCTGCCCAGACAACAGGCTCTTCATAGCGTTCGCTGGCCGTCATGGGCACATTGCGCAAATCGGGAGCGCCACAGCCACCACCCACACCAAAGTACGTACGTACGCGTCTGCTCGTATGCTGTACACGTCGCTCATCAACCGGCAAGAAATCCACCCCAAGGTAGGACATGCCCCGCATACCGGGACCCGCCTCCTGCAACTCCATATTCCCAGCATGCAGTTGCGGACCATCAAACGAGAGAACCGCATCAGTCAAATTCTCAAAAACGTCGTGCACATGTAAACCATATCCATCAGGAGACAGCGACACGGTACGAGTCATGCGTACATCGGCCGAGCTAGATGTCATACGAATCCCCATACCATCGCGCATAGGCTCCAAAGCAAACAAAGGGGTAGCTGAAAACCCGGGAATACCCGCATATAGCAAAGCAGGAATATCCCCGAAATCCAATTCCACGGGGTCATCATCATCGATGCCCGCATCATAATCAAAAAGCCGCACAGCTGCTACGCCCCCCCCATGAGAGGTAAAATCAACCGCAAACACCTCATTGGCTAACGTTACAATCTCAGGATCAGGCAAAAGCGCATCAACAGGCTCTTCAGGTATATCGACAGCCTCAACGGAAGGATCCACCGGATCGGGAGATGGTTCGGCAACGGCAGGAGCGAGTTCCTCAGTTACGACGTCGGCAGCATCTGTCTCCGGCAACGACTCAGGCTCAGGGATGAACGAGCGCCCGATATAAGTCCATACGATCAGTGCGATGACTAATGCCCCAACTGCCATTCGTTCCATTTTATTCATAAGCCTAAAAACCTTTCTATTTTACTCGTAATTCCGGCACAGGATCAATCCCACCAGGATGAAAGGGATGACATTTTAACATACGCTTACATCCCAGCCAGCCCCCCCGTAGCACACCATAGCGTTTGATAGCATCATACATGTAATGCGAACAACTGGGATAAAATCGACAACAAGGACCCAACCAGGGCGACAACAGCAATTGGTACAATCGGATACAGCCTAGGGGCAGTCTACGCAAGAACTTCATGCTTGTGCCCCCTTTTTCAAAGACGAACCAACCTTCTGAGCCAATCTGCAAAAATCGTCACGGACGTCACCAATCTTTACATCGAGAATACGCGCCCTTGCAATCAGCACCAGATCACAAGCACAGGGAAGCTTGTCTCGATCCAACCGAAACGACTCACGTAAAAGTCGTTTCGCCCGATTGCGGTCAACCGCTCTTCGAAACGTTCGCTTACTCGCAATCACACCACAACGACTCACGAAACCCGCAGCAGGCAATGCACGCAACACCATTGTCCGACCAACTAGACTTTGCGCCTCCGAAAAGAGACGATCAAAATCTTTTCCTCGGCGCAAACGAGATTCCGCGCCAAAAGTCGCACACTTTATGCTGGCGGATGACGCCGTCACGGCAACATTACACCGCAGTCAAACGTGCCCGGCCCTTGCGGCGACGACTCGACAAAACCTTACGACCATTCTTTGTGGCCATACGAGCACGGAAACCGACTTTACGAGCACGCTTTTTTGTGGAAGGCTGATATGTCCTTTTCATGATTTTTCCTCATTCCATACATAAGAATATAAACTTTTTTTCGATGGAGACCCATGACCATACATGCCCAGCCCCCTAAAAGTCAAACACGATATGCAAATAAACGCGCCCAACCTTTACATATCGTTTTAATCGAACCACTCATTCCCCACAATACCGGTGCCATCGGACGGCTCTGCGTGGGGCTCGATGCCCGTTTACACCTTATCGAGCCACTCGGGTTTTCCTTGGATGAAAAAGCTGTCCGGCGAAGTGGGCTCGATTACTGGCCCAATCTGGACTACCAGGTTTATCCTAACTGGAACACATTTCTCAGCATCAACCAGCCACAGCAAATGCATTTTCTCAGTACACGAGGCGAAAAAAACTTATTTGATGTAACGTTTACCCCGCCCTGCTGGTTGGCATTCGGAAATGAATCCCGCGGGCTACCCGCACACTTCTACCAGGAGTACGCCTGTGATTTGTATAAAATTCCACAGCCGGGGGA
>PWYP01000066.1 GCA_003567805.1 PVC group bacterium
CGACCCGATAGCGGCCTTTGGTTGAAAGGGCTTTTTGTGTACTATCCTTGCCGCTTCTCATCTTTTCACCGGCAATGTAGTGCCCGCCTGCTCTTTGCAGGGTTTTTAAGTTATCTTCTGAGACAAAGCCACGGTCAACAACAGAGATGACACGACCTAGCAGTAGTTTCCGAATTATGTTTAGAAAAAAAGCCTTTATTCCAATAAAATCAGGGGGATAAGGGAGCAGCCTACTGTATTACCCACTTTGCTCATATTTAAGAATGTTCAGGGCTCCAGCCATTTTCTTTTGTTCTGGTGATAGCTTGCTCAGTGAATAAGATAGGCGGTCCTTTTTGGACTCACCCCTTTTGGGGTATACGGTTATAACCTGCTTGATGTCTGAAAGTAGCTCTAACATTCGGTTTATGCTGATGTCTATACCGTGGGTGTGAAGCTCCCGTTTTAAGAGGCAGCACAACCGATAGGCCTGCACACAGTAAAATGCGTGTACCTTGATTTTTTGGTCCGTCCAGTGATGAATGGGCCTAAAGCCAAGAAACGTCGTGTCTTTCATTTGCTTAAATGAAGTCTCAATATGATGCATAGAGCGGTAAGCAGCAATGATTTTCCCCGTAGACCACTCTTGATGGTCGGTAAAAAGCAGCGTTTTCCCCAGATGCCTTTCGGTAATATATTCAAACTTTTCCACGTTTAAGCTATAATCAAGATTTACATTGTCATTTTTCTCAGTGATGGTGGTTTCAAAAACACCTTGCATATAGTCACCGCTTAAAATACCCTGAAGGTTTTTTTCAACAGATGCCACGGTGGGTTTTCTGCCTTTTGTCAGTTCGCCTTTTCCCCGCTTTGCCAGTCGTTGTTGCAGAACCTGCAGCTTGGCAATACATTTTTCAATGTTGTCATTAATGCCTTGGAGTTGCCCCTCAAGCAAAGCCGGATTATGCGTAATAATTAGTGTCATTTCCCTGCCATAAACGGTTTTCTTCAAGCGGTAGGCCGTAATATTTGTATCACTGTACTCCGGTACCGGGGAAAAATCCTCTTTTGGTATATCTAAAAGCTCTTTATGCTCCGATGGCTTTACTGAACCAACCACATGAAAAGGTGATTTGTCATTAAATATATGGTCCATATTAGCATGAGAGTTGTTTCCTTTATCAAAAACCAGCGTTAATGTCTCAGGAGTTGATCTGAGCCGATTCAGTCGGTCTTTAAGCTTGTCAACAACCGCAAAGAATTGTTGTGTATCATGAAGATTGCCGGGGTATGTTTCATGAAATAGTGGAATATTGAAATCCGGCGAAACCATCATAGCAAGCCCTACTATTTTTAAGTCCTTTCTTTTCGCTTTGCAGTTCCCTCGCTGGGGAAGCCGACTCTCTGATTTGGTGTCAACGTACGTGAAAAAGTTTGTTGTGTCGTAGATCAGGCAGTCCGTGTTAAGGCCATATTTTTTTACAATGTGAGAGCTAAGCTCATCTTCAATCGCCTGCATTGCATCGCCTGATAACAGCGACATATTATCCCAAAACCTTTTTGAAGAGAGCAAAGATTTCTGGGCAGGGATGAGTCTGTTCAGAACCGTTTTTTCGTACCAGTCCGCCACCTTTGCCTTGCTAACCGGTTTAGTTGCGCGATTTATTGCGGCCAAGAGCATGTATTGTCCTACGCTTAGGCCCTGATCCCTTTTAGGGCAGTAACGGTTGATCAGTTTAACGAGCCCCAGTTCTGCTGCCATCTCATACAAGGCGCAAATGGCTCCGAACTCTTGCACAATACTATACTTTGGTGTTTCAAGCACACCGGCACCCTCAAAAGCCTGAGCAATTTTTTCTGCCCTGCCCAAATACTTCTGTAAGACAATTCGCGGTTTTCCATTTATCCGTGCAGACTCTACGTAGTAATAATAGACCTGGTTCTTTTTCTTCTTGGGAATAATGCTGCCCATCTCCGGCTCACCTCTCAACAGTAGGGTAATACATACTTCGACACGTGAACCGGAAAATCCTTCTTTTGTTCCATTAAATAGCCTTAATTGGCGTATTTTCTTAATAATTTCAAGCTGTCGAGCCAAACAGTTATGGCTTATGAGTAGGGTAATACGCTTTGCTGGTATCAATGTAACTTATTTCCATTCATGAAAGCATTGCCAGGATGGGATTGTTGATTAAAAATATTCCATTATTTAGGATAATTGCTTCCAATTTTCTCTGCTAATTCGGAAACTACCGCTAGGTGTAGCAGGTTTGATAGTACCGTTGGTTAACACTCCCCTTTTCCTGTAGCTTAGTAGAAGATGACATACTAAAAAGCAAAGGCTATCGAAAGCTTATTGTGGATAACTATATTGTTTTCTATCTTTTAGATGAAACAGATAAGCAAGTTATAGTTATGCGTGTTCTTTACGGTAAGCAGAATTATCAAGGAATTATTTAAGCCCGGAAATTTGAAAATTATTCCATAATTTCCTATAAGAGGCCTGCCCCCAGTGCCTTTGAGGTTCGAACTATCGACTACTTAAGCAGCGAGAGAGCAATTACGTTGGCAATTAAGCCTTTTCTACGTTGTTGGCCGGGGTTTTTGGAATAAATTAGTGTACATATTGCATAATATGTAATACAAATGTTATAATATTAATGAGGTGAAAAAAATAATGAAAAAGGTAAAATTAAGAAAAGTGGGCAATAGCTATGGCCTTACTCTTCCCAAGGAGTTACTTGAAAAATATAACGTTAAAGAAGGCGAAGAGCTTTATGTCGTCGAAAGTAGCCATGGATTTACCCTAACTCCTTATGATCCTGATTTTGAAGAGTGGGCTAGCTCCTTTGATAAAACTAATAAAAAGTACAAAAATACTCTGAAGGAATTATCAAAATGAAATCCGTCGTGTTTATTCCGAAGCACATCATAATTTACTTTCATGAGCAATTA
>PWYP01000045.1 GCA_003567805.1 PVC group bacterium
CCAAAATCATAGGTGTGGTCGGCATGGGGTAGCGGGGACAAATCGCCAATCGAAATTTCCAGTTCCTCCAGAATTTCGCGGCGCAGCGCTTCTTCTGTTGATTCATCAGCCTCGACCTTGCCACCGGGAAATTCCCAACACAACCCCATGTGCTTACTGGCAGGACGCTGCGTCGCCAACACGGCACCATCCGGGTCGCTTAAGATCAGGCACACAACCGTTATACTCGTAGCGTGAATAAGACCATCCTAGCTAGAAATCAGAACATCAGCACACAGATGTAGTATGCTCAATCACTCATCTCTGTGCAAGCACGGCGGTTGCGTGAGGTGATCATCGCTTATTCTTGAGGTAGGTTTCGATGCGGGTGGCGATTTGATCGGCGGTGAGGCCGGTGAGGTCGCCAAACGAACCTGTTGCAAGATCGGTTTGCAGTTCGTCGATCTTTTCGTTGATCAGGCTCATCTTTGCTTCGAGTGTGGCGCGGTTGCCGGTTTCCCAGAATTCGCCTTCGTCGCTGGTTTCGAGGTTGGAGAAGTAGCGCATTTGATGGGCATATATTTTTTATACGCATGCCGTTCTTGACTCGGTCTGTCTGGATGTTGTATTCTTGTTACAACAAATGAAAGGACAGGTTTGTGATGAGGATTGAATGCGACAGTTTTGCTGCGTTGTTCAAAGCGCTGAGGAAGGAAAAGCGGATTACGCTACGAGCTTTCTGCGAAAAGGCAGAAGCAGATCCGGGGAATATTAGCCGGATGGAACGAGGTGCGATGCCTCCGCCGCAAGATCGGGAGATCCTTTCGCGGTACGCACGGGCACTCGAAATCCAAAACGGAAGTGATGATTGGTATCAATTCTTTGACCAGGCGGCAGCGGATCGCGGAATTATACCCAAGGACATTATGGAGGATGAGCAACTGGTTCAACAACTGCCAGCTTTCTTCAGAACCTTGCGTGGACAAAAGCCGACTGAGGATGATCTTCGCCGGGTGGTTGAAAAGATAAGGAAGAGTTAAGGAGAGACAACCTTGTGACGCCCGAGCAATTCAAAGCACCATTTTTGAGGAAAGAGGACATCTGGCAAAAGGCAGAGGCGTTCCGTGAGGCTGTTTGGCCTTCGGGCAAGATCCCCGTTGATGTCATGGAAATTGTCGAGTTTGAACTCGGGCTGGAGTTTCGTGCGGTTACATCACTCAGGGCAGATGATGATGTTGATGCGCTTTTGCTGGGCGATTGGCAGACGATCATAGTCGATCAAGGATTGTTCATGGATGATCGTTATTCAAATCGTCTTCGCTTCAGTATTGCACATGAACTGGGGCATTTTGTGCTGCATCGGCAGGTGTTCGATCAAATTCCGCGTAGCACCACTGAAGAGTGGGTGTGCTTTATGCGTGATATTCCCGAAAAAGAGTACAGTTTTCTTGAGTATCATGCATATGAGTTTGCTGGTCGTTTCATGGTGCCAGTGGAAGCACTTAGGCATTCCTTCGAAGAGGCACTATTGCGAGTTGAGCAAAATGGCATGCATCGATCGACCTTGGAAGATGCGCATTTGGCATACATCGCCAACGGGCTCGCCCGAACGTTCGATTTATCCAGTGAGGTGATTGAAAAAAGACTCAAAAGCGAAGGGCTTTGGCCTCTTTCATGAATTTGCGGGATTGCCAGTCGGTGCGTTTTATTAATGAAGGGGATGAACCATGAGCACGGTATTCAGTCATATTATCCAGAAGCGGTTTTCGGGGGTAAATGAGGATGTGGCCACGGATGCGCTGGCCTACATTCTTGCATCAAGTGCGGCAGCCCGGCGGGGTATGCAAAATCTGTTGGCGGGTTGTGTGCCGGATATGCCTGAGCTGACTTTCAAGACGCAGCAGCAGGAAGGGACCATCCGACCCGATATGTGGGGTTATGCAGGTACCGAGCCGCATGTCTATATCGAGAACAAGTTCTGGGCCGGCCTCACTGACAATCAGCCGGTGTCCTACCTCAGGGAGCTTGCCAAGTATGGGCAGCCGTCTGTGTTGCTTGTAATTGCTCCCGAGAAGCGCCAGCATACACTTTGGCGGGAATTGCTTGTCAGATTGCAGGCAGCAGATGTTGTCTCAACAGAGGGAGAGCCGAAAATCGGTATCCTGCGCTTAGCGGGCACGTCCGAGGGGCCGGTCATTGCGCTGACTTCCTGGGGTGCCGTGTTGACAGCATTGGAGATGCAGTCTGTCGATGATCCTGCCGCTCGCGGTGACATAGCCCAGCTTCGGGCTCTTTGTGAGGCGGCAGATAGCGAGGCATTCCTGCCGATCAGTGCTGAGACCCTGGGGGACCAACGGACACCGCAGCTTATGCTCCAGCTTTCCGATCTTGTGCAGGCAATTGCGGATGCCGCTGTTGCCAGAGGCGTATTTTTTCACGGTGGGTTGCGACCGCAGAATTCCATTGAGCGGATAGGACGCTATACGCATTTAGGAGAGGATCGCAGAAGCTGGGGGTGGGTAGGTGTGCATTTTCGTCTTTGGCGCGCGTATGGAAGGACGCCGCTGTGGTTTGTGTTCTCGCAACGTGAGTGTGACCGTATTGGAATCGCGCACAGGATAGGGGGTTGGGCTGCAAAGGCCGGAGTGTTTACAACACGCGATGCTAAAGGCGATTTTGTCATTGCCCTTGATGTGCAAGCTGGAGAAGAAAAAGATGTAATCGTCAACGCAATCGTGGATCAGCTCGAATCCTTGTTCCAGCAACTGCCAATTCCGGACAAGTCGAGCGTAATTGAGCCTATTCTGTCGGAGACGCCGGATGAGTGATGAATCCCTGTCATCGCGACTGCGTGAGTTCATAGAATCAACGCCATGGGTGTTCGCTAAGACGTACGCCAAGACTTGGCCTCATGAATACATCGTCAAA
>PWYP01000092.1 GCA_003567805.1 PVC group bacterium
AATGGCAGGTTTGTCGGGGTTTCCGGGGCGCACGGCATGTACGAAGGAATTGCCAATGGTGGGAACGACTTGGGCAGTAAAGCCATTTTGCTGTAGACGATCCGAGAGCCATTGGGCACAGGCATCGCAATCCGCTCTATTGGCAGGATCTGTTCCTATGGAAGGAAAACGTAAAAAGGTTTCCCAGTCCTGTAATATTGCCTCACGGCGGTCTTCGAAGGCGGCTTCCCATTTCGTTTGTGTCATGGATGTTTCCTTGATTATGCTTCTTTCAGGAATCCGCTGGCAAACTTATGTAGTACACTACCGATGAGCGTTTGATAGGGGATTCCTTCTCTGGCGGCTCTTCTTTGTAGGGCAGAAAGATCGTTTTCAGAGATCCTGATGTTGATTTTCCTGTTTTTTTTCATCGTGTTTTTGGCGATTTCCTGAAAGTTCTCAGAATGCTTAACCGACTGTAGTTGCCCTTTTTCAAGATCATCCAATATCTCACGTTCATATGCATCCAATTTTAGGTTATCTTTATGTTTCATTGTGTGCACCTCCAAGATATTGCCGTGTGGCTTTCCTGCTAGGAATAATAGTTTTGAGAAAATATTCCTGACCATCCCGTATAAATGGCAGCATGTAGGCGTATCCATCCACATCCACAATTAACAGCCTTTGGTTGGGATATCTTTCCTTATTTGGGTGGTCCACCTCGATTGTATAGGTCCCCGATTCTATCATTTCGACAATTTCTTCGAATGTGATGCCGCGTTCTTTCGCAAGGATAGCATTTTTTTCGGCATTCCACTTGAATGTGATCATGTTGAATACATTAGGACAATAGATGGACAATGTCTACTCTTCTGTTGCAGTTGGTATTGATGGCTAATAGACGATTGCAAGATGATGGTTTGTGTGTAATATTGCGCATTTATCAGGCGCGCGGTGCGTCAGTTATCAGTAGCCATAGGAGAATGCATACTATGAAGAATATTCCAGTCGAGAACGTCAGGAACTTTGCCATCATGGGTCATACGGGTAGTGGGAAGACGACACTTACTGACGCGCTTCTCTATCGGCTGGGGTTGAATGATCGGCTGGGGTCTCCTGCGGATGGGACGAGTCTGAGTGATCTCACGGAACAGGAAAAATCGCGTAAAATCTCGATATTTTCGACGACGTTTTCGGCGATGTATGAATCGGGCGGGGCGAATTATGAAATGGTTTTCACGGACACCCCTGGTTATGCCGACTTTTTTGGTAGCGTGATTGCCGCAGCACGAAGTGCGGAGACCGGTTTGGTGGTTGTGGATGCCTCGGCGGGGGTGCAGGTGGGTACGCGGCGGGCCTGGCAATGTTGCGATAGCCGGGGTGTGAAAGCGCGCGGGATTGTGATTACGGGACTGGATAAGGACAATACGGATTTTGCCAAGACGCTGGCAGAGATTCAGGCTGTTTTCGGTAACAAGTGCGAACCGGTGGTGATGCCTTTGCCGGATAAGAGCGATATTGTGGATATTCTTGGGGCTACGGATGTGCCTGCAGAAATTGCCGAGGCTGTGAAGGAGGCTAAGGGTGGTTTGGTAGAATTGGCGGCCGAGACGGACGATACGCTGATCGAGAAGTATCTCGGTGGAGAGCCGTTGACGCCGGAAGAAATTGCTTCGGGTTTGGTGCATGCGGTTGCCGATGGGCATTTTGTGCCGGTTTTCGTGGCGATGCCGCTGAAGGGGGTTGGTGTTGACGCCTTATTGGATGGTGTGGCGCGTTTCTTTGCATCGCCGGTTACCGTTCCGCACAAGACATTGGATGACAAACCGATTGACCCCGCCCCGGAGGCTCCATTCATTGGTTTGGTATTTCGTTCGGTACATGATGCATTTGTCGGACAGCTATCGTATGTGCGCGTATTTGGTGGCACGCTGAAAGGCGATATGGAAGTGCTGAATGCATCGCGCAAGGAGAAGGAAAAGGTAAGTGCGTTATTGGCTGTACGCGGCAAGAAACAGGTTCCTGTTGAGACGGCTGGCGCAGGAGATATTGTGGCAATTCCGAAGCTGAAGAATACGCATGTGGGTGATACGCTTTGTGCTGTGGGTCACGAAGCATTAATTGATCCGATTCATTTCCCGAAACCGGTGATGTTCCAGGCGGTAACAGCCCGCACACAGGCGGATGAGGATAAGATTGGTACGGCCTTGAAGCGTGTGGTGGAGGAGGATCCGACGCTGACGGTTGACCGGAATGCCGATACGCATGAGGTTGTTTTGCAGGGTCTGGGGGATGTGCATATTGATGTTGCGGTTGAATTGATGAAAAGCCGTAGTGGGGTGAGTGTTGATTTGAGCCAGCCCAAGGTGGCGTATCGTGAAACGGTTACGGCCATGGGGGAAGGACATTATAAGCACAAGAAACAATCTGGTGGGCGTGGTCAGTATGGCGAGGTTTATCTTCGCGCGGAACCTTTGCCGGAAGGTGACGAGGAGTGGTTTGTGAATGCAATTGTGGGAGGTGTGATCCCGGGCAACTTTATTCCTGCCGTGCAGAAGGGATTGGTCGAAGGCATGGTGCGTGGGCCATTGGCGGGGTATACCGTCACGGGTGTAAAGGCAACGGTTTACGATGGTTCGTATCACGATGTGGATTCATCTGAGGTTGCCTTCAAAATTGCAGGAGGCCGGGCATTGAAGGATGCCATGCTCAAGGCGAAACCGGTATTGCTGGAGCCGATTATGACGGTTAAGGTGACCATTCCGGATGATTGCATGGGGGATGTAAACGGGGACTTGAGCCACAAGCGAGGGCGCATTCTCGGAATGGACATGGATGGCGGCATGCAGGTGATTACAGCAGAAGTTCCGCAGGCGGAATTATTCCGGTATTGTGCCGAGCTTCGCTCGATGACGGGGGGGCGCG
>PWYP01000026.1 GCA_003567805.1 PVC group bacterium
AACTCAGAATACCCTATAATCTGAAGCGGGAAAAACTACTGGCATTTGGTGTATATAGACGACATTGTCGACGCCCTTGTCCTGGCACTCGGCCCAAGCGCCAAAAACGAGATATACAACATCGCAGGCTCGGACCCCCACACATATAGGGAAACATATGCAGCCATAAAAAAGGCGCTTGGATTGGATTTCAAGGACACTTTCATCCCAGTGCCTGTCGCGCACGCAGGCGCATTTGCCCATGAGATGAAGAGCAAACTAAAACGGGAAAGGCCGAACATTTCTAAGATGCGCTCATCGATAACACGCCTTGTCGGCAATAGGATTGTGGACATCTCCAAGGCAGAGGAGCAGTTGGGATTCAAGCCAAAATACACGCTTGAAAAAGGAATGGCAAAGACCGCAAAAGAGCTTGGGATGATAAAATGATAATCCACGACACTGAACTGAAAAAAATGATTGCCGCGGACCCCCCGCTTGTTGAGGGCCACATATCCCTGGAGCACCAGCTCCAGCCAAACGGGTTTGATTTGACTGCGCACGAAATCTTCAAGTTCACTGATTCAGGAAAATTGGATTTCTCAAACAAGGAAAGGGAATTCCCTTCAATGGAGCCAATAGAATTCAAAGACATGTGGGCCCACCTTGCGCCGGGCGCATACAAGATAAAGACAAACGAGTACGTGAACATGCCAAAAGATGTCATTGCTTTTGCCCAGACACGCTCATCTCTTTTGAGGATGGGCGCCTTTACTGTGCACGGATTCTGGGACGCAGGCTTCCACGGAAAAAGTGAGTTCACGCTCGTGGTCCAGAACCCCCATGGAATGAAAATAAAACAGAACGCAAGAATAGCCCAGCTCATGTTCATTCGCCTGAAAGGCGATGTGGGCAATGCCTATTCAGGAATCCACAAGGGCCTGAAATAGCTAATTCTGGAAATAGCCGCATTTATGGCAGTGGATTTTTCCATTCTCTTTGTAAACCTCATTCGAGCCGCACATGGGGCAGAAAAGGCGCCTTTTCTCCATTTTTCCAGCTGTTTCTTCAGCCGGCTTCTCAACCTGGAGCCCAATCCCGCCGACAGGCCCCAAATCGGCATTTATTGCATCCCCGCCTTCAAGGGGCATATTTTCCTTCTCAACTGAAACGTTTAACACGCCCGCCTTTTTCATAAAAATGATAACAACATACGCTATGGTCAACAAAATCCCGAGAGGGGGGACAACAAACACTAACAAGAGAAGCCACACCCATACATTGGATTTTTCATCAAGCTGAAACATATTCACATTAAAAAAACATCAGCCTGGTATTTAACCATATGCTCCAAGCTGATGCAATGTGCTGATTAGGAGTCCTCCAGCCCCCTTTCCGTAACCTTGAACACACATTCACCGTCTGGCAGGCACGGAGAGTCAACAAGCCTGGCAATCCTTTTCTCACCCTGGCCCTTTCTGAGATAAACCCGGTATGTGCTCTTGTGCCCGACGATGTGCCCCCCAATTGGCGTTGTAGGGTCTCCGAACAGCAGCCCCGGGTTTGCCATCACCTGGTTTGTCACAACGATCGCAAGGTTGTGCAGGTTTGCAAGCTTCTGCAACGCGTGCATGTGCCGGTTTATCTTCTGCTGCCTTCCCGCCAGCGTGCCCCTTCCCACATATTCTGCCCTGAATGCAGAGGTGAGCGAGTCCACAACAACCATCTTTATGTTTTTCTCCTCTATGATGTCCTCTGCCTTTTCAGCAAGAAGCATCTGGTGGTCTGAGTTGTATGCCCTTGCAACATAAGTGGTCTCAAGGGTGGCTTTCGGGTCAAGCCCGACCGCCTTTGCTATCTGCTCCAGCCTCTCAGGCCTGAAAGTCCCCTCCGAGTCTATGAAAAGGGCGTTTCCGCCAAGCCCCCCCTTCTCAGGGGGCAGCTGCACGTTTGCGCAGAGCTGGAGCGCAACCTGCGTCTTTCCAGAGCCGTATCTGCCGTAGAGCTCTGTGATGCTTTGCGTCTCAACCCCCCCGCCCATCAGGGCATCAAATTCCTTTGAGCTGGTTGTTATTTTTGTAACCGTCTTTCTTTTTTCCATGAGGTCCTCGGCAGTCTCAAACCCCATGTCCATGCTGTTTCTTGCGGCGTTTATTATCTTCTTTGCGGCGCCCTCACCCATGCCGCTCGCATCTGTCAGCTCCCCGACAGCGGCAACGGCAATGGACTCAACGCTCTTGAAGCCGGCCTCCCTCAGCTTTTCAGCAGTCGCTTCCCCGACCCCGGGCAAGTCCTCAATTTCAGAAATTTTCTTTTCACTCATTTTTCATCACCTTTTAGCATTTTAATTTCCTTATCCACATCAACTTCGCCGTATCCCTTCACAACGAACTCGAGCCGCTCAAACCCCTCATTCTTTTTCACCCATCCGCGGAACAAAAGCTCCTTTCCAAGAATTTCCCCCTGATTGAACCTTGATTCGTCCAGGGAAAATTCCTCGCCCCCGAACCCCAGGAATTTTTCAGCCATCTCCCTGAGCGATGTGGGCATCTCGCTGGCGATATTGGTCAGCGGGTTGGTCTTAGCCAGGCTGGTCCACTCCGGGCTGCGACGGCTGTCGGTGGTGGCTCGAAAGAGCCGGTATCGCATCGACGATATCCTACTTCGCGCCTTCGCCATGCCCAGCGCGGTGGCCATCACCTTGTTGGCGGTCCACTCGGCGCTGTTTCGCATCGACGAGATCCGCCAGGCCTTTGATCGTTGGGATGGGCTGCGAGAGGCGACGGTGGTGCTCACCGGGTCGTGGATCGCCGCCAAGTCTGGTCAAGAATCTGCTGACCTTTTACGTGCTACCCTACGCCCAGCGAACGGACACCGATG
>PWYP01000012.1 GCA_003567805.1 PVC group bacterium
CCCAATCTGCCGGAGGTCCATATCGAATTTCGCGCAAGTCTGAAGGACGATGACCATTGGGCGCGTGTTGGGACACTTTCAGCGAGCGGTGGTTTGAACGCATGGGAACGACCGGATGCGGATGAGCCCGGCTACTATCGCTTAAGCGTGGATCTCCCTTAGTTCGCATTTCTTTTCTTTGTCCTTAAGAGTCTGCGGACTGTCTCTGATGCACACTTATTGTGTGAAAACGGTCTTTGACGGATTGTTGCATGGGAACTACTGTTTGCAGCGTCCATTGAATTTCGACGGACAGGCGAGGGGCAAACGGAAATCCGTGTAAATCGGATACGGTCGCGCCGCTGTAACCAGCTACAAGTCTTTTGAAGCGCCACTGGAATGTATTCCGGGAAGGCAAAGATGAGGTCGGAAGCTGGAAGTCAGAATATGTGTGCTCCTTGCTGCCAGACTGGTAGATCAGTCAGCCCTTCGCGCAAAAGGGGTTCACGGTTTCGATTTACGACACATCTGTCGTGCGATAGCCGCAAACCATCTTTTCCTGTTCGGCTGTCGTGACTTATCTGCTTGTGCTGGCTTACGTCGGCAACAACATAGCCGAGAGGCGGGGGAAAGCAGATGAGTAAGTTATCAGGGGTAGTCGGAATCATTACGGCGGCATGCGCATTACATGCTGTTCATGCAGAAGTTCAACAGCTCCCAGACATGGTGGTAACGCCAAGCGGGTCTGAGATGGAATTGGCATCCATGGGGCACTCCGTAACGGTGATTACGGCAGAGGATATTGTTTCGGCAGGTTGGCGTACATTACCGGAAGCCTTGCGTACGGTGCCGGGGTTGTATTTGTCGCAAAGCGGTGCGCCAGGCTCAACGGTGTCGATCTCGATTCGTGGAAGTCGTACGGCCCAGGTTTTGGTGATGGTGGATGGTGTTCGCGTGAATGATCCGTCCGGTCCCACACGGGAGGCCGAAATCCAATCGATCGATTTATCGAATGTGGAACGGATCGAAGTTGTTCGCGGGCCGCTATCGGGGCTATATGGATCGGATGCTACTGCAGGCGTTATTCATGTGATCACAAAGCGCGGCGAGCCTGGTGTAAGCGGGAGTGTTTTTGCTGAGGCGGGCTCTTATCATACCTATCGTGCCGGTGGTCGGCTTGTTAGTGGAACCGAGACGACGCAAGTGGCGGTCGATGTCGCTTACCTGAAAAGTGATGGCTTTTCGGCAGCCAACAGAAGGCTACCGGGAAACACGGAAGACGATGGTGTAGAAACGTGGAATATCCGTGTTTCAGCGGATCACCAGCTAACGGACAGTATTCGTTTGGATGCAATTTTGCATTATATTGATACGAAGGCTGATTATGATGATGGTGCGGGACCTTTTGCTGATGCTGATAACAAAGCTACCATTGAACAGGTGCTTGCTGGTGTCGGAGCACGCTTCGGGGCTCCAGATGCGTTATGGCAACAATCACTACGCTTGCAGTACTCGCGATTTGATCGTTCGTTTGAAGATATGTTTGGAAGCACCACATTCGAAAGTGAGCATATCGATGCGGATTGGCGCCATACATTGGAGGTAGGGAGTGCGCACTTTGTCACCATCGGTGTGCAGGTGCATGAAGAAAGCGGTACATCTTCTGGTGACAAGATCGGTAGCGCTCAGAATCTTGGCCTTTATTTGCAAGACCAGATACAGGTTGATGCATTGTCTTTGTTGACGGGCCTACGCTATGATCATCACGATGCGTTTGGTGATACGGCAACTTGGCGTTTAGCCCCTTCTTATCTCCTCGAAGAAACGGCTACGCGCTTTAAGGGATCCTTGGGTACGGGATTCAAAGCGCCGTCTTTATTTCAGCTTTATGCGCCAGCAGGTGCGTTTGGCCCTGTGGGTAACGTTGATCTTGATCCGGAGCGTTCCTTCGGTTGGGATGCTGGTGTGGAGCAGCGTTTGTTTAGCGGGATGTTGGTTTTAGATGTGACGTATTTTGCTGCAACCGTGAAAGATCAGATTGATTTTGTGATCGGCTATGAAAATGTGAGTCGCGTGGACACCGAGGGTGTGGAGGTCTCAGCCCAGTTGTCACCCACAGAATCTTTAGATTTTACGGCTTCCTATACATACACGAAAGCTACAGACAAGGATAGTGGTGAGCGCTTAATCCGTGTGCCAAGAGATCAGGCTGCCTTACGGGCAGACTGGCGACCTGCTGAGAAACTGCGTTTGAGTAGCAATGTCCGTTATGTTGGCGCCTTTGATGATCGCTATTTTGATATGGGGATGTTTGCAGCAGTAGATGCCCGTGTCGATTCGTCCATCGTTGTTGATATGGCTGGATCTTATGATGTTTCGGAAACCGTACAGTTGTTCGGACGTATTGATAATGTGTTTAATGAAAAGTATGAGGAGATTGCCGGCTATGGCACAGCGGGATTGTCCGCATATGTGGGCATGCGCGTAGATCTCTAAAGATCTTATGGTTTTCTCAAAAGGAGATCGCGTTTTGTACGCGGTCTCCTTTTTTTGTAAACTTATCTGTTTTGTTTCCGGATTGCGCAGTGCATCTGGAGCGGGGTACATTGCGGTATGCGCACTCTTTTGTTTGTCCGTTACTTATAGGATGTGCTTAACTTTCATTGACGGAAAGATTGGTGACAGCATTACCGGTATGATCTTGGCGAGGGGTGTGGGATGATTGTGGCGTTTACAAAGGATTGGGACGACGTTCCCACTTGCACGACGCACATTCTGCGGGAAATGGGAAAGACCACGCCTGTCTTGTGGGTGGGATC
>PWYP01000134.1 GCA_003567805.1 PVC group bacterium
AATCATATCATGAAGAGTATCTTGCGCTATAGGAGAACATGTGCACCAGCTCAAGCAATCGCTGCATCACAAAACACTCATTTTCTTGCACATCCAAAAGTGTGCCGGCAACTCTTTGATCGACATACTTCAAGGACACGTTCCTGCCCGCAAGACACTAAAAGGACACCTGCTTCACGCCAATGCTCCCGAAATCAAAAAACCAATTCAAAACTACAAACTGATCGTTGGACACAACACATACCACGACATGTCCTTGCTACCAGTTGACCCCGTCTATATTACCATGCTGCGCGATCCGATTGAGCGCATTCTGTCGCTTTATTATTTTTGGCGTTCCCACCGTTGGGACTATATCGAACGATATGATTTGAAAGGACCTCGATTAGCAAAACAGCTTCCTTTGGCAGACTTTATCGAACATGAGGCTCCGGAGGCAAAACTCAGCATCCGCAATGCCCAAGCCAGTCAATTTCTCAACGGTCTGCGCGGATCGCCCGAATTGCCAGATCATGAACTACTACGAATAGCAAAACAGCGGTTGGATACATGTGCTTTTGTGGGAATTACCGAAAGATTTGAGCCGTCCATTGATCTGCTGTGCCACATCTTCGGTTGGCAGCGTCCCGACACGACACGCTATGTTAACCAATCCTCCTCCAATGAGCGCAAACATCCGCGTTACGAACCTACAAAACGCCCCCCTTTGGACGAGACAATCCGGAAACGGTTAGTAGAACTCAATGGAGCGGACATTCCCCTGTATGCATACGCATCCGACATGTTCAACACCATGTGGAACAAATTACGGGAAGAACAAGCCACAAACGGTAGCGACATGCATCTGGCACCACCCTTGATTATGTACCGAGTGCGCCGAATGCTCAGTGATTACTACTATCGGTTGCGGTCAGCTAGACCGTAAATAAATGACCTCTGATAAAGACCGAACAGAAACGGCATGCGTATTCCCCAAATGGTCCAATGGATTGACGATCCCCTCGACCTCATATAATTTGACCACATGTAAATTCGTACATCGCATAAAAACTCCTGAAAGGGAAAGGGAATGATGAAGGCTGTCCTCATACTTGTTTCGACTTCGATAATATGCATCTTCGCCTGTATTACCTATGCATCCCCACCTGACCTCACAAAAGGCGAGTCCCCCAACAACGATATCAGCATCAATCTTGGCCCGACCGGTATGCGCGGGTGGATCTACCACACATCGCGAGGGGGGGCCAGCACAGAGCATAGTCGACAAATTCTCATTACCTCGATCGATCCCGACTCACCGGCCGATGGCCTTCTTTCCGTCGGCGATGTAATTCTCGGCGCAAGTGGCGACACATCGATACCATCGCCATTTCAGGCCGATGCGCGGCGAAGCTTTGCGCTGGCAATAGCAGAAGCCGAAGCCAGCCGCCCCGCAACGCTACGGCTACTGCGCTGGCGCGACGAAAGCAAGACCACGGTTGATATCCCCTTGCAACACCTCGGAGCCTATGCATCAACCGCCCCATACAACTGCAACAAGTCCGCGCAAATTCTATCTCAAAGTCTACAACACCTATATGACAATCGTATCCAGCATATCAACAATCGCTCGAACTGGCGCGTCACGTTTAATGCCATCACCATGCTATTGTCCTCCGACCAGGAACATCAGAACAAACTTCGGCAAATCGTTCGAGCGCTCGTCCCGAATGAGACGACGCGTCGTCGAATGATGTCCGATGAACGCGACGCTACACGCATGGTAACATGGGAACGTGGATACACGCTCGTACTACTGGCTGAGTATTATCTCGCAACAGGAGATGAATATGTCCTGCCTGGTATCGAAGCCTATGCTGTCAATATTGCCAAAAACCAGAGTCACTTCGGAACACTAGGCCATATCTATGCTGATCGAAACCCGGATGGGTCCCCCGGCCCGATGGGGGGTGTCTATGGCGCCGTCAATCAAACGGCCCTAACCTGCTTCCAGGGACTCGTGCTCGCAAAAGCTTGCGGACTCGCAAACCCATTGATTACAGCAGCAATCGAACGCACGAGCATCTTCTTTGGCTCATTCGCAAAAAAGTCCTCCATCCCATATGGTGAGCATGCCCCCACCGGACAATCACATGAAAACAACGGCACCAGTGGACAAGCTGCCCTCGCATTTTCACGCGTGCCCAATCGGACAAACGAAGCACGGTTCTTCGCCAAAATGGCAACTGCATCTGCCAGTGAACGCGAGATCGGACACACAGGAGCTTGGTGGAATTTCATGTGGGCTCCACTCGGAGCCGCTGCTGGCGGTAAAGAGGCCGCCATTGCACACTTCAAGGACATTGCCTGGCATCTCGACCTCGCACGTACCTGGCAAGGTGGATTCATGTACGACAACCTCAACGGGGAAGGACCTACTGGTGGCTCGAATTACCATGGCTTGGAAATGGCTACACCAGCACTACTCCTATATGGGCTCCCGCTGCAGCGACTACACATTGCCGGTGCTAACCCCAACCCACAGGTATTGCTAGAACATCAAGACGTTTTGGATGCACAGCATGCCGCGCAGTATAATCCGGACAACCGCCATATTCGCGAATTATTTCAAGATCTGGGAAGCTGGTCACCTAGAGTTAGGGGGGCTGCTGCCAAGGCCATATCTGAACGCGACATAACAGATGACATGATTACATATCTTCATGACATTGCCCGGGATTCGTCACGCCCTCGAGCGTTACGGGCAGGAGCATGTCATACCCTTGGATTTATTAAGCATGACACCTCAGTACACGT
>PWYP01000056.1 GCA_003567805.1 PVC group bacterium
TCTTCGCGCGCCTCAATCGGATGATCCAACATACGCAGTACTTGCAGCATCCGATTAATATTCGAGGCATAATCCGTAATCATGATCGTATTCGTACGTTCAAAAGCATGGAGTTGGCCATTTTTATTTCGCAAGGGTTCAATAGCAGCTGTGGCTTCCTGAATGTCGATGTGCCGCAAGGCGACCATTTGACTAACCATCATACCTGATGGCTCCAACACAACGCCCTCTGGAAGCGACTCGAAAATATTCAAAGCTTCCTGCCGTATCGTAGCAATCGGCACCACCCGCATAAACCGATCACCATACTCCACCAACCCAACACCATGCATGGTTAATACGGTTTCCAACGCTTTCAAATAGTCTTCCTTGGACAACTTCCCTTGGCTACGCAAAGTAAACGTCGGCGTTGGCAAACCAGGAGCAAGCAAAAGTGTTCGTTCAGTTATTTTACTGTATTCCTCAAGGATCAGATCCAACGAAGCTTCTCTGAAAACCAACTGACCAAAGGGCTCGTCTTCGCGATCCGGATCCGTTGAGCCAGGAGAGGCCTGTGGAGTATCATTAGCGTCTACCGCGCTAACGTGCATGGGACAGAACACGCCACCAAAAACCATCATCGCCAACACGATGAAACGCAATCCTGAAAATGTAATGATACGCATGATGAAAAAAAACCTACCGTTCACAATTACGACTCTCTTCTATATGCAAAATATATATCGATCTGGCCATGACGTATAGTCCTATCTCTTGGTCGCACACGTAGATATCGAATATCCAGCATAGCACCCTCACGTTCGATATCAAATAGGAATCGTACCAACGAATCAATGGTTCCTTCCCATTGAAGCACGATGGGCAATTCATAGACCGGCCCCTCCTGACGCTCCTCGCCAGGTCGATCAGATACAATTCGCAAATCATGGCGCGAGGCAAAACGATTTACAACCGAACGCAATCGTGAATACATACTTTCACCCTGCGGAAATACCGGCATCAAATCCTGCCGCTCCTCCATCGCGGCTTCCCAACCTCCGCGTTCCTCAACCAACGCGCGGCTCTCTGCGATCTCGGCTCGTAAGTTTTCCTGTTCTGAACGAATGACACGCCATTCAGGCAACCGCGCAGATACCATAAAAAATAGCAGTCCATACAATGCTACAGTCATGGTAACAATACCAAGAATCCACTCACGCGGTGACATTTTCATTCTACCACCTCCCCGAATCCTACATCAAAACTGAATCGATACCGATCTCGCTGTGTTAGGATAGTTGTTCCTGGCCTTATATCCCCAAACAGAGACGACTCATTGAGTTTTTCATTAAAGTGCGTCACCAATTCTCTAGAATTAGCCTCTCCCACAATTTCTAATCCATCAACTTTTCGATACGTAAATGAGATTAGATCAATCCCTGCTGGCAATAATGCACTGACCTCCCGCAAAACTTCCAATGCCGAATGCGTACGGTCGCTATAGCGATCAATCAAACGCACCTGCAATCGCATACTACGAACCGCATTGGCAGGCCGCATCCATTCTGTATTCCGCTCATGTAATCGTTCCAGTCTCACCCGTTCCCAGACCAGATATCCCCACCCCCCGGCAAGCAAAAGAAGCCATACCCCCAGCACCCCACCACCAATCGTCACAAGACGGTTACGTAAACGACGAGAATCTGCGTCTTGCACCCACTCTACAGGAATCAAATTCAAAGGCACTCGCGAAGCATGGGGCGGAACCAGACTCCGTTGCAAGACGCCATCTGCAACACTTGGAAACGCGTTGGATTCCACCACAACCACAGGGACATCGATCAATTCACGTAAATTCGCGCACAATTGTGACGTATCAGAAGTCTCTTCCCGCACATACAAGGCTAGCGTGGGATTCTCTCCCATCCCGTTCTCAACATCCGTTTCCATCAGGATGCGGGAAATTTCTTCCGCTAGATCGGCACAAACATCCTCATCGTGAAAGTTTCCTGGCTCCCCTAGACCACTAACGGAAAGTAACCGACCAGCATCGTGCGTCATGAGCACGACTTCATCATGATCAACAAGCAACACACTTTGCCGCTTTTCCTTATCGAGCACACCCTGTTTCTGCAATGTCGTCCACATACCAAGAGCAGCGCTATCAACCCGGGTAATTTGCAGACCGGCATCACGAAGAACATTTCCCCACGCGAAAACAGAGGAACGTTGAGATATCACGATCAACACGGCAGTTTCTTCTGCGGTCTGCTCAAGGATTTCGTAGCTGTATACCATCTGCTCAACAGGAAATGGCGAAAACTTGTCAACTTGCAGGGCAACCGCCCCGGCTAATTCCTCCGGCTCCAGAAGCGGCAACCGCATGATGCGCGTCACGACCTGACTGGCAGGCAATACGATAGTCGTTGCGCCAGCCCGTTTATGATCTACCCCTGCTGGAAACGGATCGTCTGGACCAGCAATCGTCCCCTTATCCAACGGCGTAGCTTGGCCACGACGATACAAGAACCAATCATAGGCTCCTTGCGACCTACCGCGAATAATCGTTATGCGATCTGTTGCCATCGCTTACGGTTCCTCCCCGTGTTTGCTCAACTACACTCAATCGTCTTCTCGCCATTCCAGAATGCGTATATTTCCATCCGAATGTTCAACTGTACACCAGACGGCATGCCGAACACCATACAAAACCCCAACGCTTTCAATCCGGAATATGGCGGAATCTACGGTTACAAGACCACGATGCTCTTCCGGAAAATCCGGAAACTCGGCCAAGAATTCGGCAGTGGATCGGAATCCTTGTCGATCTTCGCCTGTGCCATCTATCCATTCACTGCGCAGCCGCACAATATCACGTGCCAACAAATCGTCCATTCCTGGAATTGTCATTAACACGCGCGGGCTCGCCGCATTCACATTTACATTGCCATCCCCATGTACTGTCAGCAAATCACCGATACCTTGCACATACACTTCCTCTGTCTCGAAAAAACGCCCTGTTAATCGTCCGCCTTCTAAAATCTCCCGCGTGTAACCACGAATGAGCAGCATTTCCCCCACCGTATCCAAAGGACCATTCTTGGCACGATAAGGTGGATCCAAATTCGCATAATAATCATCGGTCTCAGCCCCATCCGGGCGCGGAATATCATCCGCATCCACCCAATCATACAAGCTGTCTATCAATACAGGCCATAGTTCCTGTGGAATACCACCCACCTCGAAAATCCTTTCCATGGATGCATCATCTTCAGCACGCGCAATCACATTAATATTACGACGTGCGGGCTCCGGTTCGATACGCAAGCGAATCGTAGCAAACTCTCCGCCTTCCACAGGCAAAGTATGTTCAATCGAAATAAAGCCCCCTTCGGCCAAACTGCGGGCTTTCTCATACCAGCGTTCTTGCTCTGCACGTGCCGCATCCACCTCGGTCCCCTGTAACCCTGCACTTTTACTAATGAGTAACTCCGCTAGCGCAATACCAGAACGCGCACTGTAATAGGCCTGCGTACGGTTACGATAATAATTCGTAACCCGCGCCTCCAAATGAGCCTCAAACGCAAAAGAAGACACCAGCATTGCCAATAATCCCGTAACCCATAAGACTACGATCAACGCGGAACCACGTTCTTTATTCCCTTGACCTCCAAAACGCTTCATGGACGCCTCCAATCCGCCGGTCCCAATGGAAGTTGCGCAACACGACGCATTTCAACGGGAGAATCACCTCGGGTCACCGGTTCCAAATACAACGTAATCTCCACTAGCGCCGGAACGGTATTCGTCCGTTCCCATTCGTCCAGCCAATCGATTTCGCCTGCGACATCAAATTCCCAAGCGGCCCGGCATGAAAACCCGATCACCCGCTCGGACAGCACCACAGGAGACAGCGTATCAGGATCGAAATCATCTTCCTGCCCAGCCAATCGCCAGCCGGTGTAGGCAATTCCTTCGCGACCACTGTCATCGCGTCCCATAAAAACTCTCACACGGTGCGGGGTTTCTGCATAATCCTGTTCGCGGCCAATCAGTGACCCTCCCAGTTTCACCCAACTGATTTCATCCGAGGCCGACGATCCCATTCCACGACTCGTGTGGTGAAACCCATGGAGCCCTTCCTGCATATAATACGTGCTCCGCAAAGCAACCATAAGCTGCTGCATAACATAATCCCCATGGTGTAAACGATCCACCAAGGCAGTGCCGCGCTGCCAAGCTGTCGAAGCAACCGAAAATGTCAAAAATGTAACCGTAGCAGCGACAGAAAGTAACGTCACCGCGAGCAACACTTCCAGCAAGGTAAAACCTCTATCTGCGCGCCCCCCACCCAGAGGCAGCCACGCGCATCTCACGCCGAGCTTTTTATGTTTTCCTACAGAACACATGTGTCATTCCCGAAATAAAAGATACTGCGGTACGAGGATGCGCTGACTGGCGCCACGCCCCTCCCATTCCAATGTTGTCGTTACCAACAAAAGCCTTTGCGCAGAGTCCGGTGCATCCTGATCCGGATCCTCCACCGTACGAGAGAAGAAAATGCCATCATACTGCGTGCGGGGAACCTCCAAATCCATCGGATCGCCATCTTCTCCAAGCAAGAGAGGATACTCTGCCTCGCCCATAGATAAGGCCCACATCGCTTTATGAAATTGATCAGATACGCGAAGTACAGCCAGACTCCTCGAAATAGCCGTAAGCATCACGACCAGGGCGACACCTAAAATCATGATCGCCAGCAGCACCTCAATGAGCGTCATGCCTTCATTCGTATGTCTGCATATTCGCATTTAACGCTCCCGGATTTGCGTACTTCCCAGCGCATCTACAATAACGACTAGCTGCCCTCCATTGTCATCTTGAAGCACAACTTCATGAGGCTGACAGCGACCATTCGAACCATAGACAATCTGCACACGTTCTCGGTCATCAGAAGAGGATCTATCCCGCCGTTCGGTCATGTACACACGATAAATCCGTACACCCTCCAAATACCTTTCAATCTTAATGGCTGGTTCATCTTCGCCAGCCCTAGATCTGTGCACAGCAAGTTCCCCAAAATCTGTTTCAGGAAATGCCGCATCCATATGCAGATCTTCTTCATCCTCCGATGGAGGGGGACGACGTGCCGCAAGATCCACCTTCAGATTGTGACCATCTATTTCGAACGTCACGATAACGGGGCGCTGGTGTAAAAGAGCCATACTGCGCGCATAGCGACCTGCTGCCGCTACGGTACGCGCTGCACTGCGCAGCCGATTCCCTTGCATGGAACGCACAAAAGAAGGAACACTAATGGCCGCCATAACACCAATGATAACAATAACAAGCAGCAGCTCAATTAACGTAAAGCCACGTTTGGGCAAAGATACTTCTGTCATCCAGTTACCAACTGGTTATGTCGTCATCCGTTCCCATTTGTTGAGAAGGACCAGCCGAGATAACCTGAAATTCGTTCCCTTGCCGACGCAAACCAAATGGCGTACCCCAAGGATCCTGCAAAGCCGCTGCCCCACCCCGAATATACGGACCATTCCAATTCACAACCCCCGAAGGCTGCGTGATAAGTTCATCGAGCGAATTCGGCAAACGCCCCGTATCTAGCAGGAACACCTCCACGGCACTCGAGATTGCAGAAATACTGGCGCGGGCGGCCTGTATACGAGCATCCTGACCACGAGGAGCAAAATTTGTCACAACAACGCCAGCCAGGATCCCCAAGATAACCACCACCAGCAATACTTCAATTAACGTAAAGCCCGCTTTGCTAGCGCAACCGATCACACCGCATTTTTCTCTTTTCATACCTGTAGCTCCTTTTTCACTATAGGATACCTGTAAAAACGTATTTCAATTTCAGCCCACATTCTACCGCGTACCCGCCCAGAATGCAACGCCGCATCCTTAATCCTAACGCCTACTTCTAAAGCCTCCACTCCCTAGCGACTAATGCCTAATCCCTAACGCCTAGCTCCTACTCAACAGCCTGCAACCACGCCTGCGCAATCAAGGCATGCCCCGGCAAGGAAGGATGCACACCGTCCGGTGCCCAGAAAGCTGGTTCCCGACGCGTACATGCTTCCGCCATAATGCCATCCAGCGGCACAAGAATAGCATCATATTTGCAGGCCAGTTCACGCACAATATCTATCCGGGGATTTAAGTCAGCTCTCCACGCTTTACGATCCTCAGGAACCGGTAGGACAAAGGGTTCGATGAGCACAACACGCGCCCCGAGCTTGTCACGGACATCAGACAATATCGCATCATATGCTTCACGGTACACTTCGGGCGAGGTTGGGTCATTACTGTCAAATGCTCGCCAAGTATCATTTATACCAATCATGATTGAAACCCAGGTAGGCTGCAAATCAAGGCAATCCGTTTGCCAGCGACTCTGCAGATTCACAGCTCGGTTTCCGCTTACACCACGGTTTATAAAACGAATATCCAGCTCCGGATACATAGCCCCGATCCAGGATGCCGCCATCATCGCATAACCACGACCAAGATCATCCAGATTCTCACGTGAACGGTTGCAATCCGTAATACTATCCCCCTGAAACAATACAACGGCACCATCTTCAATCTGCATGT
This sequence comes from PVC group bacterium, assembly GCA_003567805.1. The sequence goes on from PWYP01000056.1 coordinate 6,598, forward strand.
CAAAAACTCCTTGTTTAATAATCCAACACAGAAGGTAAGCAAATCATTCTCACGCATTCCAAGTAAAGCTTTTGTGTAAGCAGATCAAAAAAAAGCATCCAACACGGAGCGTCCAATTTCCGAGGAGAGCGAAGATGGTCATGATTGTCCTTCAGGATATGCATAGGCTTTTCTCGCAAACTTGACCCATTGGACATTGGACCTGGATATTTGGATATTGAATTTTAATCTTTCTCTCCTGTGTCATCCTGACCCTCGCTTAAAACCCGTAACCTGAAATCCGCAGCGATTCTTCGCTGCTGTATCCCTTCTCCTCACCTTGACGTGAGTACTTTGTGTAAGTTACCCTTCACCATCGAATGATGGAGACCTAAAAATGAACATGCATAAAGTTCTACGTTTCGGATATTTATCCAGTGTTCTCTTTTTCGCCTGGATTTTGTACACGCAGGATTTTCATCCCGCCTCCCTGGCAACCGGCGCGGTTGCCGCACTGCTCGCGACCGCCTTCTCCTATTCTGTCTTTTTTGAATCACTCCCCCAAAGTAAACTCATCCTGCGCCCGGACCTCCTTCTGGTATATCTGGGATTCCTGCTGTACCAAAATGTTGTGTCCTCGCTCGTCCTAATCTATCAGATGCTGCGGGGCAACTATAAGCCGGGTATCGTGCGCGTGAAAACACGCCTCCAATCCCGCATCGGACGCACACTTCTTGCCAATACGATCTCGCTCGTACCCGGCACGTTGTCGCTATGGATGGAAGGCCCATATATCTTTGTACACTGGTTCGACAAAAAAACCGGTAACCGCGTCGAAGCAGGAAAACGTACCATGGAACCCATGCAAACATTACTGGAGAAAATTTTCGGATGAATGTGTATTTATACTTTCTAGGGCTGCTACTCATTCCAAGCGCCTACCGACTTTTCGTCGGACCTACTCGGCAAGACCGCTTACTGGCACTTTCGCTTGTATCCGTAGAGCTCGTGCTAATGCTATGCGTCTATGCCGTGTATCTTGACCAAAGTCTCTATCTCGATATTGCCATCATTCTCTCCCTGCTATCTTTTGCGCAGATCACAGCCTTCTTAAAGTTGCACAAAGCCAGGAGCTCTGCCTGATGGATACCCCCATCCTTCCTATCGCCATGCTTGTGCATCTGTTCATGACTCTCGGCTGCACGATTATGTTCTTTGGTGTCATCGGCATGATCATACTGCCAGATCTATTCCTACGATTTCATGCCGCCACCAAATGCGGGGTATCAGGCGCTCTGTGCATCCTCGTTGGACTCTCGATCTGGGCGGGCTCCACAAGTTTTATCCTCAAGTTTGCTGTAATCTTGTTTTTCCTTCTGTTCACCTCTCCCATCATTGCCCATATGCTGGCTATCTCCAGACTGGGAGAGGATGCCAGCTCATCAGCAGAGGAGGATGAAGAATGACGCTCCCCAACCTGCTACTTTTTTTTATGCTCATAACCGTTGTGGTCTTGGTTGCCACCCCCCGGTTGATTCACAGCTTAATTGCCCTGTGCATTTTCAGCGCGCTGCTTACATTACAATATGTTTTTCTCAAAGCACCCGATGTCGCCATCACCGAAGCAGCCCTTGGGGCGGGGCTTAGTACACTCGTATATCTCACAGCCATTCGCAAAACAGCAGACAAAACCAACCAACAACAACCAGATATAGATTTCAGCCAACACGAACCGCAGGAGGAACCACGCATGATTGCGCTACAAGAATACATAACGTCCGACAACATCCATCTGCTCACGGCAAGAAAGCGAGACCAGATCATTCAGGAAATTCTTCAGCACTGCCTACACGATAAAGATCCCGCTTTTGTCCAGCGGGTCACCCATGACGTGCTGGCACAGAAGCGCAGCGCAAGCCCGATGGATATGAGTCTGGGCAAAGGGTTCGCTCTGGTGCATGCCCGTCACGACGCCTGCGAAGAAGTACGCTTTGCCGTCGGCCTGTTACCCGAATCTCGGAATTTATATCGAGGCGACAAAACACACACGATTATCGGCATCGTATTACCCTCTTCCCAATCCCGGCAGTACCTCGCCTTTCTCGCAAAATTTGGTCGACTCATGTATGCACCGGAAGCAGCCCCCCTGTTCGAGGAAACCGGCAAATTACTCGCCGCAGGTGAAAACGAGATGGCGAAAACAAAACTGGCGGCATTTGTCCAGACATTCGAGGAGGCATAAGCCGTGCGTGTACTTATCATTCATCTACTGAAAGAAGAAGACCTCCAAATGGTCTCCTCACTGTTAATTGAGCTCGGGCTGTTCAATACTGCAATTGTCGATGGCGAGGGCGTCGAGAACATTGGCGTTCCACAAGATCAACTCTTTGCCTCTTTTCAAAATCTTTTTGGCCAAGGTTCAGCATACAACCGGACACTGATTAGCCCGGTTCCGGATTTGGATACCGTAGAGATGTTTCTCCATTTATGCGAAGGACAAGGACTCGACTTCAAAAAATCTGACACGGGCTGGGTGCTTTCCTTCCCATGCGATTTCTTTGTCGGCGTGGAGGATTCCGTATGAAATTCCAGGATTCTGCCATTTTACAGGTCACACTGAGTAAGCTCTTCCCGTTTGCCGTACTGCTAAGCTTCTCGATTTTTTCCTACGGGGCAGCATTTCCCGGTGGCGGATTTCAGGCCGGTGTTGTACTAGGTAGCTTTATCGTAGTATACGAAATTGCCCTGAACCGTCCCACCAAATCCACGACATTCTATAACTGGGTAGAAATCGCTGGTTTGATCGTTTTGGCAGTCGCTCTTGTCTGGGGCTGGATCGCAACCGGACGACCATTTGGCGCTTGGCCTGCAGACCAACAGCTCCCCAACCTCAATCGCGGCTTGATCTGGAATAACCCCTACAAATGGTTATTGGGTTTCGGAATCTATCTCGAAGTAGCCGGATCCATGGTGCTCATCTTCCGACGCTTCATTCATTGGCATGAAGACGAGGATCATCTCAAGGAGGCAGCAGCATGAAACGAATTACGTTTTGCAGTATCCTGGTACTCACTCTCTGCGGAGTGGCGATTTTCTTTCTGTTGCCCCAGCCCGAACTGCAAATTAGAGAAGTAGGTGCCAGTTGGGTACGCATCGCAGGACAAATGGGAATCCAGAACATGGTCACGGCTGTATACCTCGGTCCGCGTATGTTCGACACCTTTATCGAAGTCATGGTGGTCGTTCTCACTGTGTATGGCATGAAATTTGTACGGGAGCGAATATGAGTATCCTCATAATCCTTATTGGCTTATATGGCGTCATCAACAGCCCGAATCTCATCAAAAAAGTGATGTGTCTTTCCTTGGTGGAAAGCATGGTTATTATGCACTTTCTTGGCGTGGGATTTCGTCGTGATGGCGGTGCCCCCATTTTGAATCAAGGCATAGAAACATTTGTGGACCCGATCCCACAAGCACTCATGCTTACGGCCATAGTCATCGGGGTGTGCTTTAACGCCTTGGCTGTCGCACTGATCGTCAAACTGTATCGGCAACGCGGCACCGTAGACGTAAGGGATTTACATGACCTTTGAAGCCTTGCCTTCCTTGCCTCTCTCCTGGGAGATCTTCAGCAACCTGTGGATGCTGCTACCGCTGCTGCCCCTTGCCGGCGTCCTCTTGATGCTCATCGCACAGTACAGCCTGCCACGTGATATCAGCGGAATCCTATTCCATCTCGTTGTCGGTGCGCAGCTTGTGCTTGGACTTCTCTTACTGGCAGCGGCAGGAACCCATGGCGCCGAACCACGCGAAATAGCTGTCAGCCTCTGGGATTACGCCATCGTATTTCGCGTCGAGCCCATCAAGATGATGCATCTGGCCATTCTCATGATTCCCCTGCTACTGGCCTTACCAAAGTATGCTACTATCAATAATCCCTATCTACGCATCATCTTTCTCTTCTTCCTATCGGGCTGTTCCGGTGTCGTTGTCACCGGCGATATGTTTAACCTATTTGTATTTTATGAACTCATGATCATGGCCGCATATCTACTTGTGGCCGCAAAACAAAACTTTGCGGAATCCATCAAATACATGATGTTCGGCTCCATCAGCTCCATTGCCTTTCTGGGAGGCATTATCGTACTCTATGCAGGTGGCGCATCCTTCAACATGCATGCCGATATTTTTACTGCCATCCCTACAGCGAATGCTTGGTGGGCGATGGTGCTCTTCACCTTTGCCTTTGGTGTAAAATCAGCGTTTTTCCCCATCGCACTGGCTCCCTGCCATGCTGCTGCCGGCTCCCTCTTTTCTGCATTTCTTGCATCCTTCACGATTTTTACCGGCATGATCGGTTTACATTTTCTCGTGCTGGAACCTGCTGCCCTACTAGATATGCCTGCCTTCCATACACTCATTCGCACGCTATCCATTCTTACCATCGTCATGCCATCAATCATTTTATTCTGGGAACCGGAATACAATCGGGCCGTTGCCCAAAGCACGATTATTGCCATTGGTATTACAGGATTATTGCTCAGCTATGGCCAACAGCAATATGCCTTTCTCTACGTGCTCATTCATGCCACGTACAAAAGCCTGCTCTTTATGCTTGGCGATGCGATCAAACAATCAGCACGATTTATAAAATTCAACTCAGCACTGGCAACCATTATGCTCGCCATGGGCATCTTTCTCGCGTCTGGCATCACACCGGCGCTTACTGCACACGTTAAGGGAGAAATAGAACCAGCATCTTGGTGGATGCAAACGATCCTCCTGTTTTCCGGATTCTGCGTAATAGGCGGATTCGTAAAGTTTCGTTATTCCCTCGAAACACAGTCACCAACAAATAACCAAAGGTGGAGAACATATTCTCTCTACATAATATTTATTGGCCTCGTATCCCTACTTTATCATCAATTTGGCATACCTTCGTTCATGAACATCAAAACAGCCATAGAGCTAGGTGTTTTAGTGATAGCCCTGCTCCTCGGAAAGCGAATATACCGATCCTTTCCACAGCTCGTATCGCTTGATCGGCATTGGATCTATGGGTTGCTCAACCGGCAACTCCTCTACATCATCATCCTGTTCGTGTTCATACTACTCTGGCTCTACCCAACCAGCCGCCAAATATCCAAGAACGAACCACCTGCCGAACAAGATTCACTTCTTCAGCAACCTGATCCCCGAAAGCAGAAGTAGGTTCGCACAACCTGCTTTACCCAGGATGGCTCGCCGTACAGCAGGTTTCTTGTCATCCGTCTTGTCCTGCATAGTCCCGCCAAGCGGGACGACGCATGGAAGTCCCGTGCCCCTATGGGAGTCGGGACGAAGGATGCCCCCGGAAACCTGCTGCTCCCTGCGCACGAATGCACGCATGTGCTGCACACGCATGGTCCACTGTCCTGACCAAAGCGGGCTACAGCAAGAAACCGATCACGATAGCTGCATTTACGCCGATATTCGCCCAGTGCGTATGGAGCTTATTGGCATTGGGAACCAACTCATCCAGAGCGATGTACATCATACAGCCAGCCGCAAATGCCAGCGACCCACTAACAAAAACCTCTGACAAAAAGAAAATGAGTTGTCCGATAATCGCCCCAATCGGCGTCATCAAACCAGCCGCCATCGTGAGCAATACAATTCTCATACGTCCTACGCCTCCCGCACGTAATGGCCCCGCTATGGCAATACCTTCCGGAATATTATGCAGGGCAATGGCAATCGCCAGTGTCAATCCCAGTGTAGGACTCGATTCAAGCCCGGCTCCAATGGCCA
>PWYP01000137.1 GCA_003567805.1 PVC group bacterium
GAGCCTATGTAGAGCTGCGTGATAATCGGGTAGTATTCTTTGCGCGGCAATTGGCGCGTGGTCGGCATAGCGTATCGTATCGGTTACGTGCCGAAACGCCGGGTTCCTTCAGCGCATTGCCAGCAACCATCACCGCCATGTACGCACCGGAGCTTGTCGGTAACTCCGATGAAATCAAACTCGGCATCAGAGACTAACCCTGCTGTGGTGGAGCTCCTTGGTATTTAGGTTGAGAAGGAGACGGGTCTGTGAGAGCAGACGGCAGCATAGAAAGGAGAGTGTCAAATGAAGACGATTGGTTGTAGCCTCGGCCTTGCTGTCATTGTGCTGGTACTGCATACGGGATGTGATTATCGGGTTGCGCTGGTTGAAGAACCATCTCTTGCCGTGAATACAGACTTGGTAGGGCTATGGGAGCATAGGGATCAGCGCGATCGGCGGAATCGAATGTTGGTGCTACCTTTGGACCCCATGCAGCATTTGGTTGTGTTTACGCATGAAGACCAAACCCCGTTATATGGCCGTGCCATGAAATGGCAACAAGAGGATTTTGCACTGATTCAGATTGCGTGGATTGGCACAGGGGAAGGTGTGGTGCCTGATCAGGCAGGCGCTACTTTTCAATATGTAAAGTACGTTGTGGAGGATGATGTATTGCGGGCGCGTTTACTGCATACTGATCTGGTGCCGCAGGATATCGAGTTGGCTGAAGATCTCATCCAATTGATTGAAAAGCATCGCAAAGATCCTGCATTGTTCCGCAACGAGATCATCTATCATCGGATGGATACATGACATGGACGATGGGGATGGAATATCTATAAATGTGGGTTGCGTAGCAGCCAGAGTTTCAGGAACGGGCTGGCAAATACGAATCGTTTCCTGGTGCTGGAGATGATACGTCTTTTCTCAAGTTGCTTGATGGCTCTGGTGATGCTGCCCGTGTTCATGATGCCGGTGTCCTGCATAAAGGCTTTGGCATAAATGTTGTAACCGTTACAGCGTGCAAGCCCTTGCAAACAGCGTTTTTGTAATGCGGTGATATCTTCCAGTACCTGCGCGAAGTACTTAAACTCTCTTGTGAAGATCAGGTTCAAGGCAGACTCTATCATACGGCTGCTAATCGAATCTCCGGGAGCGGTTGCCTCCCAGAGGCAGTTGCAGAGTTCCTGTGCATCACCTGGGTTATCCTCGACCAAGTCCAGAACTTCTGCGAGGACCTCTGTTGATGTCGACCGCTTGCCTCCACGAAATTTTGCGGCCAGAAAAGGAATAAATTCTTTCCTGTCGATTACGTCAACCGGAACGGCAATTGCCGATTTGAAAAAAGGGCTATCGGGGTTGCGGAAAATAGCGTCCATATCACTGCGTGAACTCCCGGAATAAATGTAGGTACAATTATGATGTCGTTGAATACGGCTGCGCATCGCTGCGAGAAGATCTGCCGCCTCGGGCAGCTTGGCCACGTCTTGGAATTCATCGAGGAAAAGGATAGGTTTTTGCGATGTGAAAGTCTTTTGTGCAAAATCCAGTAGTTCGCCAATCGTGCGGCCATCCAGAGAGTCCGCGTCTTCTGTCTTAAGTGACAGAGCGGGTTCCCCTGTTGCCGGGTTTATGGAGACAATCGGGCGCAAATGTGCCAGATGCTTGATGAGCTTATCAAGCATACCTGTTTGGGCTGTCGCTGCGGATAGTCCTTCAACGAAACGGGCTCGGACATCCCCGGTGCATTTCACAAGTTGGAAGTCAAAGTGGAGCAAAATACTACGCTTTCGTTTCCGAGCTACTTCGAAGACAAGGGATGTCTTGCCAGTGCGGCGGTCTCCTTCGATATGAATATTCTGACAAGATGCTATGTGCTTGCGTATTGTGTTCTCCAGCTTGGGTCGAGGGCAGAAGTCCTTATCGGCAACCGTGGAGCCATAGCGGAAAGGGTTCATGTATTCTCCTGATGTTTTGGTAAACGGTTCAAAATATACCCTTTTTCAAATAGTGCTAATTAGCATAGTGCAATATAGAATAATTATGCAACTTATTTTCTCGCGGTTATTCGTGTTGTGTGTCGGCTGGTGGGCTCTGCGGGTGGGAACCGCCCCTGACTTCCGGGGCGCTAAGACGCCAAGGGTGTGGGTTATTTGAGGTCTTGGAGGAAGGAGAGGAGGCGGGTGTGGTCGGTCATGTTGTAGTGGGCACTGGTGAGGGTGCTGCCAATGCGGATGGTGACGGCGTTTTCGGGCAGGACCGTGAACATGGCTTCATTGGATTGGTCGTCGCCGACGGCAAAGATGAAGTCGTGTTTGGTGTCGGCGAGATAGTTACGCAGCATACTGGCTTTGTGGCTTTCGGCATTACGAATCTCGATCAGGCGTCCGACCTCGTTGACTTGCAGATTTTCCATGCCGGCAAAGCTACGAAGATCCTCCATGAGCTCGCGCGAGCGTACCTCGCCTAATTCTTTTTCGGCATTCTCAAAGTGCCATATGAGCGCATACCGTTTTTCGTCGATATAGGAACCGGGGGTACGGATGACGTATCGTTCCAGAATGGGGCGCGCGTCTTCTTGCCAGGCCGTTGCAAGCTGGGGGTCCTCACTCCATTTTCCGTCGTGCCGGAAGGCGGCATCAGAACAGGCAATAAGATCAACAGGATGCTTGTGGAACCAGTTATCGATGAGCGTACGACTGTTATCGGTAATGATGGCAACATGATTTTGTCGCACGGAGGCAAGCCGCTGCAGTAATTCGAGCAGTGCTGGCGGCGGTGGCTTGGTGC
>PWYP01000007.1 GCA_003567805.1 PVC group bacterium
GATTAGACATAAGATATATTATGCGACGTTGTGACTGCCTCGAATTCTCGTTTAAATAAATGCAATTGAATTATCGAATGAATCCCCAGCGTCTTGTGAATGGCCAGTAAACCCAGAATGCGGGACCCACGAGGTTTTCTTCAGGCACAGGCCCCCAGTAACGACTATCGCGGCTGTTCTGTGTATTATCACCAAGCGCAAAATACTGTCCGTCTTCCAAAAGCCACTCTAGATTTGAGGAGTTCAAACGCCCAGCAAGACGAAATCCAGCATAGCCGTTTTCGGATGCTGTAATCCGATCTATGCCGAAAAGCCCATGTAGTGGCTGTCCATTGATTACCAAGTGAGGGGTACGTATAGCAACCCGTTCTTCGGGCAATCCCACTAAACGTTTTATGTAGTGTGTGCCGGGTTCGAGGGTTGGAATATCATCCGTTGTGAAAACCATGACTTCATCACGTCGTGGTTTCCGGAAATTCCAAATGACTTTATTAACAAATAAATGGTCGCCTCGCTGCGCTCTACCTGCCCAGAGAACTTCACCTCTGCGAACAACCCGATCTGGATGGAAGGACGCATCTAAATTGCCTTCTTCATCAATTAAGATATCGCTAGGTATTCGATGCATCCGGTTGCCAATATTGAAAAGCAGGATCGACGGATCCGTTATATGCCGCATAGGTTCCCCTAGCCTTCCAGAGGCCTTTGCCCTTACTTCGCTGTACCATTCGCCCGTGACGAGAAAACGTACCGGTTTGAATGGATAACGATCTGTCCAGTGTTCTTCTGTTGTAATGGCCGTAATGCCGTTTAGCGTCGGCTGCATCGAACCAGTTGGGATTTTGAAAGGTTGCATAAAATATGCACGCAAACCCATGGCAACCGCAACCGCAACAATAAACATTTCTATATTTTCGACCAAAGCACCTTTTTTGCGAGGGGCTTTAAACGTAGTAATGAGAGCATCTAAAGTACATAGGCCTTCGTCGATTTTATCCCACTGACGTTTTTTAATGACCCGTTGTAGGTCTTCCACGCATGCCCAAGCCGCATCGCGTTGTGCCTGCGGAAACAAATCGCCACGCATATGCAAAATGTGTCGCGCGTGATGCATGTTATCACGTGCAGCACGTTTGATGCGCCGATTCTGTCGCCATGTATGAAGAAAACTCATATTAATTTGTATTGGTTTTTAACACAGATATGAAAGCTGATTGCGGTACATTGACTTTGCCGAATTGCTTCATCTTCTTTTTGCCCGCTTTTTGTTTCTCGAGTAGTTTCATCTTACGGGTCACATCACCACCATACAGTTTCGCCGTCACATCCTTACGAAAAGCTCGTATGGTTTCACGCGCAATAATCGTGCGGCCAAGTGCAGCTTGTACCGGAATGGTGAACTGGTGCGATGGTATTGCCTCTGACAGAGCTTTGCAAATTTGCCGTCCGCGCTCCACGGCCTTATCTTTGTGTACCAAGGTTGCAAATGCATCAACTGGTTCGGAGTTTAAAAGAATTTCCATTTTCACGATAGGACTTACCTGATACCCGGCATGCTCATAATCCATGGAGGCGTAGCCTTTCGTAGCGCTCTTGAGATTGTCATGGAAATCCGTTAGTATCTCATTCAAAGGAAGTGTGCATGTCAGCATAACGCGAGACGTATCAATTGACTCGGTTTTGGTGATCTCCCCTCTCCTGTCCATGATCAGGCGCATTAAATCTCCGATATGCTCATTCATACAAATTATGAATGCATGAATCATCGGCTCTTCGATCTTTTCCACATGCGTTGGATCTGGTAAAAAAACAGGATTATCCACTTCCTGCATGTTGCCATCACGCGTATAGACCCGATATACGACACCGGGATGTGTGCTGATAATATCCAAACCAAATTCGCGTCGCAAACGCTCCTGAATCACCTCCATGTGCAGAAGCCCCAGAAATCCACACCTGAAACCAAAACCAAGAGCCGTAGAACTTTCAGAGTGATACGTAAAGGCTGAATCATTCAAAGCCAGCTTGTCTAGGCTTTGGCGGCATTTTTCATAATCGCCCGTATCTACAGGATAGAGGCCGCTGAACACCATGGATTTAACGGGAGAAAATCCGGGCAAGGCTTTTTCTGCAGGGTTTTTGTCCAGCGTTACGGTATCCCCCACTTGAATATCAGCCGGTGTTTTTAAGGTGCCAATCAAATAGCCAACCTGTCCTGCTCGCAATACATCCTGTGGAACTTGTTTGGGAGAGAAGATACCTACTTCCTTCAATTGCGTTACGGCCCCCGTGGACATGAGTCGAACCGAATCTCCCTTTTTGAGCTGTCCATCCTTTACACGGACATAGGTAACCACGCCTCGAAACGCATCATAAATCGAGTCAAACACAAGTGCGCGTGGTGGTTCCTCTGCACTACGCTTTCCGCTCGGTGGAGGAAAGGCTTGAATCACGGCCTCCATCACTGCACGTACCCCCTCCCCCGTTTTAGCACTAATCCGCAATCCAGCACTGGTATCAATGCCCAAAATATCCTCGATCTGATGAGCAACTCCGTCGGGATCTGCATTCGGCAAGTCGACTTTATTCAATACGGGGATAATTTCTAGCCCACGATCAATGGCCAGATAGGTATTGGCAACCGTTTGTGCTTCGACGCCTTGCGCAGCATCCACTACTAGAATAGCACCTTCACAGGCTGCCATACTACGGGATACTTCATACGTAAAGTCAACGTGTCCAGGGGTATCGATCAGATTGTATTCATACA
>PWYP01000068.1 GCA_003567805.1 PVC group bacterium
GAGGACCACATCGCAATGCCCGCCAGCACCCCCATAAAAGTGCTGTCGAGCGTTGTGCACTCGGACATATCAAAACGCATCTCCCGACACCCTTTTGCGATGACTGAGACACCAAACCGCTTCAAAGCAGGAGCCAATTTGAATGTTGCCCGACCAACAGGTTTTACAAATGCCTGTTTGTCCTGAAATGCAACCAGCAATCGATCACTCAAAAATTCACCCCCATACCGAATCCACGATACTCAATGCGCGAAGGGTAACGCTTCACATACATTCCGTCCAGTTGATTTACAAGGCAACGAGCCCCAGTGGGCATGCCTGATCGCTATGCATCGCGCGTCTCAGCACGCGGCAACTGCAAACGTATGTGCAATTCCCGTAACTGCTTCTCGTTTACCGAACTCGGCGCATCCATCATCAAGTCCTGCGCCCGTTGGTTCATCGGAAATGCAATAACCTCTCGAATGCTCGTCTCACGCGCCAGCAACATGACAATACGATCTACGCCAGGAGCCAAGCCTCCGTGAGGAGGAGCTCCTAGGCGGAACGCTCGAATTAAGGCACCAAATCGTTCATCCACCGTCTCCGGGGGATACCCCGCAATTTCAAAGGCTTTGTACATTACATCTGGTAAATGATTGCGGATGGCACCACTCGAAAGTTCACAGCCATTACAAACAATGTCATACTGATACGCTAACACGTCCAGCGGATCCTGCTCTGTCAGTGCCTGCATGCCCCCCTGCGGCATCGAAAATGGATTGTGTGAAAACCCAACACGACCCAGTTCTTCGTCATAGGCAAACATCGGAAAATCCACAATCCAGCAAAATTTATAAACGCCCGATGGAATCAGATCCAAATCATGTCCCAGTTTACTACGGACCTCACCGGCGATTCTGCTGGCAGGTTCTTCCTTGTCGCTAACAAAGAACAGCACATCACCATCGGTAACACCACAGCGCTCCGCCAATGCCGTCACGTCTTCCGGATTCAGAAACTTGAAAATGGGCCCCTTGACATTGCCATCCTGCCAAACCAGATAAGCCAACCCCTTCGAGCCCACGCCCTGTGCAAACTCCACCATCTTGTCAAAAAAGCTCCGTGGACGATCAGCAATGCCTTTCACCGGCACCGCCCGCACAACGCCCCCTTTATCCACAACACTACGGAAGGCATTAAAGGCGCTATCCGCAAAAATGTCGGACACATCCCGAATTTCAATCGGGATACGCAAATCTGGCTTATCGGTTCCATATTTCAGCATGGCCTCTTTGTAAGGAATCCGTACAAAGGGAGCCTCATCCACCTGCCAGTCCGAAAATTCTGTGAAAATGCCATGCAAGACATCCTCCACTGTCGCAAAAATTTCATCCTGGGTAGCAAAGGCCATCTCGATGTCGAGCTGATAGAACTCCCCAGGAGAGCGATCAGCGCGCGCATCTTCATCCCGGAAACAAGGCGCCACTTGGAAATAACGATCAAACCCCGAAACCATTAATAGCTGCTTGAACAATTGTGGTGCCTGCGGAAGCGCATAAAACTTGCCAGGATGAACACGACTCGGCACCAGATAATCCCGAGCCCCTTCCGGAGAACTGCTTGTCAAAATAGGTGTTTGAAATTCTGGAAACCCCTTTTCGGTCAAACGGCGACGCATACTGGCAATGATTTGCGCGCGCAACAAAATATTACGCTGCATCCGTTCACGGCGTAAATCCAGAAAACGATAACGAAGCCGCGTTTCTTCGGGTCCCTCTTCGTCACCTGCCAGATACAACGGCAGCGGATCCGCAGCCGACTGCACCAGCACCTCGTCCACCACAAGCTCCACGGCCCCCGTGGGTAAATCCGGATTGACCGTTTCGGCGGTACGAGCAGCAACCCGCCCCGTAACCGTAACCACACTCTCCGAACGCCACCGCTGACAATCCTCAAAAAATGGCTTATCTGGATGAATCACGATTTGCGTCACACCGTAATGGTCCCGCAAATCAATAAACAAAACGCCACCATGGTCACGCTTGCGAAATACCCAGCCTGAAAGCCGCGCAGTACTACCGGAATCCGCCTCACGCAAATCCCCACATGTATGTGTTCGATATGGATGCATCAATTTCCCCTGTTTTTCCCGAATGTTCGAATGGAATAAATCCAAGAGCTTGTAAAAGCTTGAACCGCTTTTATCGGCTAAATGTAGTGTTTTCGTCAATTGATTTCATGCATGGCTTGCAACTTTACGCCAGATCCATACACTAATACCAAATCAGACAGTTTGTTTAAAAGGCAACCACAATCCCGAGGGCCGCAACATGCAAGTGCAAATTGAAGACATCATTATCAAAGACCGGGTAAGGACAGACATCGGCGATCTCAAGCCCCTCATGGAAAGCATGCGCAAGCATGGCCAACTAAACCCCATTACCCTCTCACGGGAAAACGAGCTTATCGCTGGTCATCGACGAACCCTCGCCGCCCGTGAACTCGGCTGGAAGTTTATCGAGGCACATATTGTTGAGCGCGCCACCGAAGTAGAAAAACTCCAACTGGAACTAGAAGAAAATGTACACCGCAAAGATTTTTCCCCCGAAGAACTACTTGCCGGTTACCGCCGACTAGACAAAATGCTGCACCCGACAATCGGACAGCGAATTGGCAATGCCGTACGTTCTTTCTTCGGAAAATTCTTCCGGAGAAAGAAAAAGCCCCTCTCTGCAGAATCACC
>PWYP01000036.1 GCA_003567805.1 PVC group bacterium
ACGAGCGCGGCTGCAGCGGCGACGATTCCGTATCGTACTCTCCGTTTGGCCATGATGGATTCCAAGCCTCCCTGTGCTTCTTCCAAAGCAACAATGAACTCGGAGCAACTTTTGAATCGATCCTTGCGCTTTTTGGAAAGAGCTTTCCGGAAAACGGCCCAAGTTTGACTTGTCATGCCTTCGGGCTTGGGTGGTTGTTCTTTGCGTACAGCCTGCCCTAGAATCTGTAAGTCCGGGTTGGTGAATGGCGGTTTTCCGTCATACAATTCGTATAGCAGAACAGCTAAAGCGTACTGATCGGTTTTTGCATCTTGAAACTCACCCATCCATTGTTCCGGTGCCATGTAGGGACCCGTTCCGCTGGTTTCGTATTTTGCGTTGGTTACACGGGACATGGATTCGTGATACTGGCTGGCAATGCCATAGTCCAATACCTTCACTTTGCCTGAGTCGGTGATCATAATATTACTGGGCTTGATATCGCGATGTATGATCATCTCGCTGTGCCCGTAATCTAGTGCAGATGCGATTTGCCGCCCAAGATTGATGCATTCCTCCATGGGGAGGGAGCCACCCATTTTCTTTCTATATTGGCGCAGGTTAATACCGTCTGCCAGTTCCATGACGAGAAAATACTGCCCGTTGGCCGGGTCACGTTCGATGGTTTTTGCATCAGTGATATGCGGGTGATGGAGGCGTTCTACCAAGCGAAAGTTATCTCGGATTTCTTCAATTTCCTCCGCATTCCAGGATATTTCAGGGGGAATGGTTTTTACAGCCACACGCACATCGCCTACCAAGTCCGTACATCGGTAGACGACTCCCATGCCGCCTTTGCCCAGTTCGCCGTCTACGCGGTACCGCCCGAGTATCACGTCGTCTTCCTTGTACCCTTGACTTGTTGAGAGCCCCGTTGAGGTTGCGGGTGCCGATGCTGTATTCGGAGAGGAAGACTCGGGGGAAGCATGGGATTCCGTGTTCGAGGAAGAGGAACCGGCGACGCTATTTTCCTTGGGAGGCGGAGCCGGAGGGGGGGGGCTGTTGGGTGCTATCGTAGGAATCGTTCGCTCAAAGTCGCTGTCGGATTGTGATGCATTCTTGTCGTTTGTGCCCTTGTCGATCATAAATGGCCTCCTACCCGTAATTTGACCAAGCGTCACCTTCAGCCTCATCGAACATTTAGAAAGCATAACCATGGATTCGTCAAGTTTTAAAGGCTGTCGATATGCTTCTGTGACTTTACTTTATGCTTTCAATATTTTGACGGTGTCGGTTGTTGGTTTGTCTTCTGCGATATCGGGGTGACCGACGCGGATGAGTAGTGCAGTTACGTTGTCTTTGCCACCATTTTTGTTTGCTTCATCCACCAGTAGACCGGATAGATTCTTGAGCGCAATCTCGCAATGTTTTCGCATGAATCGTTTAAGCTTTCTGGGGGCAATCATGTTATACAATCCGTCAGAACAAAGCAGGAAAAGGTCACCCGGCGCAATGGTGCATGCATTTTGTTCCAATTCGACGGTTTCTCGAATCCCAATGGCGCGTGTGATGATGTTGCGTAAATACGGGATCATTTTCCGTCGGGGGATTCGTCTGTCCGCTTCTAGCGAGTGATCGGTCATCAGTTGCGTCCATTTGCGTCCGCGCAAACGGTAGGCGCGACTATCGCCTGCATGCAGCAGCGTGGCTCGATCGGGTCGCTCTGCATGAAAAAGCATTAGGATCAGAGTGGTGCCCATACCCGACAGGTTTTGTTCGTGTGCCATGTTGTAGATGTGCGCATTGGCTTTTTGGACAATTTCCTGGATTTCTTTGATTCCTTTTTCGGGTATATCGTTTTGTGAACGATAGGATGTCAGAGCTTGAATTACGCACCGACTTGCTACTTCCCCGCAGGCTCCACCGCCCATGCCATCTGCCACGGCGAACAAGCCTTGCTCCGTGGCGACCAGTGCGGCGTCTTCATTTGTTTTGCGGATCCGTCCCGGATCGGTAGTAAAGGCCGCATCAAGATGTTGAAAAGCTTTTTTCATGGCGGTCCTAGGGAAACAGGGAGGGATCCAGTGGCAATCCTTCTATGCGGGCTTGATCCAGAAAAGAGGGACGTCCTATAGCTTCATGTTTGCCGACAATCCTGCCTTCTGCATCCACATGGTCCATGGTGTAGCGATACAGTGGATGCGTTACATATTGTCCATCGGTCAGTGGCATGACTTCTGCAATTTCTGTGATTTTTCGACTTCCATCCGATAAACGCGCTGTATGTACTACCATATCAATGGCTGAGGCGACCTGTGATCGCAAAGCGCTCAAGGGGATTTCGATGCCGCTCAGTAGTGCGCAAGTTTCCAGACGCGACAGGCAATCGAGTGGGCTATTGGCATGAATGGTTGACATGCTGCCTGCGTGTCCGGTGTTCAATGCCTGGAGCAGGTCGAGTGCTTCGCCTCCCCGGATTTCGCCGATAACCAATCGGTCGGGGCGAAGACGCAATGAGGAGTGCACCAGATCGCGGATCGTGACTTCTCCCTTTCCTTTGGCGTCGGGTTTTCGTGTTTCAAAGCTTACGACATGATCCTGCATTAATTGCAGCTCGCTGGCGTCCTCGATTACAAGAATCCGGTCCGTGGGACCAATGCAACTGCTCAAAACATTCAGGACAGATGTTTTTCCCGAAGACGTTGCACCAGAAACCATGATGTTTTTGTGCAGTTTC
>PWYP01000063.1 GCA_003567805.1 PVC group bacterium
GGGAGGCGGCTCTGGCATCCTCACACCACAGGGCTTTCTCAAACGCGTCTCGTGCCTCGGCGCGCTGTCCGTTCGCGCGGTAGCAGAGTCCGAGGTAATAGTGCGGCCACCCGCTTGAAGGATTGCTGTTCCACTGGGTGATGTTTGCCACCGCGTGTTCGGCGTGCCGCAGGGCATCGGCGGGACGGTTGGCGGACAGGTGGCGCCGCGTCAGCGCTATGTGAGTGTCGGAGTGGTCGGGATCCCGTTTCAGGGCCTCGTAGTAGTACACCTCGGGAGACATTGTCGCGTGCCGGTACTGCTCGAGGTGTAGTCCAATGCGATGGAGCGCTTCGGCGCTCGGAGCGTCCCCGGGCGCCGGCGGGGCCTGCGCGGGACTCGGTATATCGGTAATCGAGGACTCGGGCACTCGATATTCAAGCACCGGAGTTCCTTTCGAAAGGAGCTCGATCCGCTCGAAGTGTTCGCATTCTTCGGGAAGCTCCCACTCGGCGATGGAGTGTGGTTCGATTTCTTTCGCCTCGAGGTCGTGCGCAAAACCGGCCCCCTGAATCCGAACGGATACCGTGAGGGGTGCCGGCGCGTACACCTCAAGCAGCGTCCGGCCGTTGCGTTCGGCTGTGCCGACCGCAGCCGCCTCGTTTGCACAAAGCAGCCCGGGAAGCCGGCCGAACGGGAAGAAGTACTGCGTGAACGAGGTCGTCTCCGACGGTGCGATCCAGGTAAAATCGGGCTGATTCTCCGAGTATACGCCGGTCATGAGCTCGATATACGGCCCGTCGCTGTCGGTAAGATTGCGCTCCCAGGCGGCGGCGAAGTCGCCGTTTCCCCACGTCCACATTTTCTTGCCCGGAGAGACATTGTTCGGTGCCGCGTGCAGGATTCCCGCGTCGCGCGAATGGTCGTAGCCTCCGACAAAATCGTATCGCGAATAGTACGCCATGTACGATGTCGGGACCGGGATGTTCCTGTACCACGAAATATCTACTCCCTCGGAGTAATCGATCTTGTAGTAGGTGCCCGTAGCTATCGGAAACCGCGAGACGTCCCGCTTCCCATGGTCGAACACAGCCTGTACGTCCGGGGGAAAGAGTGACTGATATTCGTCGTTGACCGACACTGCCGGGTTCGCCCACCAGAGAAAGGTCTCGTGCAAATCGGTCGGGTTCGAGACGGCGCCGTCTATTCGAACGCGGGCATCGTCCTTCCGCAGGGAAATGTGTGTGTGAACCTCGAGCCCGCGCATGCGGTCGATTTCGTGCAGGACGACCGTTCCCCGTTCCGAGCCGTCGTTCTCGATTCGGTACTCAACCGGCATATACGTCGACGGCCTGTGGTGCTGCGGCCAGTTGAACTCGATCCCTCCGGCAATCCATGGGCCGACAAGCCCGACCAGCGCGGGCTTGATTACACGGTTAAAGTAGACGAAGTGATAGTCAAGCCGCTTGTCGTAGGCCATATGAATCCGACCGCCGAGCTCGGGCAGGACCATAATTTTGAGAAACTCGTTTTCGAGGAATACCGCCTCGTACGCTACCGGCTCGTGTGCGTCGGATATCGTCTCGGTAATCGGGAGGGGATACACATCTCCCGAACTCCCCTGGTAGACACGGCGCTCGAGGAACATGGGATACGGACACGGCGGTCCTGTCGTATACGTCGGAATTGTAACGGTCTGGACCCATGCCCGCGCCTGGGAGTCGTGCACCGTCGCTACCGGTGCCGAATTAATGTCTATACTCGTGTCTTTCATGGCTCTATGAGCGTAGGCACGAATTGCGCTGTTGAGAATGGACAACGACACAAAAACATGGATAGAGTTCCATCTATGGACCCGTCACGACGTGCGGAGAAACGAGACGGTTTTCCCCAGGAGACGCTCTACGTTCTGCCGAGGCGACATCTCAAGCGAGCACGCGCCAATCCCGCCTTGCACGGCCTAACGGTCACCGATGCGGGCAAGTTCCCGCGGGCCCGGAGACACTTGCGTCGACGAGAGAACGGGTGCGAAGAACACCTCGCCGACCCGATTACACTCGATGTCCTCAAGTCCAGATCTCACTTGAGTGTCTCCCGGATTTCGCAGCTGTTCCGCGACCTTACCGGCCACTCTCCGATTGAGTTTGTCCAACATCAGCGGGTTCAGCGAGCCTGCTACTACCTCGACGCGACCGACGACTCGGTGGGACAGATTGCGGATTCTGTGGGGTTTGAGGATCAGTTCTACTTTTCGCGCGTGTTTCGAAAAGTAACCGGCGTTTCGCCCCGCGAGTACCGCACGAGACTCCGCACGTAGTGCCAACCCGAGACCTTTGGCCCCGAACCGGGAACAGCCACAGCCCGCGTCAAGGAATTCGGACTGAACTATATTCCAACGGTTTCGGCTCTTTGTTGACTTCCAGTTGCACGAGGAGCTTTACTCCGGGACCTTCAGCTGCTATGGACTTAGCCGTACGGCAACGGTGCCAGTCTTCTGAATGTGCCGATGACCTCGCGAACCGCATCCCGAACGAGTCCAAGGACGACAGGGAATCCCGACGGTTCCACCCGGACCACGATAATCGCTGTGTCAACGTTGGATGCGGCTTTCGGCAGCATGTACTCCCGACGGAGGTCAATGACTGAAGTGAAGCAGGAAGTCCGTCTTGCCCGTATATCTTTATGTTAGCACAGCGGCCTTTCCAGAGACAATTGCGCCCAAACGGTATATTCCCC
>PWYP01000138.1 GCA_003567805.1 PVC group bacterium
GTGGTAACTCACACTTTCCAGATTCCGAGCGTCGGATGAAGTCCTGCGAAGAAAAAGGGATTCTGTTTATTGGTACGGGCGTTTCCGGTGGAGAAGAGGGCGCATTGAAAGGGCCTTCGATTATGCCTGGGGGATCTCCGCGAGCTTGGCGTTCGGTACGGAAGGTGTTTCAGACGATCTCGGCGCACACGGATGAAGGCGAGCCCTGCTGTGATTGGGTTGGATCGGGTGGTGCCGGACATTTCGTCAAAATGGTACACAATGGCATTGAGTATGGTGACATGCAGATGATCTGCGAGGCGTATCATCTGATGAAAGATGGTCTGGGCTTGGATAATGCCGAAATGAACAAAGTGCTGAGTCGCTGGAATCGCGGTA
Source organism: PVC group bacterium (assembly GCA_003567805.1). The sequence continues at coordinate 379 of PWYP01000138.1, forward strand.
AGCTGGATTCATACTTGATTGAAATCACGCGCGATATTCTGGCCTACAAGGATGAAGAGGGTAAAGAGACGCTTGATCTGATTCTTGATACGGCTGGGCAGAAGGGCACAGGCAAGTGGACGGCCATTGCGGCACTGGATGAAGGTATGCCGCTGACGCTTATAGGGGAGGCCGTTTTTGCGCGGTGCTTATCTGCGATGAAGGATGAACGCGTAGCGGCATCCAAGAAACTGAAAGGGCCTGATGTCAAGTTCAAGGGGGATGCCAAGAAACTGCTCAAGGATCTGGAACAGGCGTTGTACGCATCTAAAATTGTTTCGTATGCACAAGGCTATCAGCTTATGCGTTCCGCCTCCGATACCTATGGTTGGAAGCTAAACTATGGCGCTGTTGCCTTGATGTGGCGTGGCGGATGCATCATCCGTTCAGCATTTTTGGGTAAGATCAAAGAGGCGTTTGATAAGAATCCGGACTTGACGAACTTGCTGCTGGATCCGTTCTTCAAGAAAGCTGTGCTGCAGGCGCAAGCGAGTTGGCGTCGCGTGATTGCACAGGCCACGGAATTGGGCATTCCGATGCCCGCAATGGGTGCTGCGTTAGCCTACTTTGATGGGTATCGCACAGCGCGTCTTCCGGCGAATATGCTGCAGGCGCAACGGGATTATTTCGGAGCGCATACATATGAGCGTACCGATAAACCGCGCGGTGAATTTTTCCATACCAACTGGACGGGTCGAGGTGGTTCCACCGCTTCCAGCACATATATCGTCTAAGACGACAAGCGTAAGAAGGCCAGCGGATTTTTCCGCTGGCCTTTTTTTTTACTATAAAAACAAAAATGCCACTTTTTTGGTGGAATATTGCAGATTGCACAATAGGAAAAAAGGTGTAGGTGTATCGCGCTTTACGTTGTGCGGGAATGGTGTTCAGATGCCAACTGACGAAAGCCGTTGCAATAAGGATGAAGGCAGTGCGGGTGTGCTGCGATATTGACGGTTTTTGTAATCGAAAACGTAAGGAGTAGACCATGCCGGAACTAAAAGGCACACAGACGCAGATTAATTTGAGTACCGCTTTTGCGGGCGAGTCACAAGCACGGAATCGTTATACCTATGCAGCCAGCGAGGCTCGTAAAGCTGGGTATCGTCAGATTGCTGATATTTTTGCGGAGACTGCTGATCAGGAGCGCGAGCATGCGAAGCGTTTGTTCAAGCTGATGGACGGCGGAGAAATTGAAGTTACGGCGGCCTTTCCTGCGGGACCTGTGGGTACTACGGTTGAAAATCTTCGGCATGGTGCTGCGGGCGAGCATTATGAGTGGACGGAGATGTATCCTGGATTTGCGAAGACGGCCCGCGAAGAAGGTTTTGAGAATATTGCGAAGGTTTTCGAGGCGATTGCAGTTGCAGAGAAACAGCATGAGAAACGCTATCTGGAATTGGCTGCGAATGTGGATGCTGGCACGGTGTTCATGAAAGAGAAGGCGGTTGTCTGGCGTTGTATCAACTGTGGTTACATAGCAGAGGCGAATGAGGCTCCCAAGGTATGTCCGGCTTGTGCACATCCCCAAGCACATTTCGAACTGTTAGCAGAAAATTGGTAAACGATTCTCGTGCGGGTTGGACTTGCCAGCCCGCATGAAGTTCGTTATAAGAGCCCAAACTGTTTGAGATATTTGGGAAATAATAGGAGGAACGACTATGCAAAAATATGTATGTAATCTTTGCGGTTATATTTATGACCCGGAAATTGGTGACCCGGATAATGGTGTTTCTGCTGGTACCGCATTTGCTGATTTGCCCGAAGATTGGGTATGTCCGGATTGCGGCGCGGGCGTGGATGACTTCGAACCGGTCGACTAATGTTCGGTACAAGGTTCATCTTTTTAGGCTCCCTCTTGCTAGGGAGCCTTTTTTTTGTTTTTTCGGAGCCCTGAATCCCGTACTGTTTGCCTGCATGAAAGGGGACTCGTTCAATGGAACAGCTTGAGATAGGAACTTTGTTAGCGGGGGATCAGGATGTACTGCGTCGTGCCACGGAAGAAATGGCCGCGCAGCCTGTGGATGAAGAACGTATGGAGGCACCACAGGGAGATCCCGGGTGGTTGCAGACAACCATTGCCAAACCGGTTTCGGTAACCGGGCCTGGTACATTTTTGGGCAAAGCGCAGCGGCGATTGGAATTTTTGCCGGCGGCTCGACCTGGCTGGCGATTTGAGCGTACCGATTTGGAGAATGCTTTAGATATCGAGGTATCGGCACGCAATATTTGGACGACGGCGCGTAATATTGTGTTGTGCAGTGGCTCACCGCATAACTATATGCGTATGGTCGAGCA
>PWYP01000139.1 GCA_003567805.1 PVC group bacterium
GAATCGTCGGGCGGTTCCGTCGCCTTCGGGTAATGCATCCGTATCTACCCGGTGGTCGAGCATTTTATGGTCTTCAAAAATGAAGTATCCGTGAAACGGGATTTCTTTCAACATGAGCGGAATCCAATGACGATCATCGGCCCACATACGGTCATAAGGGATTTCGTTTAGCGGTGTCCACAGGGGGGTGGCTTCATGGGTTTCTTTCGGTTCGCCTTTGTATCCGGTGGCAGTAAATACGATACCATGAATGGAGTGCCCGTTTGTAAATTGAAAGAAGAGTTCGCCCGCATAAGAGACGCCTGTTGGCGTGATGCAAAGCTCCTCTTCGACTTCACGCACGGCTGCCTCGATCGGTGTTTCGCCGGGTTCCAAGCGTCCTCCGGGGCCATTGATGTTACCGGCTCCTAGGCCGCGTTTCTTATGTATGAGTAATATCTGGCCGTTTTGGATGACAAAAAGTAATGTTGCCTGCTCGCGGGGTTCCCATGTATTCCAGTCAATATCAGATAGCTTTTGGATCATAATCAGTCGATTCTCCATTGATACATCAATCGTGGGGTTTGCAAGGTGTCAAGCCAGGCTGCAGGGCGCAACGCATTAGAGCTGCGTAGAAGGTGCCGCCACGAGAACCCTTTTTCATAGCGATAAATGATAACGTCTTCCGTATCGAGTAGTTGCTGAAGTGTCGTGACGGCATCATCCCAATAGCCAATGTCGTCGATAAGGCCTTGTTCCAAGGCATCTGCGGCTGTGAAAATACGCCCATCCGCTAATGTGGCCACAACGCCGGCAGGCAAGTTGCGAGATTCGGCGACAAGGTGTTTGAAGCGTGCATGCATGGCATCCACAACGTCTTGCAGTAGTTCGAGCTGGGTTTCGGAGACTTCGCTGAAAGGATTTAAGAGATCTTTATTTTCTCCTGATTTGATCGTGACATCCTTAATGCCTAAAAGCTGTCCGAGTTCATGCAGGTTCAGGGTTTGTATGATCACACCGAGCGATCCGGTTAGCGTGGTGGGGTGTGCAATGATTTTGTCTGATGCAAGTGCGACATAATAAGCGCCAGATGCTGCAATATCTTCGCATATTGTAATGATCTTCCTGCCTGGTTGGGCCCGTTTGAAACGCAGAAGTTCATGATAGAGAATATCGCTGGCGGTAATTCCCCCCCCGCCACTGTTGATTTCCAGGATCAGGGCACGGACATCGGTGTCCATTGTTGCACGACGTATGCTGCGCCGAGCTAGGTCGGCTGCACTTACGGACCCGAACAACCCGGGTTCCGTATTGAGCAGAATCATGCCTCGGAGCGGGATACGTATCACTTTGGTTTCTCCGCGACCTTCAGACCAGGTTTCGGTCATATGTGGAAATGCATCTTCCCCCCATTTCCGGGATTCGCTAACGGTGGGTCTTGATCCAGGAACGAGTTTGCCATTCCAGCGATCATGAAGCCATAGAAACGCCATACCGACGATCATAAGAATCAGGATCATCGTCAGGCAGCCGGGGCGTCGACTACGCCGATACGTGACTTTGGACATGCATAACCTCCCTTGAGGATCAGCTTTTGCTGGATTGGGGTGAATTTGTTGTGATCGGTAGATGCTACACCTTGCCATGCGTATCTGCAAGTTGCGATTCAATGCGTTCCATGTTATATAGCAGAACGTAACCATTATCGGATAGGGGAGATAGATGTTTGAGAGAGAACGGGCGACAGCAGTAGCAGCGGTTTTACGGGCGGCGCAGGTGTGCGAGCAAGTACGGGCGGGATTCTCGAGCGATGACACCCATGAAAAGGATGATCGTTCTCCGGTGACGGTTGCCGATTTCGCAGCACAGGCCATTATCATTGATATGATTGAAAGCATGTTTCCCCATGATGAAATTGTCGGGGAGGAAGATGCTGATTTGCTGAAGGGGGATGGTGGCGAGGCGTTGGGTGACGCCGTACTGAAAGTGCTTTCTGCGGTGATGCCGGGTATGCAGGTGGATCGTCTGGTTCATGTATTGGAGCGTGGTAATGGGAGCGGCGGAAAGGGGAAGCGCTTCTGGACGCTGGATCCGATTGATGGCACCAAAGGGTTCATACGGGGAGATCAGTATGCAATCGCTTTGGCGCTCATTGAAGATGGGGAAGTGGTGTTGGGCGTGTTGGGATGTCCCGCCTTGCCCGTAGGTACTTTGGTTGCGAAGGGACAGGATCGTGGCGTTTTGTTTGATGGTGCACAAGGTGATGACGCTGTGCTGATGCGGCCCTTGTCCGATCCGCAGAACATTCGTCCAGTACGTGCCAGGGGCCGCGTCGCCCTTGCGGATGCAGTGTTTTGCGAATCCGTCGAAAAGGCGCATACGGCGCAGAGTCGCTCTGGTCGTATTGCTGAAATGTTGGGCGTGCAAGCGCCTCCGGTACGGATTGACAGTCAATGCAAGTATGCGACGGTGGCTCGTGGTGATGCGGATGTCTATATGCGGCTCCCAGCCAAAAAAGGGTATGTGGAAAAAATATGGGATCATGCCGCTGGTGCTTTTCTGGTTAAGCAAGCCGGGGGGAACGTGACCGATATGGATGGGAAAGAGCTGGATTTTGCACAGGGTCGGGAATTAACGAAGAACCGGGGCATTGTTGCGACGAGTGGTGGGTTGCAAGACCGTGTACTTGATGCGATCGCTAGAGAAAAGACCGAGCGGGAAAGTTCTGAAA
>PWYP01000078.1 GCA_003567805.1 PVC group bacterium
CCGAGGGGCACGCCGGAAACGTTATGGTGAATGAGGTTGTCTTCCCACACTTCATAATTCAGAATTGCTCTGGCGATATTGATGTGATCAGCCCCCATGAACTCGGGTATTAATGCACGCTCCAACTGGTATCTTGCTGTTGGGGGAACGAGATTGCCCGACATGATATCCATCCAGGGGTCGATCAGTGCTCCCCCAGACTTAGAGGCCTCAATTGCGGCAAGGATCGTTGGATCTTGCGGGGCCCCCGGAGTCAGCATCGTTCCCGATACGGGGATGGACGCCACATAGACAGCTTTTCGTACCATCCACTGGTTGAAACCAACGGTTTTTGCGCGGGCACCTCTTGCCGCGGCATGATGCATGATTTCGCGGGCGGCGAACATTAATGATATCTGCATGGCACCAAAAAAGATCAGACAAATGAGACCAATTGCCATCAGGGATTCGATCATTGCCTGTCCAGAGCGGCGTCCTGAAGTTTCAGGAGCACCGCGGCTGGGCAGTGAGTGCAATGCCGAAGAACTGACTTTGATGCAGCGTGTCATGTTTATCTTTAATTTGTGGACCTCTTTGCGCGTCAGGGTGCATTCTGGGACTCGGCTTCCCTGACCCAGTCGACGGATCTTTCCGACAGTGCTTCGCTGACAGCACCGCTGTCACCCCCCAGCTCTTCTGTCGCAAAGCCGAAAAGCTCACGAACCCTATCGCTAAACACACCGACAATAGCAAGTGCCGCTACTGCGATGATAAGAACGATAATAATGTATTCCACCATTGTCTGACCGCTTTTGCTTTTTTTCATGACCTTTCCTCCTGTATTTATGGATACTCAGCTCCAATCAAATGCAACACTCTCGTACTGTTTTCCCTGAAAGCATACAGCAGCACAGCGATAATTGAAACGGTCAGTATAAGCATGGAAGCCACAATGATAAACTCCAGCATAACCTGTCCTTTGCAATTGTTTTTGAATCGCGGGCTGATTTTCATATACTTAGCTTAACAGATACATACAAGTGTGCAAATAGTTATTCTACGATTTTGTGCTGCGAAGTAAAAATGCGAGAGAGGTTGTTTATGATGCGCATCTGGGAGGTAAAGCGACGAATCGCAGGTTTGATTTTGGCGTTTGTGGCCACTGTCACATTCGGGCAGCTTCTGATTTGCCAAAGATGCGGATATGAAAATGAAGTGGGTTCGGCAATCTGTACACATTGCAGCGGTTCATTTCCTGTGCAGCAGGAGGTCCCTGAAGCCAGTCCCCTTGATGAGGAGATTGAGGATTCGGAAAATGGGCATCTGCCGGAGCAATTCGTACTTGCTGAGATAGAAGAGGGGCAAAGGCACCTAAAGGATCTCAACTATGAATTGGCGCGGTTATTTTTTCTCAATGCACTTGCTTTGGAGGTCGTGACCGCTCCAGCAGAACAAAGCGATCGTTCAGAAAACCTGCTAGAGATGATCCGTTCGGCTGAGTCGGCGGCACGTATTGTTCGCAAAGCGTGTCCGCATTGTGGAGGAAGAGGAAAGACACCTGTCGTGTTTGAGGGGTTGGACTTGCGGAGCAGAGCTTCTGCGTTTGGCTCAGACAGGTCATTTACTGTGGAGGGACATGCTGGTATCGCATGCAAGGCATGTGAAGGGTCGGGGGCCGTATATGTGGAGGGTACGGTTGCTGAACTTATGGTTGCCAGGCGTGCGGCGACATCAACGTATATTCAATACCAGCAGGCGAGAAGGTTAGCGTCTCTTGGGGGAGTATGGGTTCCGTCACATGTGATGGAAACGCTATCTGTACGAAAAAAAGCAATGCTTATGCGGTCCATAGCGCTGCCGTGTGAATCTTGTATTGGATATGGCAAGGCTGATTGTAGGCATTGTGTGGGCCTTGGTCACATTCCTTGTCGAAACTGCCAGGAGGGCAGAGTGTCTGAACGACGTGCAGGGGACCGGGTGCAGAGAATAGGTGCAGATCGAACCAGACCCTGTGAAGTATGTGGCGCTACAGGGAATCTTCCTTGTCGTGATTGTCGTGCAGAGGGAACAAGGGCCTGCAGAGGTTGTGGTGGAGCCGGCATTGCTGATGCATGTCGTGCATGTGAAGCCCGCGGTTATGTGACGTGCCGCCGATGTAGAGGAACCAAGGTCCACCGCGGCGCAGCATGTCCTGCCTGCAAGAGTGAGGGACATACGATCTGTGCGTCATGTAACGGAAGAGGCAGGCGCAACTGATAGTAGGCTGCGGCCTCCGGCTTGGTGACGTCATGCTGCCTACCCTTAGATCTAGAATAAAAAATATCCGCAATTATTTTGCGTTGACAATATATATTAATTATTTATTGTTGATTTAAGCAAAAAGAGGGAATTGTGTACGATTTTGGTGTATTGCGGGATTTGCGTAAGCGTGAGGGGTTTACGTTGGACGAGATACAGGCGCGCAGTGGCGTGACGCCTGCGGTATTGTCGCGTATTGAGCGCAATATGGCGCAGCCGGAATTAGATACGTTATATCGTTTGGCCCGTGTATTCGGGATGACGGCCACGGATTTACTGGCATTGGTGGAGCAGCGGTCCTCTCACACAACGCAAGAAGAATGTTACGAGCGGCGCGGGTTTCATTTTCGCAAGGTTACGTATGGCAATTTGACGGTATATCATGCCTCTGCTAAAGCTGGGGGGCAGGTATCGACGCCAGAAATACA
>PWYP01000070.1 GCA_003567805.1 PVC group bacterium
GCAACCGCTTCGATTAACTGCCGACTACGCGAACGAATGTCTTCGACGGATAGCCCGCCCAGAGCATCCTGTACAAAAGTCTGCGTGTCATGATATGCCAAGGCACGAACAGCGTCTTTTATGAGCGGTACCGCGCGGGGATTCACACTTAATTCATCCACACCAAGCCCAAGCAACAGCGGTGTCATTAAAGGATCCGCAGCCATCTCCCCGCAAACACCTGCCCATATACCATGGGCATGTGCAGCATCCACCGTCATACGCATCAACTGTAAAACAGCAGAATGGGTCGGTTCGTATAGATAGGCAACCCGCTCATTCCCCCGGTCCACAGCAAGGGTGTACTGAATCAAATCGTTTGTACCGATACTGAAAAAATCGACCTTCTCTGCGAGTGCCGGGGCCACCAAAGCTGCCGATGGCACTTCTATCATGACCCCTCGCGGCAAGGATCGATCATACGCAACACCTTCTGCTTCAAGCTCGCGCTTGGCCTCTGCCAAATATGTATCGGCTTGATCCAGCTCAACCACCCCACTGATCATGGGATACATCACACGTATGTTTCCCGCCACACTTGCACGCAAAATCGCGCGTAACTGCTGACGAAAATAATCCGGATATCGCAAGGACAAACGAATCGACCGCAGTCCCAGAAACGGATTATCCTCTTTGAACGGTTGCATATTAAAAAAGCATTTATCGCCGCCAATATCCAAGGTTCGAATAATCAAGGGATTTGGAGCCAATGCATCTGCCATATTACGATACATGCGTGTCTGCTCTTCCTCATCCAGCATACGGTTTTGCGAAAGATGCATAAACTCTGAACGCAACAACCCAACTCCTTGCGCGCCACTTTCCTGCACAGCAGGAATTTCACTCTCCCCTTCAATATTGGCCGATAAAACGATGCTGTGGCCATCGCAAGTAATCGCTGGTTCTGTACGTAAACGTTGCAACCCTACTTCGATATTTCGCCGAGCTTCCGCCAATTCATCATAGGTTTGCAGTTGCTCCTCAGTGGGGTTAAGAATCAACACTCCTTTGTTGCCATCTATTAAGATCTGGTCACCCGTCACCACACTCACACTAATATTGCGTAACCCCACTACAGCGGGTATGGACAGAGCACGCGCCATGACGGCGGTGTGCGATGTAGGACTTCCCATATCGATAGCAAAACCCAGGATCTGCTCCCCAGCCATACAAGCTGTCTCAGATGGCGACAGATCGTGAGCCACAATCAGATGCGGGCGATCAATCTGAATGCGTTTGGCCACCGCGCTACCCATGAGATTTTGCAAAATCCGCTTACCAACATCACGTACATCAGCAACACGCTCACGCAAATAATCATCATCAACCGCAGCCAATACACTCGCATATTTCTCAGTGCCTTCCTGCACCACAAATTCGATATTCCGTTTGCGCTCCCGCACACCAGAGATAATTTCATCAATAAAGGTACGATCATCCAATACCATAAGATGCGCATCGAAGATGGAAGCGTCATGTGAATGCGTCTGCTCACGTAACGCGCCCTGAATTTCCCGAATTTGCTGACGTGTTTCGATCAGCGCCTCTTCAAAACGCGCAATTTCCTCAGCAACAGCACCGTCTGCAATCGGACGTTCAAATACACTTACAGACTCAGGCTGAATCAACATGACGGGCCCGATCGCAACACCTGGAGAAACTCCGATTCCCCGCATTACGATACCAGAACGCTTGGATTCGTTCGGTGCCATGCCTAATCCTCATCAAAATTACGATGCATAATAAGTTGCTCCAGATGATCCAGTGCCGCCTCACTGTCCGGACCTTCTGCCGTAACCCGCAACACAGACCCGGGCCCTGCCTCCAACGTCATGAGACCCATAATACTTTTACCGGAAACAACATTACCATCTTTTTCTACGTCGATATCCGCGTCGAACTGCGAAGCCGCTTTAACAAAGAGTGCAGCAGGCCGTGCATGGATACCATAATGGTTCCCCACTTTGAATTCCCGCACTACACGCTTTATCTTTGAAGCCTCTTTGCTCACTCGCTACCGTCTCTTCCCTGGCTCAACAATGCCATCAAGCGTTCATCCAGTTCCTTTTCAGCATCATGTCCAAGCCGACGCAATTTCATGTCCAACGCAGCCGTTTCAATCACATTGGCAATATCACGCCCCGGCTCAACCACAACATATACCTGGGGAACCTCGACACCTAATAACGCACGCGCAAAACTCCCACGATCTCCCTGCGGAACTTCACTTTTCCGATCCTCCCGTACGAGCGTAACAACGAGATCGAGTTTTTTCTCCTCACGTACAGAGGATACGCCAAACAAGCTGGGCACATGCACAATACCCAATCCTCGAATTTCCATATGGTATTGCGTGACTTTTACCGGAGAAGCAATGATGCTTCCAGACGTATCCCGACGCAAAGCCGTTATGTCATCCGAAACCAGACTGTGGCCGCGCCGGACCAATGCCAACGCCGCATCACTTTTGCCCACCCCGGAGGCTCCCTCAATCATCACACCAATACCCTTGATCTCCACGGTGGTGCCCTGAAGCTTTGCGCGCGGTGCACGCAAATTTTCCATCACAATGGTCGAGGCATTAATAAAATGCTTCGTAATCAAAGGCGTCCGGAAAACCGCAGTTTTGGTTTTCTCCGCCAGAGCAATCATCTCTGGATACACTTTCTTAGCACGGGTAAAGACAACACACGGAACCTTTTCTGCAAACAGTGCTTCCGTACGCGCTTTACGCTCCGCTGGTTTTAACGAATCCAAATATGCATGTTCAGCAAGGCCGATCACCTGAATACGCTGCTCTGGAAAGCTCTTGAAGAAACCAGCCAAACCAAGTCCAGGACGATGAATCGTTGATTCTCCAATCAAGCGATGCAAACCAGCCTCGCCACCCATGAGCTCTAACTGAAGATGTTCACGTCCTGCCGTGAAAAAATCAGATACACGTACAGAACGACTCCGCACAGATTTTTTGGCTGTCATTTCTTTCCTCCGCGAGGTCTTATTTGTATTGAACCGTCATAATTCAGGGTTGGACAACATCGGTCTTCACCCGGTGATCTTGCACCTTTTCACGCAACTTTCGAAGCTGCCGCTCAGCCCTTTCAAAGGCCACATCTACAGAATTCACTAAATCATCACTCGTCTCACTCGCTTCTACGCGAATATGATTCTTCGCCTGAACCACGATTTCAGCTATTTGACGGTGCTTTTCAACATCCAGAATCACATGGATATGCTCAACACGCGGAAATAACTCCATTAATTTCCCACATTTTTCTTCAGCATAAACCTTAGCCTCCGGTGCACTATTCATGTGCCGAGCTGTGATTTCAATAGACATATGATACTCTCCTCTCTTGTTCTGTTCCCTATGCCCCACACTACATTTGAAAGGATGTTCCCAAATATAACTCGCGGCTCATTTCATCTTGAATTAAAAACGAACTTTTTCCCTCTCGCAACACTTTCCCTTCGAACAGCAAATACGCACGATCCACAATCGAGAGCGTTTCACGCACATTATGATCCGTAATCAGAATTCCCAGCCCGCGTTGCTGTAATTTCATAATAATCTGTTGCACATCCGCCACAGCCAAGGGATCCACCCCGCTAAATGGTTCATCCAACATCAAAATGGATGGCTCTCTCACAAGCGCACGGGTAATTTCCAAGCGACGACGCTCCCCGCCACTTAATGTATATGCCATTTGATCCGCCAAACGCGTCAAATCCAGTTCCTCCAACAAAGCATCCAGACGACGATATTGTTCAGCACGGGATATCCCAAGTGTTTCCAAAATAGCCAATACGTTCTGCCGCACGGTTAACCTCCGGAAAACCGAGGGCTCCTGCGCCAGATACCCAATCCCTAATCGCGCACGCTGGAACATCGGAAGCCCCGTAATATTCCTGCCTTCAAGAAAAACATTGCCTCCATCAGGCTTTACCAAACCAACAATCATGTAAAATGATGTTGTCTTCCCTGCTCCATTGGGACCAAGCAAGCCCACGATTTCGCCACGCTTGACATGAATAGAAACGTCCGAAACAACTTTCTTCCCTTTATAAATCTTTTGTAATTGGCTAGCCTCAATAAGCCACTCTTTATGACCCTGCTGCAAGTTATCTTCGTTTGACTTCAAACCCAAATCTCCCTTTTACCCCAAGTCACAAATGCCTGCTACTCTGCTCCTCTTGTACTTTGCCCCGCACTACCGGGCAAAACAACCAAACGCGCAGGCTTGGCAATCACTTTCTCTGACTGCGTGAATATCTGGATCTCATCCCCTCGCAATTCTTCCACGCCACGATACAACCGAGCATTTTCCGTTAACACAATCGAGCCTTCCGAAGCGCGATATACCGCTCGCTCAGCTCGTGCATTCCGGTCATCCTGCACGATATGCACGTTCTCGCGTGCTACAACGGAATCAATCTGATTATTCTCATCGAAATACACATATAATTTTTCACATGTCAACGTCACTTGCGGATCGACAACACGTACATTCCCTTCAAAAATGGCAATCGAGCGCTGATAATCAAACAGTAGCGTTTCAGAAGTGATGACTGTTTGATCAGCGGCCTCCTCCTGCTGCGGCTCCGCATATGCCGCCCAAACCATGCCCCCCAACAACAACAAAAGCCAAATGCGATTCTTACTCATTATCGTCTCCCTCTTCTTCCTCTCTTTCCCGAAACATCTGTGAAGGAAAGCTCAGACGCACATTACGCAAAATCCGTATGGTTTCCCCGGCACCATTCCACTCGAAACCGTCCCCTGTTAACAAAAGCTGATCCCGCGTTAGCGATACCGCGCGATCAGAATTACCACGCAAGTTCTCACGATGTACCATGGCATCTTCCGCACGGATCAATACCTCTTCTTCTCCATCTTCTGAAAACAGACGGAACGCAACCTCCTTCGCCTCAATCGTTCCATCATCCAAAATAAGAGCCTCTTTTGCGAGCAGCTCATGTTTCAAAGTCCCATCAGGATAAAAATCCACAGGAACGCGCAATCCTTGTAAAGGCTGCATCGTGGCACCCAATGATAAAACAACAGCACCACCCAACAGCAGTACAGCACAAACTTTTTTACGCCACAATTTCATGAATTGCCTTCAATTGACGCCATAATTTCCGCAAATGCTTTAATGCTATGGCATTGGGTCCATCCGATAATGCACGCGACGGATTTACATGCGTCTCGGCGAAAACAGCATCGCATCCAGTTGCGACAGCCGCTCTCGCCAGATGAGGTACAAGATGACCATCTCCTGCTGTCGTACCCTTGCCAGCGCCAGGGCGCTGCACACTATGCGTTGCATCAAAAACGACAGGATACCCTAGCGAACGCATAATGGCCAAATTACGCATATCTGCCACCAGATTCTGATATCCGAAACTGGAACCACGCTCCGTCAAAAGAATCTTACGGTTGCCAGTTGCGGCAACTTTATTAGCAGCATAAACCATATCATCCGCTGATAAAAATTGGCCCTTCTTGATGTTTACCACGCAACCCGTTTCTCCAGCCGCCACCAACAAATCTGTCTGCCGACACAAAAAGGCAGGAATTTGCAAAACATCCACCACTTGACCTGCTGTGCGAGCCTGTTCCTCCGTGTGAACATCTGTCAAAACCGGCACGCCAAAACGTTCTCGAACCGCCGCTAAAGTAGCAAGCCCCGCATCAAGACCTGGCCCCCGAAATGAATCAACGGATGTACGGTTCGCCTTGTCAAAAGAAGCCTTGAAAATCAGAGGGATGCCCTCCTCTTCGGCCAAAGCATGAAGCCTGCCTGCCAAATGCATACAAGAACGGTGACTTTCAATAACGCAAGGCCCCGCTATAAGTGCCAATGGAGCCCCTTTGCCAATGGGAACACGCTTAACCTTAACCACTGTTGCCATATTACTGACAGCCTCCTATCAACTTTTCCACCATTTCAAGATCCGCCTGGGTATCCACCCCGATAGAGGCATCATCTGTCTCTAGTACCAACATGCGACAGCCCATATGCAACGCGCGTAACTGCTCGAGTTTCTCTTGTTGCTCTGTTATGCACGGTGACGCTGCCACCATACGTAACAAAAAATCCCGTCGATAGGCATAAAGCCCGATATGCCGCCAATACACCGGTTTACCTTGAACCTCCCAACTAACGTCACCGTCGCGGTTATATGGTATCACAGACCGCGAGAAATACAAGGCTTCATGATTGGCATTAAACACCACTTTGACGACTGAAGATTCTCGTAACGTATCCGTATCACGAATGGGAGCAGCAGCCGTTCCCATATCCCAACAAGCATCGCGCATTTGCGTAACAAGAGCATCAACCAGAGAAACATCGAGAAGAGGCTCATCTCCTTGGATATTGACAACCAAATCAGCTTCCGTATCCGCAATAGCCTCTGCAATGCGGTCTGTGCCCGATGGGTGATCTGGCCGTGTCATTACAGCTCGCCCACCAAATGTCTCCACCGCATCAACAATCCGCAGGTCATCGGTGGCAACCAACAAGTCATCCAATGCACGACAGGACTGCGCCCGCTCCACAACGTGCTGGACCAAAGGCTTTCCACAAATCGGCAACAAACTTTTACCGGGTAAACGCGTAGATCCCCAGCGAGATGGAATCACCCCTACAACACGCATGGTTCCCCCGCCTCCTCAGACTTAGCCACGATTTCCAGCAATTCCTCGGCCTTGCAGGTAGCCGTACCCACCTTACCGACCACCACGCCGGACGCATAGTTAGCCATTTGCGCAGCTTCGGTATAACTCGCACCAGCCGCAAGCGAGAGAACCGCAGTGGCAATAAAGGTGTCCCCCGCACCAGAAACGTCAAATACTTCCCGGGCCTGCGTAGGCAAAATTTGTTCCTCGCCATCATTCGGACGCACATAAACACCGCGTGGTCCCAACGTAATCATCAAGCAGGCAGTGTTCCAGCGCTCGGCCAGAACCCGTCCGGTTTTTTGCAAAAAGCTGGGAACCTCATCGCCACAACCATGCGGCAAAGGTTGCTCGACACTACCTACTGCCAGACATGCCTCCCGATAGTTTGGCGTCGCAACCGTCACCCAAGGAATATCCAGTTCATGATTGTCCTTAGGGTCAAATCCCGCCGGAATACCACGCTCCCGTGCTGCAGCAAGTAGCATATTCACCAATGCTTGATCCACAAGTCCCTTACCATAATCCTCAATCAGAACCGCATCAACATTATCCATACAGGCCGCGATCCGCTCACGAAGCGCTTCCCCTTCTTGAGAAAATGCAGCACAATCAGACTCCCGATCCACCCGTACGACCTGCTGCCGCTCCGCAATCACTCTCGTCTTTACCGTGGTTTGCAAGCGGTCTACTTCAAGAATACCATCCGTAGGCAACCCCGCCTCCGACAATACTTTTTTCAACTCGCTGCCCGCCATATCCGCACCAATGATACCGGACACCAGTCCCGTCCCACCCAAGGATTGGATATTCAAAGCCACATTACTAGCCCCCCCCGGACGAGACTCATCGCGCTGCACATGCAATACAGGAACAGGTGCTTCTGGAGAAATGCGCTCCACGGCGCCAAACACGTAACGATCCAACATCAAATCGCCCGCAACCAAGATGCGTAAATTCGAAAAAGCATCTAACAAGGTCTGAGCCCGGACTCTGGTTAACATACAGCCATCCCTCTGCTTACTCACACATATCTAGCAGAGGGGCAACCCCACTGCGCTCCAATTCTATGTAATGGTCACCACCGCGCGTGAGCCATTCCCAATCCAGATCGCGCATCGACCCAAACGCGTACTCAGCCCTACCTGGATACGCCAGACGATAATAAATAAACGTGCCAGAAGGCAGCCGAACCGGCTGCATGTTAAACTGCAATTGACGCACACCCCCATCTATTTCGCCATCTGTATCCTGCCAAAACAGATCCGCGTCATGTACCGAAAGACGCCAACGCAGCTGCAAGTCAGCCGTGGCACGCATGATATCCATTGCCCCTGCATCACGCAAATCCGCTATACGAACCAACGTCGCCGGATAGCGATAAAAACCATCCTCTAACACCGCTGGTGAAAATATCACACGAGCCCCCCTGATATCCAACGTCCATTGCCGCAGACGTCTTCCCAACCGTGCCGTTCGCACATGCAACTGCATCGCATCATCTTCTGCCTCCACGCCACGCAAAACCAAAACATAAGGCCAACCGATGTAGCTCTTTTCAATGCGTACAGGTACCCCCATACGCTCTGACAATTGCGTCTCCAGCATGCCTTTAAACCCCTGCGTTCGCGCGATAAACCATCCGGAAACAGCAGCAATAAGCGCCAAAACCAGTATCAAGGTGAGCCACCCCCGCAAAAAACCACCTCTGCGTGTCGATATGATCTTCATATTATCTCTCCCGGTTTAGGGCGTGGTCCAAAAAGCGCCGTTCCAACTCTTACCATCGTTGCCCCCTCTTCAATCGCAACGTCCAAATCATTAGACATGCCCATCGAAAGCTCGTCCAAAGGCCATCCAGAATCCGCAACCCATGTATCCCGCAACTCCCGTAACCGATGAAAATAGACTCTGCTATCTTCCGGGTCAGCCACAAAAGGCGCAATCGTCATCACCCCATCAACATGTACATATCGCAATTGAGGCAAAAATGCCAGCACCGCAGGTACCTCTTCCGGCGCAAAGCCATATTTACTTGCTTCACCCGACACATTGACCTCCAGACAAGCTTGTATATGTTGACCAGCCGCCGCAGCACAAGCTTCCACACGTTCCAACAAACGCAAAGAATCAATGCTGTGCAAGCGGGAAAATAATTCCACAGCAATCGTGGCCTTATTGCGTTGCAAATGGCCAATCCCATGCCATTCCAGCCCACTGGTACATAGCGGAATTTTCTGTGCCGATTCCTGGATACGACTTTCCCCAAATACCCGACATCCCAATTGTGCCAAAGCATCTACATATTCCGGAGGATACGTTTTGCTAACCGCCACCAACGTGACCGCACCAGGATCACGACCGCTCCTAGCGCATGCTGACTCAATTCGCTGCTGTATCGCGCTGTAACGTGCTTCCATCTTGTCTAGGCTCATACGTGCCGCCTCCCACTAAAAGCACGTCCCAGCGTGACGGCATCGGCGAATCGTACCCCGCTACCAGCAGGAATGCCATAAGCTGGCTGCGTTACCACAACACCGCGCGCATGCAACAGCTCGGCAATGAAACTTGCCGTGGCCTCCCCCTCCAGATCCGTATTCAAAGCCAGAACAACTTCTTTGATCCCTTCGGTGCGTACGCGCTTAATCAAAGCACGCAACCGGATGTCATTGGGACCTTCACCACGCAGCGGAGAAATACGACCAAGCAAAACATGGTATCGGCCATGAAACGTACCCGTTTCCTCAATCGACTGAATATCCGCAGGATCTTCCACAACACACAAAACATGCGCATCGCGACTTCCATCCGTGCAATACACACATGGATCACGGTCCACAGAAGTCAGCGCCCCACAAGCCCGGCAAAACCGCACATCGCGCCGGACTTGATCTAACGCCTGCGCCAACTGCGCCGCAAGCTGCTCCGGCTCGGAGGCCAGTTTCACGGCCATACGCTCAGCCGACCGTCGCCCAATCCCGGGCAAACGTCGTAAGGCATCCGTAAGTTTGTCCAGAGCATCCAAGCTCATGGAATTATCCTGCGTTTCCAAGCATGTCAGACAAGCCACCAAGACCACCCTGCATCTTCGACATTTCCGTCCCCGCAGTCTTCTTGGCAGCGTTTAACGCAGCATTTACCGTCGTCAGTAAAATCTTTTCCACCCGCTCCAGCTTTAACTCTTCCAAAGCCGAAGGATCAATCGTGATGCTCTTGATGCTCATATCACCACGTGCTGAAACGGTAATCTTCCCGTTGTTGCTCTTTACCTCGACAACCTTTTTTTCAAGCTCCTTCTGCATCTTTTTCATCTGCTTACGCATACCGGCAGCCTGCTGCATCATTTTCATCATCTTAGCCATAACGCAATGCTCCTTTTTCTTATCTCACCGGATACGCTATTGGGCACTCCGGATATCTGTTAACTCTCCATTAAACGCTTCCAAAACAGCTTGCACATGCGGATCTTGATACCATGCCGCACGTGATGCGCCCCGTTTCTTCGTTGGTGCCCCAGCCCCACCATCCACGGACGCATCAGCAATATGTGAAGGCACCTCCATGCGCGGAGGTTTTTCATCAAATCCTTCCAGACGCACGACGACATCGCAGGCAAGAAACCGACGTAAAACCTGATGCAAGCCGGATTGCAGCCGGGTATGCTGCAACACTTCCATGCGCTCCCGAAATTCAAGCGGATACCCCAGCTTTACATAATTTCCTTCAACCCCCAGAGGCACAACATCAGCTAAGGCAGCGGCAGATCCCACAGCAATCTTGCTGACACGTTTCACCACTTCAGGCCAGCAAGACGTTAACTGCACAAACATTCTAGCATCGGCATCCGGATCTTGTTCCGGAGTTGCAGCAGGAGATATTTCGCGCACAACAGTAGCCTCTGATACAGCATCCGTAACAGGGGATGGATCCGTGGCACGAGAGCGAAACGCCGACTCCTTGGGAGCCCGCCGGGCCGCTACTTGATCTCCCGCCTCCGTGCCCCCCGCCTCACGCAAAGCCTGAATTTTTTCCAGAATCTCTTCCAACGTAACTACCGTAGCCGCACGCGCACAACGAATCAACACGGTTTCAAGCAGAACGCGCCGCGACAAAGCATAACGCATACGATCTTCAGCCTCGGAAAGCATCGTCACCACACGCAACAGCCTCCCCGTATTACTCTTGGCTGCTTGCTTGCGGTATGTGGCAACTTGCTCCTCCGGAAGATCCAACTCCTTTTCCGGATGATCTACATGCAGACAAACCAGCAAATTACGAAAATAACTGATCAACTCTACCAGCAAACGCTGCAAATCCTTACCCGCATTATCTAAATCCCCTGTAACCTGTAATAACTGGCGAATATCCCCCTCTAAAATACCATCCACCAGCTTCTCCAGCGTTTCGCGCGAAACCAAGCCAAACACAGCGAGAACATCGGCCTCCGTAATCGTGTTACCCGTGAAGGCAATCAATTGATCCAAGGCAGACTCCGCATCGCGAAGCCCCCCCTCTGCTCCCCTCGCCACGGCCAACAAAGCATCTGGGTCAGCCTTTACGCCATCCGTCTCTACAATCTCCGCTAAACGCTCCACGATCAAACTTACCGGAATGCGTCGCAAATCAAAACGCTGACAGCGCGAGATAATCGTCGCCAATACCTTTTCAGGCTCCGTCGTAGCAAAAATAAACTTCACGTGCGCAGGAGGCTCTTCCAATGTTTTCAGCAACGCATTAAAAGCACCCGCTGAAAGCATATGCACTTCATCGATAAGATAAATCTTGAAAGCGCCGCGCACGGGGGCAAACTTCACCGTGTCGCGAAGCTCACGCACTTGCTCCACGTTATTATTCGACGCACCATCAATTTCAACCACATCCAGACTATTGCCAGCCGCAATTTCCAGACAACTTGAGCACTTGTCACATGGGGTCTCAGTCGGCCCCCCATTTTCGCAACACAGCGATTTGGCAAAAATACGTGCAATCGAAGTTTTACCAATCCCCCGCGGTCCTACAAAAAGATAGGCGTGATGCAAGCGGTTATTACGAATCGCATTCGCCAGCGTACGCGTAACATGCTCTTGTCCAACCACATCTGCAAATTGTTTCGGGCGCCACTTCCGCGCCAGTGCCTCATACCCCATCTTGTTTGCCTCTCACATTCAAATCTGAACCAACTGACAATTCACCCATTTAATCATCGACCCGTTTAATTTCCTGATCGAGATACGTCAACACATCACAAAAACGTGCTTCATTTTCCTTATCCGCGCGTACCAGATCCTGATGCGC
>PWYP01000104.1 GCA_003567805.1 PVC group bacterium
GAACATGCAAGACATGGCCTGAAGCAGCGATTATTAATATACTGGATCGCCGTGTTGCCGGGCTGGAGAAGGGAGCCTTTCCATATGTTTTATCGAAAAACATGTTACGTGATGCAACACAGCTCGCCGCGCTTGAGCTAGGTCCTTGCATTGCCGTCAATGCTGTGGCTCCTGGCCCTATTTTGCCTCCCCCCGGGGAAGGTGAAGAATATTTAAAAGACCGAGCGGGGCCCATGGTTCTTGCGCAGCGACCGACGCCCAAAGATATCGCCAAGGCGGTGCTTTTTCTGCTCGAAGCAGACGGGGTCACCGGGCAAGTTCTTTTCGTAGATAGCGGGCAGCATTTGCTATGATTCATGATCGAATAACATTGGGTACATTCTGGAGGAACACATGATGGAAAGCATTTTTATTCGTGATTTGCGCGCGGTATGCATCATCGGAATCAATCCTCGTGAGCGGGTTGATCCCCAGGAAATCGTCATCAATATCCGGATGGATGCGAATTTGTCACGGGCCTGCAAGTCTGACGATATTGCTGATACGATTGACTACAAAGTTTTGAAGGATGAATTACTTACGTTCTGCAATCAAAGTGCATATTTTCTGATCGAACGGCTCGCTGATGAAATTGCGATGCGTGTATTGGCCTATTCAGCGCATGTGCATCATGTGGAAGTGACGGTGGATAAGCCTGGTGCTTTGACCGGAGCCCGCAGTGTTGCGTTGCGTGTGGAGCGCACACGTGACTGAAAAGCAACATGTCCATATTGTTGGGGCAGCAGGCAACGGCATGTGTGCGGTCGCAGAAGTCAGCTTGGCTTGTGGGCATCATGTTACTGGCAGTGATAGATTGCACGACCGAAACAATCGGAATCCCGTCTTACAAACTCTCGCGCATGCTGGTTGTATATTGACGGCGCAAGATGGATCAGCTCTATCTGCTGACACGCAGGCAATGGTTGTGAGTACGGCGATCGAAGCAGATAATCCTGATATGCTCGCTGCCAAGAAACTTGGTGTCCCTACATATCACCGCGCGGAATGGCTTGCAAAACTGATTGGCAGACAGCCTGTATTGGGTGTCGCAGGAACGAGTGGAAAAAGTACTGTTACCGCTATGACAGGTTGGATATTGGCCGCCGCTGGAAAACAGCCATTTTTGGTTAATGGTGCGAGTGTATCAGCATGGGAATCAAGGCATCATACAGGCCATGTCTGTGTTGGTACGCGTGATCTATGGGTTGTAGAATTAGATGAAAGTGATCGTTCTTTGCTCCGTTTCTCACCACAGCACGCCGTAATTACGAACGAGTCTGTTGATCATTTTTCGGTGTCCGAAACAAGGGCCTTGTTTTCTGCGTTTGAACGTCAGGTATCAGGACGCTGCTTGAGGGGGCCTTGGATCACTGAGGACTATGCATGTACGCTAGATGGTTGCCACTTTGTTCATGATGGCACTTCCTATGCGCTACGCGTTATAGGGCAACATAATGCACAAAATGCTATTGCTGCCAGTGCTCTTTGTGCATGTGTTGGGGTATCCCCGCAAGAGTCAGCTCGTGCTTTACGAACATTTCCTGGCGTCAGGCGCCGGCTTGAAAAAGTTTCTGCATCCGGGAATCTTCATGTGTTTGATGACTATTCACACAATCCCGAGAAGATTGCTGCCGCTCTGGATGCGATAATGCCGCTGACAAATCATCTTACGGTTGTTTGGCGTCCCCATGGATATGGTCCATTACGAAAAATGATGGGTGAGTTTGCATCTGTGTTTGCGCGCTTGGCAAACACATCGGGTGGTCAGCACCGGCTTTTGTTGTTACCGGTGTATGATGTTGGCGGAACGGCTGTGCGCGATGTGCAGTCTGGGGATTTGGCGGTGAAAGTTAGGGATGCGGGGGTCGAAACGCATTGTTTCGTCACATATGATGACGTTGTGTCGGATTGTGCCGACCGGCATGTTCAAGATAGGGATGCCGTGATCGTGATGGGGGCGAGAGATCCCGGTTTGTCTGGACTGGCCCGCGACATTGCTAAGCTGCACGAATAATCAACGTATGAGGAGGGTTGCATCATGGAACGAGAGATTACATATCGCGACAAACGAATCAAAGTATCGAAAACCATTGATCTTCGCACAGGAGATCCTGAAGCGAAGCGTGCTGAAATATTACAGTATTTTCATGATACATTTGATTTGGATGAGGCATTATTGGAGCTGCTGAAATCGGACGAGGCTTTTTATCAACGTGCGGATCCGCTCCGGCATCCCTTAATATTTTATTTTGGCCACACTGCCACTTTCTATAGCAACAAGCTTTATTTGGCTAAGATTCTCGATCAACGAATTCATGCACAGTATGAGTCGATGTTTGCGGTAGGGGTCGACGAAATGAGTTGGGATGACTTGGATGAATCTCATTACGAGTGGCCATCCGTAGCAGACGTTCAAAACTACCGTAATAAAGTTCGTGCTACAGTTGATCAATTGATTCGTACAATGCCGCTGACCATGCCAATCGATTGGAGTGGTCCTTGGTGGGTGATTATAATGGGGATTGAACATGCTCGCATACATCTAGAAACATCATCCGTTTTGATCCGGCAGTTGCCTTTGGAACTGGTGCGTAAGCACCCTTTATGGGAACCATGTCATGACGACAATGGCGTTCCGGCCAACGAGCAGATTCAAGTTGCGGGCGGCACGGTGCTGCAAGGCAAAACACGGGAACATCGTTTATATGGGTGGGATAATGAATATGGCACTCTGAAGTCAGAAGTGTCTGATTTTACGGCTAGCAAATATCTTGTCAGCAATGGAGAATTCAAAGAGTTTGTTGAAGATCCCGAAGGCTATGAAAATCAGAAATGGTGGACAAATGAAGGTTGGAAGTGGCGCAGTTATCTGGATGCAAAGATGCCCCGTTTCTGGAAAAAAGCAGGAGATGCTTTCCATCTGCGTTTGGTGGATCGAGAAATTCCGATGCCTTGGAGCTGGCCGGTAGAAGTCAATTATCTAGAAGCTAAGGCCTTTTGCAACTGGAAGGCAGAACAGTCTGGCAAATCAATCCGATTACCAACAGAAGCGGAGTGGGTTCATTTGCGTAATTCGTACGTAACGGACGATCAACCGGATTGGACAGTAGCTCCCGGTAATATCAATCTCGAGCACTATGATTCCAGTTGTCCGGTAGACACGTTTGCCTTTGGACCATTCTATGATGTGATCGGAAACGTTTGGCAATGGACGGAAACCCCGATTACGGGGTTTGAGGGGTTTGCCGTGCACCCGTATTATGATGATTTTTCGACACCAACGTTTGATAGTCAGCACAATCTCATAAAAGGAGGCTCTTGGATTTCAACAGGGAATGAAGCTACACGAGACTCTCGTTATGCATTTCGGCGTCACTTCTACCAACACGCCGGACTGCGCTATGTTGTTTCCGATACACCTGTAGAAGTAGATCCCGATACATACGAAACAGATCCGCTTATTGCGATGTATTGCGATATGCACTATGGACCGGAACACTTTGATGTGCAGAACTTTCCTGCTACATTGGCACGCATTTGTCGCGAACATATGCGCGGGCGTAGGTGCGAGCATGCTCTCGATATGGGTTGTGCGACGGGACGCGCAAGCTTTGAACTTGCGCAATCCTTTACACGCGTTACGGGGCTAGACTTTTCCGCCAGGTTCATTCGTATCGGTGTAGAGATGAAACGTAGAGGCAGAATTCGCTATACGATTCGTGACGAGGGAGAACTCGAGTCCTTCCATGAAAAACGTCTTGAAGATCTAGGTTTGGATGCCACTGCAGATCGAGTCGAATTTTTCCAGGCAGACGCCTGTAACTTAAAGGACATATATCAAGACTATGACTTGGTTCTTGCAGCGAACTTGATTGACCGCCTTTATGCGCCGCGCAAGTTTCTCGAAGATATCGCATCGCGTATCCGTTCTGGTGGGTTGCTCGTTCTTGCATCACCGTATTCCTGGGATGAGGAATTTACGCCAAAGGCAGAGTGGATTGGAGGAATTCGTGTGGCGGGTGAACCCTATTCAACATTGGAAGGATTAGAGGAAATTCTTGCGGATCAATTTGTCATGATTGATGATCCCTTGCAGGTGCCCTTTGTTATTCGCGAAACGGCACGCAAGCATCAGCACACGGTTAGCGAGGTGACCATCTGGGAAAAGCGTTAATTCCTACGCTGGCATGAGGACATTCAGGTACATCTCCCAGAGCATAGGTCCCCAATAGAGCCACGCGAGTGTCCCAAGTGAAAGGTAGGGTCCGAAGGGGATGCGGCTTTGCATTGCCTTTTTGCCTGTAAGGATAAGTAGAACACCGACGAGTGTGCCAGCAAAAGAGGCCACGATGATTGTAAAGAGCACAGCTGGCCATCCAAAGAATGCACCGATCGCTCCCATGAGTTTTACATCTCCGAATCCCATCGCTTCCTTTTTGAAGGCGAATTCACCCAGTACGGCGACGCTCCAGAGGCTGCCAAATCCAACGCTCAGCCCTATGAGGGATTGCAGGAAACCGCGCCACCAAATCGTTTCATCGTGTAGTTCCGGAACAAGTGTGCTGGCAAAGAGTCCGAGCACGATGCCTCCCAATGTCACCCGATCCGGAATGATCATATGGTCGAAGTCTACAAATGTGCCTAGAATAAGCCCCATGATGACAAGCCAGTATACGGGTATGATCTGCAGACTTTCAACGGGAGCCAATGCGAACAGTCTTGGTTCACTAACGACATCAAATTTCAGCCAAGCAAGCAGAAATAGGCAAGCAGTCAACAACTCTACCCCGAAATAACGTGGAGAAATCCTGTTTTTGCAATTTGCACATTGCCCACGTAAAGCCAGCCAGGAGAAAAGGGGGATGTTTTGATACCATTTGATTGGGCTGTCACAGGAAGGACAGTGGGAGCCGGGATGCACTACGGATTCTTCGCGTGGTATCCTGTAAATGCATACATTCAAAAAACTCCCGATACATGCACCCCAGCAAAAAGCCAGCGCGGCCATAAAGGTATACCATTGGTTTTCCGAAAATAAATTTATCATAGGTTATGGTGTTTGTTGGGGATAAACAGCAGCTTCGAGAGCTTGGCGCATGGCCTCGATGTCAGCTTGCCTACCAGTCCATATTTCGAATGATTTTGCACCTTGGTGCAGCAGCATCCCCAAACCATTCGCCGTGCGTGCGCCCGCAGGCGCTGCCGCGTGCATGACGGCTGTTTCGGGATACATGTAAATCATGTCAAAAACCAATTGTTGGGGCCGAAATGCTTCGGGGGGCAGGGGGCTTGGATCCGTTGCTTTCATCCCCAGTGGACTTGCTTGGACCACCAAATCGGTATGTCGTGCAGTGTGTGCCCATTCCGTCGGGTGTGGTCCCGCAAGTTTGACCTCGGTTCTGGGTGATAGCTTGGATAGCTCCTTTTGCAGTGCCTCCATTCTTCCCATATCAAGATCCGCCAGCACGATTTCTCGGGCGCCAGCAACGGCACAGGTGATGGCTACGGCACGCCCGGCACCACCACAGCCAAGCATGAAAATCCGCAAGTCAGCCGGATGTGTGTCAAAGGATTCGCGTAGTGCCAGCAGAAATCCATCACCATCCGTGCTATGACCGCAGATCCTCCCGTTCGGTAGGTATTGGACCGTGTTCACGGAGCCCGTGAGGCGAGCTGATTCCGCAATTTCGTCTACCCCTCGAAAGGCAACCTCTTTTAAGGGAACGGTTAGGTTTACTCCTTTGAAACCCAATTTTCCCATAGAGCGTAACGCATCCATAAGGTGGTCAGGTGGCATATCAAAGGCTAGATAAAGAGCGTCCAGACCTAATGCCTGAAAGGATGCATTATGCATGATCGGGGATAGGGTGTGCCCTATGGGATGACCCAATACCGCAAAGACACTTGTCTGGGCGCTGATTTCCATGAAACATCTCCCCGTTATGGTGTTGGCTCAGTCGGGCGCTCTTCCTGTTCCCCCGAGCGCGGAAGCTGCTGTAAGGATGCCATCCGGTTAACGCAAGAAAGATAGGCGCGTGCTCCTGCCTCGACAATATCCGTGCATGCTGATTTTGCACTCAAAACAGGCCCTGCTTCGAATTGTACGCGAACACTGACCTCACCCATGGCGTCTTTGCCCGTGGTAATAGCTTGTAGTGCGAAATCCACTAGTGTCCCATGAATCCCCGTAATGCGATCGATGGTTTTCAAAGCAGCATCTACGGGACCATCCCCACAAGCAGCGTCTTGCAAAACCTCGTCGCCGCGTCGAATCCGAACCGTTGCTGTTGGCACCACATCCGTACCCGTCGATACTTGCAGGTGATCGAGTACATATACGCCTTCAGCATCTGTCATTTCCTGATGTGCAATCATGAGCAGATCGTCATCGTAGATCTGTTTTTTCTTATCTGCCAAGGCGATGAATCGGTCATAGGCTTTTTGGATCTCTTCCTCGCTTAAGATCAGTCCCATCTGATGCAAACGATGCTTGAAAGCATGTCTGCCAGAGTGTTTTCCCAGAACCAAGTCTGTATCCTCAATGCCGATTTCTTGCGGCCGCATAATCTCATAGGTTGAGCGCTCCTTGAGCATACCGTCCTGATGAATCCCGGATTCGTGGGCAAATGCATTAGCGCCAACAATAGCCTTGTTGCGCTGGATGTTCATGCCCGTCAATTGGCTTACCAGACGACTGGTTTTATACAGCCGCTCGGTTTTGATGTCGGTATAGAGGCCCTTGAATTCATCCTTACGTATCTTGAGGGCCATAACAATTTCTTCCAGTGCGGCGTTTCCTGCCCGTTCCCCCAGACCATTGATGGTGCATTCAATGCCACGTGCTCCTGCCTGCACAGCAGCGAGGGAATTGGCCACAGCCAAGCCTAGATCATTGTGACAATGCACATGAATTCGGGCCAAGCCAATATTTGGCACGGTGTCATAGAGGCGTTTAATGACATCCCCGAATTCGCTGGGGATCGAATATCCAACCGTATCGGGAATGTTTACGGTCGTTGCTCCTGCATCAATCGCGGCTTCGACCACTTGTGCTAGAAAATCGGGCTCCGTACGCGATGCGTCTTCGGGGCTGAACTCAATGTCATCAACAAACGATTTAGCGAGTTTGATGGAGGCCGCTGCCTGCCGCAGAATCTCATCCTGCGCTTTCTTGAGTTTGAACTCTCGATGAATTTTCGATGTAGCCAGAAAGACATGAATGCGCGGTTTCTCAGCAGGCATGACTGCATCGGCGCAGCGCGTAATATCTTTCTCCATGCATCGCGCTAGCCCGGCAATCGTTGGTCCCTTGATTTGTTCGGCAATCGCTTTGACTGCAGCAAAATCATCAGGAGATGCAATCGGAAAACCTGCTTCGATTATATCGACATGCAAAAGTGCCAACTGCCTGGCTACATCTAATTTCTCACGATGATTCATACTCGCCCCGGGGGATTGCTCCCCATCGCGCAGCGTCGTGTCGAAGATAAATACTTTATTTGGGTCAACTTGCATGATTGTTTTCCTCTTTTTAAATATATGATGTGTCTGGTTGTAGCGTAAACGTGCTGCAAATGGCAGGCAAAAAAAAACCTGCCGATAAGATTTCCCGGCAGGCACTTGTTACATCTGAGAGCAGCACAAGCCTTATCCCAGACAAACGCCAGCCGGGCTACGAAGTCGTAGGCTCCCTAACGTTGTCTTTATAAGTGCTGTAATGTGCGTAAACATGGAAAAAAAATTATCGCTCGTTGCACGGATTGTCAATTCGTATTTTGCGGCGGGAGATGTGGCTCAAACCTGCGTCGACGTGCGACTTTTGTTTGCTGTGCCGATTGCATCGCAGCCTTGTAGAGTGTTTCCTGCGATCGTATGGCTGTCGTATTCGTCGGCACAATGCGCGCATACGTGCCATCGGGTTGCATCACACGAGCTTTGGCCGTGTCGGATAATGCCGCTTTCAATATACCCATCAGACGTTTTCGAATGCTGCTGTTTTCCACGGGCACCATGAGTTCTATTCGTCTACTCAGATTGCGTGGCATCCAATCGGAACTCGCGAGATACATTTGCTTCCCTCCGCCATGGTGAAAATAGAAGATTCGGCTATGCTCCAGGAAACGATCAATAATGCTGATTACACGAATGGATTCGCTCACACCCGGTATGCCGGGGCGCAGGCAACAAATACCTCTGACAATTAACTGAATATCTACTCCAGCCTGTGAGGCTCGGTACAAAGCGTCAATCACTTCGGGGTCTACCAGTGCATTCATTTTGGCAATGATTTGTGCTTTTCGTCCTTGCGCGCGCTGCGCCGTTTCGGCATCGATCAACTCGATGAGCCGCTGGCGTAAATCGACTGGCGCTTGCACGAACTTTAGATAAGGCTGGGGTTCACTGTAACCGCAGACAGTATTGAAAAATGCGGAAGCATCTATACCGAGTTCATCATTACGCGTTAACAATCCAACGTCCGTATACAATTTTGCTGTTTTAGCGTTGTAGTTTCCCGTTCCTATATGCAGATATCGTACGATGCCTTCGGCTTCCCGTCGCACAATCATGCAAATTTTCGCATGCGTTTTGAGTCCTTTTATGCCGTAGATCACCTGTACGCCGCTTCTTTCAAGACGCTGCGCCCAGGTAATATTATTTTCTTCGTCAAACCTGGCCTTCAGTTCCACTAATGCGGTAACGGCCTTCCCGTTTTCTGCAGCTTTGCGCAACGCTGCAATAATGGGGCTGTCCTTTCCGGTTCGGTACAAAATGATTTTAATAGCCAATACATCAGGATCCGTTGCTGCTTCATCTAAAAACCGAACGACCGGTTCGAATGACTCGTACGGATGACTTAGCAGCATGTCCTGAGCGGCAATTTGATCAAAGATCGGGCGCGCAGCGTCGACATCTGCAGGCTGTATCGGTTTCCAAGGTTCATACCGCAAATGCTTGTGTACATCACTATCATAAAAATCCTGAAAATCAGTTATTTGCAATGGGATTGAGGAAACATGCGTTTCTGCGTTCGTAACATTAAGATTCTTCTGCAAATACCGGGTAGCTCGCGGCGAAACGCCACTTGATATTTCCAGCCGAACACAACCGCTCGTTTTGCGCTGTCGTAATGCTCGCAGCATGGATCGGGACAAATCGACAGAGTATGTTTCATCAACGTGGATGTCTGCATTTCGAGTTGTGCGAAAAACAACGCATTCTCGCACCTGAATCCCCGGGAAAAATTGTTGCGCCATCATCATAATAGCATCTTCCAGCAACACAAAGATAGAGCTTTCTGGCGTGCGTCCAGCAACTGGAATGAAACGAGGCAGAACGGCGGGGACGGGAATGAGTGCATATCTCGGTATGCGCTTGCGCGGCGCAGGAGCAAGAACGACCAGTATATAAAGCGCCTGGTTCGTTAGCAGTGGCATGGGGCGACCGGGACGCAAAGCAATTGGCGTAATGACTGGGTACATACGGCTGTCAAACAATGCACGCAATGTCTCTTGTTGCGTCGGATCCAACTGGTCAGGGGCGATGGGACGTAGCCGCTCGTTCTCTAATGCAGGAGCCAGCGAGGTTGCATACAAATGTTCAACCTTGGCGAGGATTCTCCGAATTTCCTCGCTCGCGGCACTGTACTGCTGCGCAGGCGTCAGGCCTTCCAGATCCTGCTCGACAACACCAGCTTCCTGCATGAGTTTGAGCCCCCCCATGCGAACCATGAAAAACTCATCTAGATTGGAGGCGGTAATCGTCAGGAAAAGTAAACGTTCTAATAACGGGATCGTATGATCAGCAGCCTCTTCCAGCACGCGTTCATTAAATGCAAGCCAGCTAAGTTCCCGATTCAAAAGAGGGGTAGGGCGCTTTGTCATAAACGAGTACCTTTCAATGTCTGGCGAACAACTACATCAAGTCCGTATATTTGTGTGAATAAATCGGAGCGCTCATTGATACGCTTCTGAATCAGTGGCAAATTCGTGACCGCATTGGTAAGCAAGACCAGAGAGCGCTCCTGCTGCTGACAGGTCAACGAAATCTCACGGCGATCCTTGAGGGCATCAAGCACATTTGCAATACGGAGAATGGCGGCAAGTTGTGATACAACCAGTCGATCTTTTCGATGTAAACTCATGTAAGGTGTGTGACTGTTTTTGGGGGCAGAACGTCGATGGTAGCGTGCCACAAGTGCGGCAAGTTGCACATCATGCGAGCTGAATCCGAAAATATCGCTATTCGAAATCAGATAATAAGAGTGCTTGTGGTGAGCACGATCATTGACGTAGCCTCCGATTTCATGCAATAGCGCTGCAACGGTAAGGATCATTTCCTGACGCGCCGTAAATTTCTGGGTCGGCTGTAAATGGCGAAAAATGGCAAGGGCATAATGGTTCACATGTTTACAATGCCGCATATCGGTTTGGTAGCGAGCAGCAACCTCCATGGTTGAGTTTACAATTTGCTCCTTGAACTCAGCCGTCCATACCCCGCCTGTAGCCATTTCCGTTAATAGCCCGGTTCGCAGATTTACCTCTGCAACGAATATGCGTTTAACCTTCAGGATGGATGCAAGCCGACAGTAGATCAGAAGCGCTGGCCTGATCGTGTCTGCATCTTCATATGATAAATGATGGCGCGACACCAAGGTTTCAGGACTTAATGGCAGCAAGGAATCTGTGAGCTCTTGCAGCGCTGCCACAGACAAGGAAGTAAGGCTTTGCCTGTCCCAATTGGGTTGCAGAATAGACGCGGCAAATCGCATGTCAGAGCCAAGCGCTAGAATATGCAATGATCGGGTAGGGGAAATAGCATTGCGGATTTGTTCGGCGGTTTGATCTATGGTCTGGCGCATCATCTGCCAAACTCTCTGTCGAGAAACCGCCATGTCGTCCAGTGACTGTGCCAGACGCAAGGAACCCATTTTGTACATATGGGAGCTGGTTACTTTTCCACGATGAAACATCAATGTTTCTGTGCTGCCTCCACCAACTTCTATAACCAAGGTGTCTGACTTTTTGAAAGACACACGTTTCCCGAGAAGCGGGCGCACGGCGCGATACGTCAAACGGTTGATTTCCGCTTCCTCCAGCACGCTAACCTCAACGCCGGTTGCAATCAAAATACGGTCCAGAAAAGCATCACGATTTGTTGCTTCGCGCACAGCGCTACTGGTAACAACGCGCACATGGTCGGACGCCGAGGGCTGGAGACCATACTCCAACATCACACGCGAAAAACTTTGAATGGCAGAGACACATGCTTCTGTGGTACGGCGACCGATAGCCCCAGTCGTAAAGGTGTCACGCCCGAGAGATATCGACTGTTGCAGGGAGTCTAGAATCCGTGTCACCTGATGCCGCTGCACTTGGGCGATGGTCATACGAACCGAAGTTGATCCCAGTTCTATAACCGCAAATAAATCCTGCGGTGCTGCAAACTTTACATCGTTTTTTTTCAAGCAAACCTCGTCATTAAATTATGTATACCATAAAAAATGCAGAAAAGGTCGTAATCCAAGAAAACTATTTTTTTTCTAATGCAAGCGGCTCACAAATTTTCTTTTTTTTGTGAGCAACTCGAATACACTTTTCGCAAACATAGCGCGGATCCTTTACGGATTCCGCGTAATCAGGTAATTCTTTTTTTAGTTTCTTGCGGTTCCATTCACACATGCGTCTACTATCGCTACCCATATCGAACTCCTATCTCTTCGGTAATATATACCTGAAAGCACGATGCATCTGCAATGTGTTTACGGTTAGAATATGATTTCATTCTGGCATACTTGACAATTGTGCAGGCATTACCTTATACATTCGCGCTATCAGAAGGGCGATTAGCTCAGTTGGTTAGAGCGCCTGCTTCACACGCAGGAGGTCACAGATTCGAGTTCTGTATCGCCCACCA
>PWYP01000041.1 GCA_003567805.1 PVC group bacterium
AAGGATTTGTGGTTTTCCGGTGTGACAGTAACGGATGGGGCCGGCAGTTCTCGGACGGGGCTTTATGCGAATACATCCAATGCGGAAATGATGGCCATTCGGAAACGGGAGCAGAACAAGGCGGCTTTCGTCGGTGATTATGGTATACAAATACAGCTTGGTTATCCCAGTAAAGAAGTAAAGGATGCCGCGCGCCTTGCTGTTGTTGATGATTTGGAGACGATCTTCCGGATTGCACAACCTGACGTTTTGTATGTGCATAATCCGGCCGACAAGCATGACACCCATGTAGCGGTTTTCTTGCGTTGTTTAACGGCTTTACGTCGCATTCCTGCACAGGACCGGCCATCCGCAGTTTACGGCTGTGAAATTTGGCGTTCGCTGGATTGGCTCGTCGATGATGAGAAGGTTGCTTTGGATGCGGGGGCGCGGCCCAATTTGGCGGCGGCATTGAATGGGGTTTTTGATTCTCAGATTGCGGGGGGCAAACGCTATGATTTGGCTGTGCTTGGTCGGCGCATGGCGAATGCAACGTTTTTCGAATCGCATGCGGTTGATGCAACGGACAGTTTGTCTTGGGCGATGGATTTGACTCCATTGGTGCAGGATGATTCGCTGGATCCATTGACATACACATTGGGGTATATCGATAGATTGCGTGAGGATGTTGCGGAACGTCTCAGGAGGTTTGGTGCCTGAAAAGAGGAGAGAGATTGTGGAAGTTATAGTACAACAAACAGCAGACGAAGCATCGGTTATTGCGGCAAAAATTGTAGCGCGGTTGGTGCGCGAAAAGCCTAATGCTGTTTTAGGTCTTGCAACCGGTAGTACACCATTAGGTCTTTACCGGGAGCTTATCCGTCTGCATCAGGAGGATGGTCTAGATTTTAGTCGGGTTACAACCTTCAATCTGGATGAATATATCGGGGTTGACGGGAATCATCCCTGTTCCTATCGGCGATTCATGATGGAAAATCTTTTTTCGGGATTGAATATACCGGAATCTCAAATCCATATTCCGGACGGGTTGGCTTCGGATATTCCTGCTCACTGTGAAGCATATGAGGAAGCGATTCAAATGGCAGGCGGGATTGATTTACAGGTATTGGGAATTGGTTCGGATGGGCATCTTGGTTTTAATGAGCCGACTTCGTCGCTTGCTTCCCGTACCCGTATCAAAACGCTTACTGAAGAGACCCGGCAAGACAATGCCCGTTTTTTTGCCCGGTTGGAAGATGTTCCGCATCACTGCATCACAATGGGAATGGGAACCATTCTGGAAAGTCGCGTGTGCCTGATGCTGGCATTTGGGGCGAATAAGGCATCAGCTGTGGCGCAAGCGGTTGAAGGTCCCGTGAGTGCTATGATTCCAGCCAGTGCACTCCAGTTACATCCACATGTACATGTTTTGCTGGATGAGGGTGCTACCCTGAAGCTGACGCGCAAAGATTATTATCGGCATATTTACGACAATAAGCCCGATTGGCAGCAGTATTAGGTTTCAGTTCTTGGCTCTTTGTTCGTGGTGCTCTCGTTTTTGTTTTTGGCTATGGGAACCTTTTTGTGGGATCTCGTATGGCAGGAGTATTTGGCAGGAGTATTTGACTTGCGAGGAAGCTGGGGTAGGGGTATCAATGTTTAGAGTGATGTTGTGAAATGTTGGGTTGAGTGAAAGGATCGGGCATGCAAAATCTTGAAGTTCGCTATATGGGGCTGACGTTATCTTCTCCGCTTGTTGCTGCAGCTTCGCCTTTTACCGGTAGCCTTGATTCCATTCGAGCATTGGCGGATGCAGGGATTGGCGCGATTGTACTGCGTTCCATATTCGAGGAGCAAATTCGTGCTGATGTGCAGGATATGGAATCGGCGTTGGATTTGGAACAGCACGCAGAAGTGTATGATTATTTACGTTCTGATCTGCCGATGCAGATAGGTCCGGAGCGTTACTTGCAGTTAATCCGCGATGCCAAGCAGGCTGTGGATGTTCCTATTATCGGAAGTATCAATTGCATCAGTGCAGGTCAATGGCCGAGTTTTGCGAGAAAGGTGGAAATTGCGGGGGCGGATGCGTTGGAACTGAATGTATATGATATTCCGGTTGATGGTCTGGAAGCGGGGGCAGATGTTGAGCGGCGACATCTCGAAGTCGTTCGGTCGGTATGTGAGATGGTAAAAATCCCCGTGGCGGTAAAAATTGGTCCGCAATACAGCTCGATATCGCATTTTGTGCGGCAATTGGATGGTTGTGGCGTGCAGTCGGTGGTGTTGTTTAATCGCTTTTTTCAACCACAGATACATCTGGATTCATTGACGCTGGGTAAAAGTGTAAACCTTTCGCATCCGGGGGATGCTGGTGTCGCTATTCGCTGGTTGGCTATTTTACGTAATCAAGTGCAGTGTGACTTGGCCATGACAACAGGCGTACATGCGTATGGGGATGTTTTACGTGCGATTGTTGCGGGAGCCAATGTGACGCAATTATGCTCTGTCTTGTACGAGAAAGACGATTTTTCCTGTATTGCGCAGATGAAGACTGAGATTTCGGACTGGATGGCGGATAAGGGCTATACATCGATTGATCAATTTCGTGGCATCTTAAGTGAACCGGTCGATGGGCCAACCCGTGGCTTTACCCGAGCGCAGTATGTTAC
>PWYP01000018.1 GCA_003567805.1 PVC group bacterium
CTGGAAGAAGAAAAAAAACTAAAACAAGAAAAAGAAGAAATCTTCAGAAGGAAAAGAGAAGATGAACTGCTTATGGAAAAAGCTAAATTAAAAAGCGAATTTTTCCAGTTAAGCGGGAAAAAAGAAGAGGCAGAAAAAAAGAAAAACGATCTATCAGCTCAGAAAAATGATATTGAAGCAAAGTTAGAAAAAAACTTAAAAGAATCAAAAATTACAGAAGAAACGCTGCAAGAAGTTGAAGAAAAGGAAAAACAAATTTCAGACCCCAAAGAACAAAAAAAGATAGAACAAGAAAGATGGGAAATCGAAGACGACAGAAAAAAACTAGAAGAACAAAGATGGGAGCTAGAAAAAGAAAAAAATGAAATCTCGTCTTTGCTTGAAGGCAAAGAGATAGAATACCAAGAGGTCTTAGAAAAAGAAACCTTTTTAAAAGAAAAAGTAAAAGCAATTAATCTTGAGCTCGGAACACCATACGTAGAAGAAGAGGAGTTCGCAAAAAGAAAAGAGCCTCCATTAAAACCAGAAGAACTAGAAGAAGAGCCAGAAGAGCCAACAGAGGAGCCAGAAGAAGACTTAGAAGAAGAGCCAGAAGAGCCAACAGAGGAGCCAGAGCCCGAGAAAAAAACAGAAGAAAGTCAGACAGGAGAAGATATTGAAACGGAAACCAAACAAAAAATAGATTCTGAAAAAATAGAAAAAGAACCAAAAGAAGAGCAACCCGAAGAACCCAAAAAAGAAAAACAATTCCCTCAAAAAATTGAATTTCCAATAGAGCGTCCGAAAAGCGGAGAAGTTAAAACAATGGAAAGAGATATTGCGCGTATGAAGGAAAAACAGGAAGAAGAGGTAGAAGCACCAGAGGAAGAAACAACAGAGCAAGAAAGCATAGAACAAGAAAAAACAGAGCAAGAAATAATAGAACAAGAAAGAGCAGAAAAAGAAAGGGAAGAAAGAGAAAAAATGGAGCAAGAAAAAACAGAAAAAGAAGAGCCAGAAAAAATTGAAGAAGAGAAAAACAATGCTGTTTTCCCGGAAATTAAAAAAGATGAAGAGGAATTGAAAAATCAGCTACAAGAAACTCAAAAAAAAGAAGAGGAAGAAAGAAGGAAGTTTTTAGAAAGGCTGGAGGGGAAAACCGAACCTTCAGATCTGCCTCCGCCACCAAAACCTTCAAATGAAGAATCCTCCTATGGACCATACAAGGTTTTCCCGAAAAAACCTTCTACTACTAGCAGGATTTGGATAAGAATTTTAATAGCTATTATCATCTGGGTTATTATAGTAACTATAGCTGGCCTTTGGTATTGGTATTTAGCTCTCAGATAATTTAATATGAATGAAGAAAAAATTCAAAAAATAAAAGAAAAACTAGAGAAAAACAAAAAAACCCTGGAAGAAGGACTTTCCAGATTTGCAAAAAAAGATCCCCAGCTTAAAGGAGACTGGGATACAACTTTTCCAAAATTCGACGGAGGATCGGGTAGTTCAGGATTAGAAGTAGCTGCTGATGAAGTAGAAGAATACGAAGCCCGTCTGCCAGTGGAATATAGCTTGGAAGTGCGCTTAAGAGATACAAATCTGGCTTTAGAGAAAATAAAAAAGGGGGATTACGGAATTTGTGAAAAGTGCGAAAAACAAATTGAAGAAGAAAGACTTGAGGCTTGGCCAGAATCAAGACATTGTTTAAATTGTGGGAAAAATATAGTAAAATAAATAATAGAAAAATGATTCAAAATATTAAAGAAAAAATAAAATCTTTTATAACTTCTTTTAAGGCACGGGAGGCTTCTGAAAGAATGGCCTTTGTAATTACGGGATTAGCTTTTGTCCTAATTCTTGTAGTTGTTTTGGTGATCATAAATTTCATTCTTCCCCAAACTAAGATAGAAATAAATATTTCGGGGCCGGAAACAGCGCAAGCAGGAGAAGAAATAATCTACACTGTTACTGTTAAAAATACTGGCACGGTTGTTTTGGAAAACCCGGAACTGGTCTTTCATTATCCAACCGTTTCTCTGCCAGAAAAAAGCTTAATTGAAACAAGAGAGATGGAAGATCTTTACCCGGACCAACAAAGAGAATTTACTTTTAAGGGCAGGCTTTTCGGAACTGAGGAAGAAAGAAGAGAGGCTAAGACGTGGTTAAATTATTCCACGGAAAAACGGTCAGCAGTAATTATGTCCAAAGTTGCCAATCTCTCTACGGTCATATCCGAGGTTCCAATAGACCTGGTTTTGGATGTCCCAAGAAGAGCCTCCATATATCCCGAAGATGATTCAAATTTTATTATCAGGATAAGATATCTTTCTTCTATTGAACAAACTGTTTCTAATTTAAAATTATCAGTGGACTTTCCTGCTGATTTCACTTTTAAAGAATCTTTCCCTCAAAAAACAGAGGGACAAAAATTTGAAATTCCTTATCTTGAACACCTCGGTAGAGGAGAAGTAGAAATAGTGGGAACCCTGCCTGCTGGCTACCAGATAGGAAAGGAAATGGAATTCAACGCTCAATTGTTCGTTAATCTTCAAGGAAATGACATCCTTTTAAAAGAAGATTCTGCAAAAACTGTAACTTATGAACCCTCTTTCTTTTTCTCCCAAAAGGAAAACAACGAAGAAACA
>PWYP01000088.1 GCA_003567805.1 PVC group bacterium
GACTCTTTTTCCAGCATATCATGATATGCGCGCGGCAACACCGCATCCTGCGTCTCTTTTTCAATTTGTTTGCGAAAACGCGCCTCTACCCTGTCACGTGGGGCCTTGCCCGGCCGAAAACCGGGAATCCGTGCATTTCGTGAAAAAAGCTTAACAACCGACTCATAATCATCGCGAATTTCATCGGCACCCAATTGCACGTTTACCACCCTGCGACAATCCCCAACTTCTTCAACCTTTGTATTCATCCAAAATCCTCTCAAACCCATTCCAGAACAAATCAATGCGATTTGCTACACCCGATCAATATACGAATTGTTCTTTGTATTATACTAGCAAAGCGCTGTAAATCGAAAACCCCGCGAAACCATCTAAACAGATGCACTTTTTTGCAGCCAGAAATGCAGCAGGCGAAACATAGCGCCGACATGGTCTCAAACCATCGCGATAATTGCCAAAGCGGACGATACGTCCATAGGCAAGCCTGCGCTACTCTTTCATCGACATCAAAAATTCCGCATTGCTGCCTGTCTTTTTCAGTCGATTCAAGATCATCTCCATGGCCTCGACCGGAGGAACCCCGTTAATGGCGCGGCGTAAGACCCAAACCCGATTCAACTCATCAGGATGCAGCAACAACTCTTCCTTACGTGTACCTGACTTATCAATATTGATCGCCGGAAATATACGCTTATCGCTAATAGCCCTGTCCAAGCACAACTCCATGTTGCCCGTACCCTTGAACTCTTCAAAGATAACTTCATCCATACGACTTCCGGTTTCGACAAGCGCCGTGGCAATGATCGTTAAGCTACCACCATCCTCCGTATTACGTGCAGCACCGAAAAATCGTTTCGGCTTGCTCAAGGCATTCGCATCCACACCACCACTGAGAATCTTGCCACTATGCGGCTGCACGGTATTATAAGCGCGCGCCAATCGCGTAATACTATCCAGCAATATGACAACATCCTTGCCGTACTCCACCATGCGCTTTGACATTTCAATCACCAACTCGGCCACCTGGATGTGGCGCGAAGGCTCCTCGTCAAACGTCGAAGAAAGCACCTGCGCCTTGGTGTTGCGAATCATATCCGTCACCTCTTCAGGACGCTCATCAATCAACAAGATAATCAAATGCGCCTCAGGATGATTTTCCGATATGCTATTGGCAATCTGCTGCATCAGCACCGTTTTACCCGTACGGGGCGCAGCCACAATCAAACCACGTTGTCCCTTGCCAATGGGCGTAAAGATATCCATGACACGCATCGATAAATTTTTCGGATCCTTTTCCAAACGTAAACGTTTATCAGGGAAAAGCGGTGTAAGGTTTTCAAAAGGCACATTTGTACGCACCAGCGAAGGCTCCCCGCCATTCACTTTATCTACCCGCTGTAACGCAAAAAAGCGCTCTTTCTCCTTGGGTTCGCGAATCTGGCCCTCGACATGCGCTCCCACCCGCAATGCAAAACGCCGTATCTGGGAAGGCGACACATAAATATCCTCAGGACAAGGCAGATAGTTGTTACAAGCACTGCGCAGAAACCCGAATCCGTCTGGCAGAATTTCCAGCACACCATTCGTCATCACCACACCATTGTGTTCAACATGTGCCTTGAGAATTTCAAAAATCAACTCGGATTTACGTAGCGCCCCAAGCTCCTTCAGCTCGAACTTATCGGCCATTTCCAACAGGGCAGGAACTGGGCTGGTCTGTAACGCATTCAAACTCAACTCAGCCGGAATACCCTCCGGCGGCGTCAAGGGTTCTCCATTTTCATCCAGACGAATCACAGGTTCCCGATTACCACCGTCATGCATATCCATATTCGGCTTCTTATTGCGATTGCGACTACGACTACGCTTTTTACCGCCGCCATGGTGATTCGAACGACGATTATGCTGACCGCGGTTCTGATTGTCCCCCTCACCACTACTGTTACGCTGTTGATCTACTTGTGCCTCATCCATGGTTATTTCCTCTCTGATACCTTATCTATTACATCCTCAATTGCCGTTAATAATGTTTCCCGGTCGCCATCATTCCAAATGGGATAGTCAGCTAAAGCCATTTTCTTCTCAATCGGCCACTGTGCCGCATTACGCGCATCTATATCCGCTTCCCCCAAGCCTCGCGACAGCAGACGCTGCCGCTGCACCTCAGGGCTGCAACCGATGCACACAACCGCATCCCACCCCTTTTCCATGCCCGCCTCATACAATAGCGGTATAATTACAGCTGCCCCCACCCCCCCTGCGTGCAAACACATTTCCAACCACTTCGATATTTCATCTCGCACCAAGGGATGTAAAATCTCATTCAAAGCCCGCAAAAGAGCCTGATCCTCAAAAACAATGCGTGCTAATTTTTTTCTATCTATACTGCCATCCACCTGCACAATATCTGTACCGACCAAATCGCAAACAGCATGATACGCTGCCCCGCCTGGGGTATATAGATCATGTGCAACGAGATCCGCCTCGCACACTCGCCAGCCTTGCTCGGCAAGATATGCACCAACCAGACTTTTGCCACAAGCTATACCGCCCGTGATGGCAATCTGTATCATGCCACACCATGTATGATGAGAATTTCCATGAAAACTGATCCGTACAAAAA
>PWYP01000062.1 GCA_003567805.1 PVC group bacterium
GCAGACAAGCTGGGCATTCGCCAGAACATGGTCAGTGACTATGAGCGCGGGCGTCGCACCTATTCCGACGATATGGCCAAGCGCATGAGCCAAACGCTGAAAGTCCGGGAAGAGCACATCAAATACGGCAACGAACAACAGCCTTGACATTTTCCATCTTCATCCAGAATACGTTCTCTGCCAATACTACTATCTACCCAATACAACATCGAATTTTTCTGTGGTCAACAATCCTGCGTCCTCAGACGCTTGGCAGGACCTGATTCCCACTGCAAGAATATCA
Source organism: PVC group bacterium (assembly GCA_003567805.1). The sequence continues at coordinate 284 of PWYP01000062.1, forward strand.
TATTGATACTGTAGCCAAATCAGACCAATAGGGTTGCATGGCAACAACCATTCCCGTCTCGCGTGCCTCTTCGATGCCAAAGCAAGTAAACGATGCGCGCAGGCCATCTTCCAGTGTAGTGGGGGTCGGGGCACCCCGCAGCATGCAGTCGAGTACGTCCTGCGCCATCGGCTCTTCTGCTCCACCGTGATCATCTCCTTCGATCGGACGAATGGTCTCCGTCTTCGCATCCCAGCCAACCGGGGTGTATTCCAATGTTCCCGTTAAAACATTTCCTCGTATGGTCCCTTTCGTGCCACACATGTAAAACCGCCGCTCCTGCTGGGCACTGTGCATGCAGAAGTGGAACGAAATATGTGCTCCATTCTCGAGTTCCATAATGGCAACCTGATTGTCAATCGTATCCTTGTCATCGTTGAATGGGCTAATATTCTCTTCATCTCCCACAGCATAGCCTGTAGCAAGACCCCGATCATAATACCGATACCCTTGCTCGCCAACTGGGTACATCTCATTGTAGTGTGCGTTCTCGGGCTTGAAGAAAGTCAAACCGCCAAAACTGGCTACACGGGCAGGTTGGCTTCCTGTCATCCAGAGCATCAGATCCATGTCATGGCAGCACTTTTCTACGATCATCGGCCCGCTCCACTGGCTCTTGCGTCGCCAGTTGCCATGCATGGATGCACCATGATACGGGGATAATGTTTCGTTAAATTCCATGCTGATCAATTGCCCTAAACGCCCATCTTCAATCCACTTTTTCATCGTGCGGTAAAAGGCGGAATACCGAAGCACAAAACCCACAATAAACTGCTTGGAGGGATTACGTTTACGCGCAGCCACGATATCCATGCACTGCTGACGTGTCGTTGCCACCGGCTTCTCGCAAAAAACGTCTTTGCCAGCATCTAGAGCAGCCACGGCGTGCGCGCTGTGTATGGCATTAAAGGATCCAATAAAGACCCAGTCTACATCCGTAGCGGCAACAACCGCCTCGACACTGTCGCACCGTCGAACCCCGGGGTAGTCAACAGCCACCCGCGCGGCAGCCTTCGAAGATGGATCGTAATACGCAACGACCTCAACCTCGCCCTTGCCCAGTCTGACGACATTCTTTACTACATGGTCAATTCGCCGACCAAACCCAACTACGCCAATACGCTTCATCATACACTCTCCTTTAACGTAAAATATTCACCACATAGCCGCCCCCGGCACTCCGTGCCAACCCAAAGCGGCGATTCTTATCGCCGCACTCCATATCCACCACAAAAAAATATGGAGTGCGGTGCTCCCCCTTCGCGAATACGCTACGGCGCGACAGGCGAGCGATAGCGACCGCACCGCTTTGGGGGGAGCGAAGCGACGAGGCGCACCACCCAACGCAGTGACTGAAAAAATCGTTGAGTTCTAAACAATGCCGTTTAGGATGCAGCTATTGCAATAGTATTTTTGCTCAAAATAGTAAGGACGACTAGGATGGCTACTTCTGAAAACACGCTTTCGCTCGCAGGTACATGGCGTTTCAAACTCGACCCCGACAATCAAGGTATTAAAGATCGGTGGTTTGACAACAAACTACCAGACACAATTTCATTACCGGGTACCACGGATGAGGCAGGCTATGGCGAAGAAACGCATGAAGCCTGCACCGACCGGCTCTCTCGCGTCTATCGCTGGATCGGCCCTGCATGGTATCAGCAAACCGTATCCATTCCGAAAACCTGGAAAGATAAGAAAATATTCCTGTTTCTCGAGCGCACCAAAAATAGTCAGATCTGGATAGATGAGACCTGGGTAGGCAGTGATGACTCCCTTTCCACACCGCATGAATTCGATGTATCTGATTACCTTTCTCCTGGCAAGCATCGGCTAACCATTCTGGTTGATAATGCAAAACTGCCCCCCGTGGGCCCTTGCCATCAAGTGGATGAGCGTACCCAAACCAATTGGAACGGAATCCTTGGGAACATAACCCTCACCGCAAGGGAGCCCATCTGGATTCAGAATCTGCAAGCTTATCCAAACGCAGCAGAACGTAAAATTCAGGTAAAAGCGACAATCATCAATGAAACCAACTGGACTGGTGCTGCTGATTTTGTCTGGAAAGTCGAGTGTTTAGGAAAGCAGGCTCCCGTTATCCCTGCATTAGATAGTGGCACGTTGTTACGGGAACGCGTCACCAAAACGGCAGTAACTATCAAAATTCCGGAATCCATTTGTTGCTGGGACGAGTTCGACACGACACTGCTGCGGGTCACACTCCAAGCAAAGGCCATGCCGGTAGCCACGTTGCTGCAAGATACTTGCAGTATTGTATGCGGCTTGCGCAGCTTTGCAACGGACCGCGGTCAATTTGTCATTAACGGCCGCCCAACCTACCTGCGAGGGCGCGTGGACAGTGCAATCTTCCCTCTTACGGGATATGCCCCCATGGAAAAGCAAGAATGGATGCGTTTGCTTTCGATTGCCAAATCATACGGACTGAATCATTACCGGTTCCACTCCTGGTGTCCACCGGAAGCAGCCTTTGCTGCGGCAGATGAACTGGGCATGTACCTGCTGGCGGAGCTTCCCAACAAGCGGGAAATCACAGCCCCTGACAATAAGGACTATCGCCCACCCGCAGAAGCCTATGAAACGCTGGACGAACTGGAGGGTGATGGCGGTCCGCCCGCCATCCGAACCGCCTATCTCACGCGTGAAGGAGAACGCATTCTCAAAGCCTATGGCAATCACCCCTCGTTTTGCATGCTCACACTCGGCAATGAGCTTGGCGGCGATGAAAGCGTCATGCGCGGGATGTGCGATTACTTTCGTTCGATTGACAATCGTCACTTGTATGCCATGGGATCGGGACACTTCCATTGGGACATTGGCCTCCGAGAAGGGGATGAATTCTGGGTTACACGCGGCACATCCCGGAATCGTCCCGTGCGGGGAGCATCGTTTGAATCGAATCTTCATATTGATTACCAAGCCCCATCCACAACCGTTGACTATGGCTCTGCCATTCAGGGGGTTCCGATTCCTGTTGTCACCCACGAAAATGGCGAATTCGAAGTATACCCCGACTATCGCGAAATCAAAAAGTACACGGGGGTCTTACGTGCTCGCAATTTTGAAGTATTCCGGGAGCGCCTCAAAGCCGCAGGAATGCTCGATCAAGCACTGGACTTTCTCAAGGCATCTGGCGCGCTATCGGTGATCTGTCATCGCGAGGATATCGAGGCCTGCTTACGTACCGCTGGCCATGGTGGATTTCATCTCCTCGACATCATGGACTTCAGTGGTCAGGGCACAGCCCTCGTCGGCATTCTGGATGCCTTTATGGATTCCAAGGGCTTGATCACCCCGGAAGCCTGGCGGGCATTCTGTTGCGAAACGGTCCCCTTACTCTGGATGACCAAATATACATGGACCAATACGGAAACCTTCCATGGCCGCATTCGCGTTGCCCACTATGGTTCGAAAGATTTCGAACAGAAACATATCAACTGGTCAATCGCGGCCGGCAAAAAGATCGTCGCCAAGGGACAAACCCGTTCCATGGACATTCGCACAGGCAATGTAACCGATGTCGATTTGTTCTCCGCTGATCTCAGCGGCAGTAAAAAAGCCGAGAAACTACGGGTGACAATTGCGATTCCAGGCACGCCGTACAAGAACAGCTACGACATCTGGGTATACCCGGACATCACCATCCAGCAGGACTTTGGTAGCGGACGCAAAGGATTGCGTCCCTCCAAAATATCATATGATAATCGAGGGCGGCAATCCCTTGCCGCCGCCAAGGGTTTGAAAAATCTTCAAGGTAAGAATATCATTGCAGCGCCAAAAGGAGTCACGGTTACACGGAGCCTGAACCGCAAAGTGCAAGGCGAATTGGAAGCCGGCGCAACTGTACTGCTTTTAACCAAGCTCGGTTCTCTCAAGAAAACCGTGCGGATGGCTTTTCAGACGGGATTCTGGTCGCCTATGTTTCGTATGGGCAACAAAAAGACACCGGATGGCAAACAGTTTCCAGGAACGCAGGGAATTCTGCTCGACCCAAAGCATGCGCTCTTCAAGGATTTCCCTACGGAATTCCATTCCAATTGGCAATGGTGGCAATTGGTTAAGCATAGTGCCCCCATGATTCTGGACGATACCCCACCATCCTTCCGCCCTCTTGTTCAGGTGATCGATGGTTTTGATCGCAACCATAAGCTGGGACTCATCATCGAGGCAAAAGTTGGCAAAGGACGGCTGATTATCTGCACCATTGACTTACTCGGCTTGCAACAACATCCCGAAGCACGCCAACTGCTCAAGTGTCTGTATGCTTACGCAGACGGTGCAGCCCAAAAGCCACTACAAGAGCTCTCGCCAGAAACGATCAAGGCCATTGTAAGCTAAGCGTTTCGCGTCAGAATTATGCCGCACTCCATATCCACCACCAATCAATATGGAGTGCGGTGATCCCCCTTCGCGAATACGCTACGGCGGGACAGGCGAGCGAAGCGATCTCACCGCTTTCATCCAAGCGGAGCGCCCCCCCAGCCTACTCGACTCATAGCAAACCATCGATTCATCAATCGCGCTAAGCCTATCATTGCCCCCGGCACTCCGTGCCCCCCAAAGCGGCGATTCAGATCGCCGCACTCCATACTCACCCACGATAATATGGAGCGCAATGATGCACTTTCACGAATGTTTTACGTATACTGGAATATGATCAGACGCTGCAAATGTACCGGATCGGCACCGAAGAGAATCTGCACAAGAGGTACCAATGTCCAAAATGCATTCGCAAATATTTCCCCGAACATAATCCCCAGAAACAGCGGGATGCATGCCCGATAAGCGCGGTTGCCGCCATATCGCAATATGAGCGACTTTATCAGCCACCCAAAGAAAATACTGACCGTGATACGGAGTCCAATCGAGGAATAGACAAACAGCAGCCCGACAGGGTGTAAGGGCCATGACGGAAAGCGCGCACACAGCATGAGCAAGGCAATGGCCAACACAACACCACCCAGCATCGTACGTAATTGTCCGAAAGCAAAGCCGGTTTCACGTGCCGTTAGTAACCGCCGCATGGGATCAATACTCATCATCTGTGCCCCTCTTCCAACGACCGGCATATTGATTCCATCTAGAGAAGTAACGTGATGATATCCCATATGAAGATGCACCGCCCCACACACGATAAAACCGATTACCAAAACACCCAGACCTAACCAAGCCAGTCCCATCTTGTGTTCCTCAGATGCCTTGCGATTTAGTCCTAACGCAAGCATGGCCATCACCGCAGCACTGACTGCAGAAGCGCGATTCGCAACCACGTAGTGGGCACGTTCCATCAACACCGTGGCAATATGAAAAAAGCGACTGGGAAACAGACCGAAGATCCGCGTTGCCGTCAGCGGAATAATCCAAATATATGCGACCCCGGTTTCTGCCACGACCCGCGCGACCATAATCATGATGACGATAGCCAGCAACACGAATCCCACAGCAGCAACAAAACCGGTACCGGCCCACATAAACCAAATCAACATCCCCATGGACCCGCCGAGAAATAGTCTGGCGGCCAGCCGCCCCACCGGATCAACCTCTTCGCTTCTCCCCAGACCTACTGCCGACAAGAACAAGCGACAATACGTGCTGCGACCTAACCAAACGATCCAGGCCGCCATGGCAATGAAAGCACCACTGGTCTGATCATATATCGTCAAAGGTTGAAATAATGGCATGTAGGTACGAGCAAACATGATAAACAAGCCATACGCCAGTACCATAAACCAAATGGAGAAGCTGTAGCGATTCGGCATAAAATACGCTAACCCTATAAACAGGAAAAAGAGACGCGAACCTCGCAAAAATCCGGGAGCATGAACCCACACACCATCCGTAAAAAGATAGGAGATATCCCACCGCAAGGGAAATGCAGGGAAACCGCCTCCAGTCAGGATCGACAATCCATTTGTTGTATATAGCAAGAACACGACCCCAAAACCGATCCAGAATAACCGTGACGTAAATAAGGGTGCCACGGTGCGTCCCTCCGCCGGTGGTTCCACGAGCGCCCCATAAATGCGCAGCAACGGAAATGGCAAGCGCTCATGATGCATCCACTGGGGAAGCACGATAAAGCCAAGCCCGATCATCAAAGTCCAGAATGCAACAACCAGCGTCCCCCATGACAGCATCGGTACGAGCCAACGGCCCCAGGGTATTGTCTCATCCTGATGCAACTCATCAAGGAATGCATCGACAACCGGCGTATCCAATCCGGGGCCAATAGCATCAGGAAATAATGCTGCCGGCAAGCGGGAGTCAGAAACAGCGGTCGCCACAACATCGGATTCATTGATCTGTTGCGTTGCCATAGCAAGACTATGTGGGAAAAACCGCATCAGGCCATTGCTCGGAATAACCGCTGCAAACAACAGCATACTGACGATGAGAATGATCTGTTGTTGTGAAAAAGAAGCCGCCGGAGATAGGCGTGCAAGCACAGGGTTGACAATGAGCACAAGCAAGACCAGCAGGATCATCACAATTTCCGGCAAATACCCATCGCTAATAAAACTATTATTAAGCAGAAAATTGTTATACGGCACAACAACCCAGATGACGACAGACAAGCACAAGCCCACACAAACTGCTATCAGAGTGCGAACACCACGCATCCTTGCTCCTCATGCATACAGCAACTCATAACGATTCCGCCTCTTGCATCAATTCAACCAGAGGAATCATTTCGCGCCGGACTTCTGATGTCCTAATTGATTCGACGAGCGGCGCGGCAGCATCGCCAAGCACTTCCTCTAACAAAGGAATTACAGGCTCAGCTTCTCGTCCAAAGGAACGAATCAGGTTTATCCGGTTGCGCCGGCGCACGCCTTGCTGCCCCGTGGGCGCATCAATCGTTTGAACGGCCAATGCAAGAACCTCTTCGATATGCAAGCGATTCAGCAGAGCAAGCCCCGCCTGGCGATGTCCATCTGCATGATATGCCGTGTAGGAAAGGTCTTCATCCCGTATTACATGCAAGACGCGCTCTGCGACCCGATAAAAATCACCTGTCGGAATGTTTGCTAACAAGCGCATACCTGCATTGCGTGCCCACATATGCGGGTGATCTAGCAATGAAATAAGACCATCATAAAACAAATCCCAATCCAAATCGTGCGCATACGGATCAGGAGAAAGCATGTTGACTAGCGCACGCCCTAACGCCAAATCTAAATTACCAAAAGGATCGTAAGGCTTATCCATGACAAGCACTGCTAGCAACTGATTGGCAAAGAGATCGGGGGATGCAATCTCCGCTACTGTACTGACTGCAAGCTCCCGTATCCAAAGGTCATCCGATACATCCTGTATGATAGTCAGCAGCTGGTTTGCTACATCTGCAGCCTCGATACTGCGTAAAGCATGTAAAGCACCGATGCGCTGCTCCTGACTTCCATCCAGAAGCATCTTAAGCAATCGCCTCGTTACATCTGCATGCATACCTGACTCCTGCCCTGCATCATCACTCGATGCTGCTACAAGTTCGCTTAATGCCTGCGCAGCCTCCAAGCGTACCGGCGGTAAGGCATGCCCGAGGCAATCAAGTAAGCTATCGATACACATACCTGTATCAGGCGCAGGGCGCTCAACCGCAGCCAATGCGGCGCCCCCTCCAAGGCGGAGCATGGCATTCATATCTTTGCCGGTGATGTGCAAAGCACGCCGCCCCGCCGTCAGCGTCAACAAGTTGGCACCCGTGGAACTCAAATCACTATAGGAAAAAATATCACCCCTTTGCTCCATGTATTGAAAACTGCCATCCCCCCCCCGCGTCATGGTCCGCAGCCAGTCAATCTGGCGCTCATAGGCTGCCCAGACTTCAGGCCCCAGCACATTGGCCCCTAGGCTCGACCAAAAGTAATTGAAGAAGGGCCCAGTATGACCGGTAAAAATATCGCCATGCGATGCCGCAGAGAGTCTTGCATAAAACCGTGCTTCCTCTACATCGCCCAGCAGGGCAAATCCCACCGCAACACTCCCGCTCGTTCCGTTGTTGGTAAGAATGTGCTCCATGGCAGCGTGATTCCCATATGGCAATCCCCCCTTGCCTGCCCAGTTTGCATATAACGCGCGTGTTTTTTCGATGGCGCGCCGGATTTCAGGCTCATCGATACCGCATTTCTCAGCCAGTATCAGCCCGATCCAGATCGGTGCCGATGTCTGATTAATGGCGCCGTACCCATATAGACGCCCATGGTATTGCCCGCGATTCGCATCGGGATCTGCCATACGATGATTCCATAGCCCAGCTACATCCTGACCACGCGCAAAGGTCAATGCTGCCGTCCGAATCGCAGGCAAAACGGATTCCTCCTCCGTTAAGAGATAATACTCACAGAGCGTGATCAACTGGTAAGCCCAAGGCCAACTGATCATCGAGGCTGACATTGATAGTTCAAGATCTGGTTGAGCAAAAGCCGCTTCGCGTAAACGTTCCCCCACATATGCAATAAAACGCTCCTCCCCCGTGGACAGCAGCCCCAATAGTCCAATATGCAATTGTCCCATGTCTCCACTCGCCACGAGATGCTCCGCTGCGCGATCGATCAAGGTATCGGTTTTCGGGCATGCAAATGGACTCGTCACACTGCGGGAACCAAGAACTGGTAGCTGCAGCAACTTTTGAGCAGATTCCTGCGAGCCATTTTCTGCCGTAGCGCGTACGATGCCAAGATGCATTTTTCCGCCTCTTGCTCCCCCCTCAGCATACGCAATGTGATCGGCAAACAATGTATACACTTCGCCCCTCACCGGCACCGGCCTGTTCCCCCTTAACAACACGATGATACGGTCCCCTATCATGAGTACCCCATCTGCAGGGGAGCCAGCCTTGATATCGGTAATTTCAATATGATCGTTTTGAATAGCCCCGTAAATTCCCATCGGACCAAAGTGCTGGATCGTGCCCGGCGGGGCAGGCAAATGCAACCGCAACGTAAAGGTCTTCACTCGATCTCCGGCCGTTCGAGCAAAGGTCAATGCGAGCCGACCATCATTCTCACGCCACAAACGCAGCATGTGGCGGCGCATCGTTTGCGGCAAATGGTTCGCGAGGAGAATGCCCTGTAAACGAATCAACCGATCGCCCGGTTCCACACGTCCATCAACCGGGGAAGCAGGCTTCACGCGCGTAACCAAGACATGATCATCTTCCACCGTGCCAATGATCCCCGTTATGGACAGCCGATATTCCTGTTCCGGCTCATAAGGCCCCCCTGCTGACATATCAGCTAACTCTGCATTTGCCGTCAATATCGCAACAAAAGAATAAAGCAAACAGCGTTTATGCAACCGGGGTATAATGCCTTTTCGATACTTCATTAAAAACCTGTGTGAGACGTTGCTGGAGTTACACGTTTTTTCTCGTATACTTCTACAACGTTTAGACACGCAGGTACAGAAAATAGCTTAGAGAGAGCCATGCACTAATCCGGAGCGTATAGGCACACTACATACTCTTTAGCCGGATTCTCCGATACATTGCGAGAGAAGTGCGCGGAGTTCATCCGTAAGATAAGGCTTTCGCAAGAAACCATTAGGCAGTGAATGCTCAGGCGAGGGTGACGCGGTTGCCTTTTCATATGCACTCATCAAAATAACAGGCAAATTTGCATGCTTTTCGCGAATGGCCAATAATAATTCCCAGCCGCTTTTGCCGGGCATCCTGATGTCACTAATCACAGCGGCGATTCTCTCTGCATGTCGATCGAGAAGCTCCAGCGCTTCCGACATATTCGATGCTAGCAAGGGTATATATCCCAAACTGCGAACCTGTATAGCAGCCATTTGCCGCAGCGGCTTTTCGTCATCTACAACCAATATACAAGCACATGAGTTCGTTTCCACGCGGCTTTCTGCATCTACATCTCGAATCGCATCCTTCAAATCTCCACAAGATGACAGTACTGGCAAACATACCGAAAAACAGGTTTCAACATCCTCTGTACTGCGCACGCACACACAACCATCATGGGACCGGGCTTGCTCTAGCGCGAACGTCAATCCAATCCCGCGCCCAACAAACTTCGTGCTGAAAAACGGATCAAATATCTGACGCATCATGGTGGGAGATATGCCCTCTCCATCATCGCGCACAGATATGCACACACTGCTTTGATGCTGACTTCTCCAATCCTCTGGTACACATATTACATCATTTGAACACGCTAAAGTTTGAGAATAATCCAAATGTAACATTACGTTTTTCACCCCAGAAGACTCAAATGCATTAAAAACCATAGCTTTGATCATTTCCCGTAAGCCATTCGGATCCCCAATAACGGCAGCGTCCGACACATTACATTTCCAGGAAAAAACAATTTGTGGAGGCACTGATCGTTTCAACTCATCATGTAATTCGTTACAAACCGACGCTAAATCTACAACACGTTTTGCATTCTGAATCTCACCCGCACAGGCAAGCATACGTGAACTAATTCGCGCTGCCTCCATGAGACTAGCCTGAATGGGCTGTAACGAGCGGATCACGTCAAATCGATGCAAGTTCCGTTGCTCAAGCTCAGCCATCTCCAAAAAGCCTAAAGCCGCATGGAGCTTATTGTTGAATAAATGTGCGACAGATCCCATGACGCGATGAAGACTATCTTCTTTCTGCAGCGTTTCCAGACGACTATGTAAACGTTGATACTCACGTGCTGTCCGCTGGCCCTGCTTGATAGATGTAATATCAATCATAAGACCTTCCAACAGCAAGGAGCCGGATGGTTCAGTAACCTGTAGCGCCCTGCCATGCTCCCATACCCATTTTACAACATTGTCCGCAGTAATGATGCGATACTCGCACTTGAAGGGATTATTTTTAGTCACAGCTTCCGTGACAATCTGCCTCACTCTTTCACGATCATCTGGATGTACACAATCTTGTAAAGGGGCGGCAGATGAACCGGTAAAATAATCAGGAGGATATCCGGTCAATGCCTCTACTCCACCGGATATAAATACGACCTCTCGTTCAGGCGTAAAATGCGAGCAGTATATCGTCTCAGGAAAATGCTCCAGCAATTGTCGAAATAACGTCAACTGTCCACCAGCAACAATACCTTCATCGTGATCCGAATCAAACGATGTATTCATAGCGCCCCCATAACAGCTATTACATCAATATATAAATCAGCCCGACCGACTTTATAAACCCTACAAACGCAACGAACTGCCCTTAACCATTTCTCCCTGAGATCAATCCTAACTATTATTTATGTGTGCGCAAGCATGAACTTGCACCTTTTCGAACTCTACTAACAATTTTGCGTCCTATATCCCGACACAGGAACGATGCTTGACATACCTACTATATAACCGAACTATACGCTACAAATGATGTACAACCATAATGAACATAAAAACATGAAACCCAACACCAATGCGTTTAAGACGAAAGATATGCAACGCCGATCTGCTTGGCAGACGTA
>PWYP01000103.1 GCA_003567805.1 PVC group bacterium
AATCTTAGAGGGGTCGCATCTAGACATTGTACACGACCAATGATTTGTCGAGTGAAAGGAATACTGCCGAACCACTCTTCAACGCATTTCAGCGCACTTTGCGGCTAAGCCGCTATAATCTATTCTCGTTCAATGCCTTAGCCATCTGAAATGCCCTTCTGGAGCCCTTAAAACCCGATTTTCTGCACAAAAAATGCAGTTTAAGGATCATCCATTCGAGGTGGATGTCAGAAGGGAGAAGCCCAACTGGCGAATTACCATTCGCAACGACCAGAGGGAGTGGCAAATCCCCCATTCCCCGAGTAAGAAAATTCACCTCTCTTGCCGTCCATAAGCAGCGCGATCCTCGGCTACTGCTTGTAACGGTGATTCTTGCAACGCATCCTCATAAAGAGATTCCAATGGGAAGCACAGATCATAATCTCCCCAGACTAGATTGCCCCATTCAATACGGTAGCTACCAAACAAGTCCGTATCCAAATACTTTCGTGTTTCCGGATGCTTGGATGCCTGCAGAAATGGTTCGAAATCGACATCTGCCACATGACCATCCGAAAAGCTAATGCGCAAACAATACGCGCCCAACGGTTCAACCGAGGTAATTAATATTTCTTTCCCTGGCGCAAGCATGTTTATAGTCTCTTTGTTATCCGTTCCGGTGTGATGCGCTTGTGAAGAACAAAGAAATCAACCCATTTCCGAACAATATCATCCGCATAAGCGGATACCAGTTTTTTAAAGTCGGCAAGCTGTGCAGGTTCAAGCGGCCTGCGACCTTTAACATCGCTAAACGATATCCCGACAACACGCCCATCCTGGATATTAAACTCCGCTCTACATTCCGCCCCCTGATACATGCCATGAACATGCACGGGGTCGTGCTCATTCGCGTAGAACAGCACAATCAAACCAAAGTATTCATAAAGTTTCGGCATTCTTGTTCGAAAGATGCCCCCGTCATCCACCTTTGTCAATAAGACAGATGCCATCCATTAGCGCTTATCTTAGCAGGTCGAAGCCCACCAGGCGAATACCCATTCGCAACGACCAAAAATCTTCCTCCGTTCCCTAAACTGGGTATTCTACCTCTCTTGCCATCCATACGCAACCGACACCCAGGCCTTCACAACTGCCCAACTCCAAGGCGACGGGGTCGCATCTAGACATTGTACACGACCGATGATTAGGCGACTGAAAGGAATACTGCCGAACCACTCTCCAATGCATTTCCGGCAACCATTGAAAGCTTATCATCAACCGACAAAATCAGCATTCCCACATGACACCATATTTCCCTGAAGCCGCCTGGCTCTTCCGTAACCAACTCGCCCACCGCCGAAGCAAAGCACCGACTGGGGTATGGCTAACCCTTGCAAATCAGACGGAAGACCAAAGACGGAAGACAGAAGACTACTACTTATCCGAAATCATACCGAGATCTTTCAGCAACTTCGGCACATAATGCTGAACTGCATCCCAAATAATTTCGTCATCTACAGAATCATACCCGTGAATAATCCTGTTACGCATGCCTACAATTCTCGGCAAGTCCGGTAGGTTCTGAATCATCCCATCATCCAGCGTGTCGGCACGATTCAGTGCTTCGCCGAGTATCTCAAACTGCCGTTCCACTGCAGATCGCATCAATAAATCCGCGCTATAAGCGTCCAGCGAGATACCTTCTGTAAACGCGATGATGGCTTTGCAAGCAGAAATCGCGTCATGAATGCGCTGTCGAAGCTCGTCTGTCATAAAGTTGCTCACGGGTATTATCTATTTGGGCACGGAAAAAAGGATTGCGTATAGACCGAGGTGTTAGCAAGTCAACATGACGCCCAAAAAGGCTCTCTAGTGCCTGCGCAAAATCAAGATACCGCCCCAGTAGCCCTGGTGATTTACGGTCTTCAAACTCTATAATGAAGTCCAAATCACTGGTTTCCGGATTAAACTTTCCGGTCACAGCCGAACCGAAAAGATCGAGTTTTTCGACATTAAATCGCCGACAAAGCTCGACCAATTCATCGTATTTCTTATGCACCAAATCAATCATGATTCAGACTATACCTCTGGCCATAACTCCTTTCAACATTTCATTTCCTCCCCAAATTAGAGAGGGCAACACGCCCTTCACATTTCACACTGCAAGAAAATGATTGGCCCCATCCATTAGCGGCAGATGCCAGCAGGACGAAGCCCCATAGCCGCATTACCAATTCGCGCAATTAGACAAATTAGCGGTTACATAATCCCCATCATCTTCTACGTATTTTGCGTATTCTGCGGTTTCCGGAACAGGTGAGATCTGAGGGGTCGCATCTAGACATTGTACACTACAGATGAATTGGAGACTCGAAGGAATACCGCCGAACCGATGACACTAAATGGCTGTCCGGCAATGGCGTATTCAAGAGCTGATCGGTCTTATGGCGTTCGGGGCATCCCGTTGAAATTATGCGTGCTGCGCAAGATGCATAAGACGGCAATCAACTTATTGCTTGATTTACTAATCCTATTGAGTAATTTTACTCAACATGAAAAGCAAAACAAAAGATCACTATCAGCGGCCCCAGGGTGCCGTGCTTGCGCAACGCCTGCATGAACCGCGGCGATTCATCCAGATTTTGGCGGGGCCTCGACAGGTCGGCAAGTCAACGCTGGTCCAACAGGTAGCCGAAGTGCTGGACGTTCCGGTGCGTTATGCAAGTGCGGATGAACCGATGCTGCGTGGTGTCGATTGGATCACCCAGCAATGGGAGGCCGCTCGACTTTCTTCCGACTCAGGGAGGGGCGTTCTGATTCTCGATGAGGTCCAGAAAATTCCCGGCTGGTCTGAAACCGTCAAACGCTTGTGGGATGAGGATACACGTGCCAAACGCACGCTCCATATTGTGCTTCTCGGGTCAGCACCACTCCTGATCACGCAGGGGCTGACCGAAAGCCTGGCTGGCCGCTTTGAAGTCATTTTCCTGCCTCATTGGTCCTACGCCGAAATGCAGAGTGCCTTTGGATGGTCGCTGGATGAATTCGTGTTCTATGGTGGTTATCCCGGTGCGGCCCCCCTAATTGAAGAACCGAAGCGCTGGGCTCGCTACATCCTGGACAGCCTGATCGAAACCGCTATTTCACGCGATGTCCTGCTGTTGACCCGCGTGGACAAACCGGCCTTGCTCCGTCAGTTGTTTGAGCTGGCTTGTCAATATTCAGGCCAGGTGTTGTCGTACACGAAGATGCTGGGGCAATTGCATGATGCTGGAAACACCACCACACTGGCCCATTATCTGGAACTGCTGGCAGGCGCCGGTATGGTCTGCGGATTGCCGAAGTACGCAGGTGATGCCGCTAGACGCCGGGGCTCCAGCCCGAAATTGCAGGTTCTAAATACCGCGCTGATGACGGCAACCTCGGGCTACACACGCGACGATGCGCGCTCCGATCGAGAGTTCTGGGGCCGTCTGGTGGAATCCGCCGTTGGCGCACACCTGGCAAGCGCAGCCATGTCAGGAGATTGCAAGCTGCATTACTGGCGCGACGGCAACAACGAAGTGGATTTCATTGTGCAGGCAGGGCGCCGCCTGACCGCCATTGAAGTGAAAAGCGGCCGGGCACCCATCGCCCATCCAGGCACGGCAGCCTTCGTGCAGGCGTTCAAGCCGCAGCGCCAACTGCTGATCGGCGGCGACGGCATTGCACTGGAAGATTTTCTGTTGCAGCCAGTCTATCATTGGATCAATCACATTCCCACATGACACCATATTACAACATCCCTGAATCCGCCTGGCTCTTCCGGGAACAATCAGCCCCATCCATTAGCGGCAGATGCCAGCAGGACGAAGCCCCCATAGGCGCATCACCATTTGTAATGATCGAAGTGCGTGGTTGTTTCTGCATTACGCAAGGTAGCGGGCAGCAAAATCTTTCGGTTTCAGCACTTCAATACCGCGATAACCTGAGGTCTTGAGTAATGCCTTATCCCCGCTGGCGATGATCTTTGCGCCGGAGGCAAGCGCACAAGCGAGAAACATGTCGTCATCGGCATCGGTACAAACTTGTTCAGGGAGATCGGCGGCGTACTTTCTTGATTGCGGCAGCCACATCCGCAGGCTTCAGACCGACAGCTTTAGCCTGCCCCCTCGCCCGCTGAATCATGCTATCAAAATCCTTCATAGAGGGCGGGGTGATTGATTTTAGTATAATCACATCATTTTCGCCCATGACAATAAACTGTGAACCGGCGTTAAAACCAAGTCGAGTTCTGACCTCTTCCGGAATGACTACTTGCCCTTTTGAGGACATACGCGTTGTGGCTACAGCATTCATAACAAACCCCTTTCGTCTTACTGGTAAGAATATAACACCAAGCACGAACACAGGCAAGTGATCTTTTAGGCCCATCCGGTAGAGGCGAATGGACCCATCAGGGTCGCCATCAGGGTCTGACCGAGAAAATAGAAATCAGAGAGCCTACGGGAAACTTTGCGGCTAAGCCGCTGTAATCTATTCTCGATCAATGCCTTAGCCATCTAAAATAGCCTTCTGGAGCACTTAAAACCCGATTTTCTGTACAATAACGGCAGTTTAGGGAGTAAGTGGGTCAATCCATTTGCGGCGGATGTCAGCAGGGCAAAGCCCAACAGGCGGTTTTACGCTGGGCTATAAACACAATTTTTATCGCTCATATTACAGTTTATTTATGGGCTATAATATGCGATTATATAGCCCATGAAATGGAATTGGCAAAAACAAGACTGGCCGCAGTTTACGTACGACGCGGAAGCCCTGAAATCATTGGAATCTGAATTCCTGCAGTCGTCCGGCATCATCCTGGGGGCCTGCAAACACTTGGATCAAGAGCAATTCGACACGCTGCGCGTGGAGTTGGTCAGCGAGGAGGCTTACCAAACATCAGCCATTGAAGGCGAGATGCTCAACCGCGACAGCATTCAGTCCTCCATCCGGAAGCAATTCGGTTTGCAATCAGACAAAAAGCAGGTCCCGGTCGCTGAAGATGGGATTGCCCGGATGATGGTTGATGTTTACCGCCACTGGAACATTCCCCTCTCCGACAAAACATTGTTCCATTGGCACAACCTGTTGACGCAAGGGCGACGCGACTTGATCGATCTTGGTTGCTATCGGACGACCGCAGAGCCCATGCAAGTTGTCTCCGGTGCCATGCATCGCCGAACCATCCATTTTGAAGCGCCACCCGCGGACCGCGTACCGACGGAAATGAATCGGTTTCTTGAGTGGTTTAACCGCACGGCACCCCATAAGCCATCCATCCCCTTGCCTGCATTGGCACGGGCAGGAATGGCACATCTGCATTTTGTCTGCATTCACCCATTCGAGGATGGGAATGGACGTATTGGACGGGCTATTTCGAAAATGGCCCTTTCCCAATCGATTGGCCACCCCAGCCTGATTGCACTCGCGCATGGTATCGAGACAAGACGAAAAGCCTACTATGCAGCTCTGGAACGCAACAACCAGCTTCTCGACATTACCGATTGGCTGACATGGTTCGCTCGCGTTGTTCTCGATGCCCAGGCGTATTCCCTGCGCTATATTGCATTCATTATCGACAAGGCGAAACTATATGCTCGCCTGAAAGGACAACTCAATAACCGACAGGAAAAAGTGCTGGCACGTCTGTTCCGCGAAGGTCCGGCAGGCTTCAAGGGCGGATTAAGCGCCGAAAACTATATGCGAATTACACTCACCTCTGCATCGACCGCTACACGCGACCTCCAGGATCTCGTTTTGAAGAAGGCCCTGACGCGCAGCGGCACGCGGAAATCCACCCGCTATCGCCTCAATGTATAGCCGCGCAATGGGCACTTTGGGGTTAAGCGCTATAATCTATTCTCGATCAATGCCTTAGACATATAAAATGGCCTTCTGGAGCCCTTAAAATCCGATTTGAGAGATAAAATCCACGCTGTAAGAAAAAAGCTGGCCAATACGGAAAACCGAAACCCAACCCTGTGCCCCACTATTACACGCTATCCCACCCATTATCATCTGGCGAGATATTCACGAATTTGATACTGCGGCGGGGAGATGCCATCATGCTTTCAACGGTATCCCGCCATTTCTGGTAATGATCTGTTTCCTTGTGCCGCAATGTGTCCGCCTGGGTCCGGTATACCTCTACTAGAACAAAACGGGTGGGATCCTCGCGCTCCTGAACGACATCAAACCGCGCAATCCCCGGTTCCTGTCGACTACACGCAGCATTCTCTGCCGTCGCCTCCTTGAACGCATCCACAGCTTCGCTTTTAACATCAACAAATACATGCACAACAAACATAATCCACCTCCCTGCCTAACTCTTGATAATTTGCTCTGCCAGCTCCTCGTACTCTGCATCGTACTCACTTACGAGTTTGATACCGAAGGTATCCTCTATCGCTTCCAGAATTCGCACAGGGTCATTGGCACCACTTCGCTCCAGCAATACCGTACCCTGTTCCGGCATTGGGTACACATCCAAATAATTCTGTCCATCGGTCAAAACGAGCCCCTGACCTTCGTCAACCGTCTGCGCCAGAATACCGTCGCGATCAAATGCCGCAAATTTATCAAAAGATACAGGATGCTGCGGTATCCAGTTCGTTGACATCAGACTCGCTCCACACGCGCAAAATCGAGATAGCGATCGTAAAATAGCTTCCCCCAGTCTTTTCCCAAGCTGGCACGAGCCGCTTGCCAAGCTTCCTCAAGCGTCCACACCAGAAAAGTATCATGCTGCAGCAGACAAGCCCTGTATTGGTCAACAGCCTCTGCACAATGCTGGTTGTCACGCGGGTACAGGAAAACAAAGGCCCCCTCGTCATAGTCACCGTGGTGCAGCACACTGCAAGCCAAAAGATGATCACGCCAGATCTGTTGCAGCGGCTGTATACGCAGGTCGGGCAAGCTGTCCGGTTTGAACGCGCCTGATGCTTGCGCCACCTCCTCGTAGCGTCCGCGAAGCATTGCCGCCTTGCCGATGAGGTTCTCGTGATACTTGACCTCGATACCCAGAAAACCGCTATTACCGGTCTTTGTGCTATATTCGACAAACACATCAAATGCTGAGCGATCCCCGGTATAGGCCTCATCACCCCTGCCGGGAGAATGCTCGAATGCTATAGCTGTGACTTCCGTAGCCTGCTCTACGCCCATAGCTCGCACAAAAGCGGTGGCAGCTTCCAAATCAGCCTGCAGTTCCGCAAACAGGTTAAAGCATAACGGCTGGCTCGAAAGCAGGTTGTCGAAGATCCGGGGCTTGCCGTATAGCTTGCCCTTGCTGCGGACAGGATCCAGCACCTCCCGGCGGACAGCATCCTTGGCAATCTCCGTCATGTAATTTGCCAGCGACTCGCGCGCCCAAGGCATCGCCAGTCTGGCACCATAACGCTTTCCGTTTCTGATGCCCACCGGATACCCACGCTCTTCCCGCCACATCGACTGCAGGATACGCGCTTTGCGCTGAAACGCACTCGCATCCACGGTCTCATAACAGTCATATGCCCGTGCCAACCCGACAATATCCTGCTTTGAATCATCCGCCATAACTCGCACCCTCCATGCCTGCAAAGATTCCCGCTACGGGGACCATACATAAATTTGCAGGCGCAGGGCAAGTGCAGCAACCCTACACCTGCGCCATTTTCCGAATCAAATCTTGACCTCACCAGTCTAATGCGGCTAGGTTTTGTGCACTCCATGAAACGTGTTATCCAAAATGCCATTCTCTCAATGTTTCTCAGCTTCGGCATGTTACATGCAAGTGAGGAGGCGATCACCCCCAATGTTCTCTTTATTTTTACTGACGACCAGAATGCCGAACTTGTAGGAGCACTTGGCAATCCCCATATCCAAACGCCGTATATTGACCGCCTGGTCCGCGAAGGGACCGCCTTCACCAATGCCTACATCATGGGGGCCAGTTCACCAGGGGTCTGTCTACCCTCGCGCGCCATGGTGCTGACCGGTCGCTCACTTTGGAACATCGAGAATCAGGGCATTTGGAGCTATGAAATCTCCGAGAAGAACAAAACCCTTCCTGAAGTCTTTCGCGCTGGCGGTTATCTCACTTTCGTTGTTGGCAAGAATGACCCCGGCCGCACTGGTCACATCGGACGCGCCTACACCCATGGCGGACGTATGCTTTTGCAAGGAATGAGCAACCAGTATAACGTCCCCATTATCGCGTTCCGCCAGGATGGCGACTACAGCGAAGCAAGACCTGTCCGCATACGAGGTCTGCATTCTGCCGAGATGTATGCCGACGATACCGTGGCCTTTATTAAAGAACACGCAGGCAGCAAACAACCATTCTACGCCTATGTCGCCTTCCAGACACCACACGACCCCTGGCAGGCTCCGGAAGAATATCACGCCATGTATGACCCTGCAAAAATCCCATTACCCGCATCGTTCTTGCCGGAGCATCCATTTGACAACGGCATGCTCGACGTCCGCGACGAAATGCTCCTTCCCCATCCGCGCACAGCCGAAGCCGTGCGCAAAGCAACCGCCGACTATTACGCTACCATGACGCACACGGACGCGCAAATCGGACGAATTCTTGAAGCACTTGAAGAGTCCGGCCAATACGATAATACCATTATCGTATTTTCCTCGGACAACGGTCTCGCCGTTGGCCGTCACGGACTCGTCGGCAAGCAAAATCTCTACGAACACGCAGTTCGTATGCCCCTCATATTTGCAGGGCCAGGTATACCCAAGGGCGAAACGCGCGGACACCTCTGCTATATCAACGATCTCTACCCCACCCTTTGTGATTTGCTCGGCTTGCCTGTGCCGGAAACTGTCGACTTCAAGAGCTTGGTGCCTGTGATCGAGGATGCTACAGCACCTCACCGCGAACACCTCTACTTCGCCTTTATGTCGTGGCAACGCGCAATCCGCAACGAACGCTACAAATTGATCGAATACGCCGTGGATGGAACACGCCACACCCAGCTCTTCGACCTCCAGCAAGACCCTGACGAACTCACAAACCTCGCCACAAAGCCCACGCACCAAACGATTCTCACCGAACTCCGCGATTTGCTCAAATCCGAGCGACTCCGCCTCAACGACGGCAGCAGCACCTCCGAATTCGCCACCCGGCAGGGCATGGACTTCTGGTCCGCCTACTAGCCTGCCCACACACCGAAAACAAAGGGCTATTCCTCTGCCAGCGCTTTCTTTGCTGCTACCGCTGACATGTAGAAGAGCATATGGCTACTTCAATAGGATCGTGGTCCATGCATACTTGCCAATATGTGTAATACCAGCTACAACATGACTATGAATTGGACTATCTATGCATTTTACAAATTTTTCGATTTTCCGGCCTTCCGCGACTGGCAGGAACCGTTGCTGTCGTTTTGTAATGATCAGGGCATTTGCGGGAGCGTGTTGTTAGCTGCCGAAGGACTAAACGGCACCATGGCAGGATCGGCAGAAGCGATGACGGCATTGCGTGACTTTTTGGAGAACACAGTCGGAGCGGGACCGCTGGAGGTAAAAATATCCGAGGCCGATTGCAAGCCGTTTCGTAAAACCAAAGTGAAGCTTAAATCGGAAATCGTCAATCTCGGCCGACCGGATTTGCGTCCCGGCGATGCGCGCGTCGGACATTATGTTGACGCAAAGGATTGGAACAAACTGATTTCGGAGGAAGGCGTGCGAATTATTGATACCCGCAATGATTTTGAGATCCGTGTGGGTACCTTTGCTGGTGCGGAGAATCCGCATACCGAAAAATTCTCTGACTTCCCGGATTATGTGAAGCAGACCATGGATCCGGGGAAAGACAAAAAGGTCGCGATGTTTTGTACGGGCGGGATTCGTTGTGAGAAAGCAACGGCCTTTCTTTTGCAACAGGGCTTTGATGAGGTGTATCACCTACGTGGTGGAATTTTGAAATATTTCGAGGAGGTTCCAACAGAGGAAAGCCTTTGGGATGGGGAGTGTTTCGTGTTCGACGACCGGATTACAGTAAATCAAGATCTGGAACCCGGTGAAACGGAATGCTGCCGAGGTTGCTGGAATCCATTGAAACCAGAGGACAAGCTCGACCCACGCTACGAAGAAGGCGTCAGTTGCCCACTGTGCTTTGATGAAAAATCCCCAGAGCGCATTGCGGCAGCGCGGGAGCGCGAGCGTCAAAGACTACGAAATGAATCTGATTTGAATCGAATAACGGAGGAATCATGAACACCAACATCATAAGAACAAAACACGGAATGATAAAATATCATACCCCCGTGTTTGTCATCAGCTTGGTTTGTGCAACCCTTTGCACATATGGTTGTCGCCCGACATCCGAAGCAACGGAACAAGATCAAACAGCATCAAGATCTTCAGTTGAATTGTTGGCGGATGGCATCACCGGCAGATATGCGATTGAGGCTGGTAAACGCGCAAAAAGTGATATTGAAGCAATCGCCGAAGAACAAAACGCGCGGCTGGAAGAACTCATCGGGGACTAGCACCGTCCTCAACGCAACGGGGCTACTAGATCGGGGTTATCGTTCGTCGGTGTATTGACGGCATCGGATACGGGATACCACGCCATCGCATTATCTGGGTATGGCTGAAGCAGCTTTGTAGGACTTTGGCATCGGGGATCCAGCCAGGCATCAATTGCCGAAGTTGGCAATATGACCGGCATCCGGTGATGCACGGGCGCAATAAGCGCATTAGCATTCGTCGTGATGATGGTGCAGTAAGATCGGATGGTCCCATTCTCGTGCGGCCACGAATCCCACAGCCCGGCAAATACAAATGGCTCTTGGTTCTTCAGGTGAATAAAAACGGGCTGCTTTTTTCCCTGATCTTGTCGCCACTCGTAAAACCCATCTGCCACGATCAAACAGCGCCGCTGGTTGAGCAATCGTGCGAAGGTTGGCTTTTCTGTCAGTGTTTCTGCGCGCGCGTTGATCAAGGGCCGCCCCCCTGCCCTCGCAGCTGGCATTCCCCATCGTAATAGCCCGAGCCGCCGCTCAGCATGACCTGCAATGGCAGCGACATCCTGTCCTGGAGATACATTGAAACTGGTAGGAATATTTTCAACTACTTTATCGATGCCATGCAACTTCGCAACAACCTCTGACTTCTGCCTCTGCGTAAAACGTCCGCACATAAACACCTCAATTCCTGGTACGCCTCAAAAGTACCGCTACCGCCTTCAGCAAGCAACCCCATGGTTTTAGATCGTTCTTGAACCCCGCCTCACAGCAACCTATGCTCGCTATAGGTAAGATGTATCAACGACCAATCGACATGTTCTCCCAGCCGCAAAATGAAATCATCTCGCAAAAGCTATGGTACGGTAGGCGACAATGAGTCGTTTGTTACGCTGATAAGAGTGGCAAGAGAAGACGACGCCGTCAGAAAAACACTGCAGGCCATCCTGGCGCAACCTGCATTTCACCGCAAATCCATGCTGCATATGCTGATATCTGACATGCAACGCAAATCAGCTTCGCAAGGTTTTATTCTAGCCATATCCTGCCTACTGGATGACGACGTGGCAGCCAAAGCCAAGGAGGCGATCCATGAAAACTAATTCTGTGCAAATTCACAGTTGTCGCTCCTTACAGGATTTCGACATGAAACGTATGTTTCTCGAAAGTCATGGAGTTACGGTGTTACCTGATTCCGAATCGACTGTCTCTGCGCATCCGCTATATGCAAATGCCATTGGTGGGATCAGAATAAAAGTGGACCGGAACGATGCTGAACGCGCGCAGCAACTACTGCGGGAATACGAAAACGCGGCTTCCTCCGAAACAGCACAGGAGTACGTTTGCATCAAAAAAACGCTTCTTGTAGCGCTTCCGATTGGATTTTGTGCAGGAACCGCAGTTGGATTCATGCATAATTCCATCGCTGCCGCTCTGTATGTATTTATCCTCGTCAGCTTCTTTGCCTTTATCCCGTTGACGCAAGTATTCCGATATAAAAAACATGGTTCTGACGATCACCTGCCGTCTGCTAGAGAAAATTAAGCAATGCAACTCGGCATTCGCTGGCGCAATAGCAGCGCAGGAAACACAAAGGGTTATAGCATAGAAAAATGAATCATTCGAATGCGCAGCATACTGGAGAATCCAGTGGTACCATTGAAATTGGCTCACATACCGGAACCCCCTACTTGTACGGGACGTCCAAGATTGGCGCTGATCTGCCCATACGCATTTCTGGCAGTAGCCATACGGTTGCAATTACCATACCTATGATTCTCGCGATTGCGATTGGAATAGCCACCTTGCTATTCATGAAAAGCAAAAGAGAGAAAAAACGACCATAGAGCAAATGGATGGCCATCTAGACATTGCACACGAGCACTCAACGGGGAATCAAAGATTGATTTTTTCTTACACACAATTTATGGTTGTATGAATCTTGATGGGGCAACTACACATTTCATAGTGGTTTTGCCGCGTTATCTGATGAAAAAGAGGAATCAGCGCAGATATAGACAATGCTTTCATCGACGCAACAACCTGTATTGCAAATCAAGGATTTGCGGGTCCGCTTTCAAACCGAAGCAGGAGCGGTTGACGCCGTAGATGGTATTTCACTGCAAATTGAACGCGGACGCATCCTAGGTTTAGTCGGCGAAAGCGGCTGCGGCAAAAGCGTAACGTCCATGTCGATTCTGCGCCTTATTCGACCTCCTGGAAAAATCATAGGCGGAAATATTCAGCTCTGCGGCAAGGAGGGAGAAAATTCGGTAGAGGTGCTTGGGCTTTCAGAGAATGCAAAAGCACTCTATGATGTGCGTGGTGGTGTCGCTAGTATGATTTTTCAGGAACCGATGACGGCACTCAGCCCCGTTCACACGGTTGGAAATCAAGTTTGTGAAGCCATTCTCACACATCAGAAGGTTACCAAAGCCGAAGCCGAAGCGCGGGCCGTGGAAATGTTAGCAAAAGTTGGCATCCCGAACCCAGCAAGCCGCCTCAAACAATATCCTTTCGAGTTTTCGGGTGGTATGCGTCAGCGTGTCATGATTGCCATGGCTTTGGTGTGTAATCCGGGACTATTGATTGCCGATGAGCCAACCACCGCACTTGATGTCACCATTCAAGCACAGATTCTGCAACTCATTAGCAAAGTGCGTGACGACCTGGGGGCTGGCGTGCTCCTGATCACGCATGATCTTGGCGTGGTTGCCCAGACCGCCGATGATGTAGCCGTCATGTATCTGGGACGCATCGTGGAGAAAGGTTCTGTTCGTGATGTATTGAAGCATCCCATGCATCCTTATACAAAAGGCCTTTTGGCTTCTTTGCCGGGACTTAACACGGATCAACCGCGGTTGAGTTCCATCAAGGGCTCTGTACCGGCTGCCGGACAACTTCCAACCGGCTGTCCATTTCATCCTCGCTGCCCCTACCACAAGCCGGGCGTATGCGATGTCGGCAATCCCCCGCAATGGGATGCGCGCACAGAGCAACATGGAGCAGCGTGCATACGCTGGCGAGAAATCGCGGCCGAGGAAAATACGGCAGCTTCGACGAACAAGACTCCCGTGATACAAAAAGTTGCCGAGGTGGTTTCACGGACTCGCGAGCAGATTTTTCAGCCGAAAGAGCGGGAGAGCACTTCGACGACCACAACAGATGATGCCCCCCCACTGCTCTCCGTGCGCGATTTATGCAAGTTCTTCCCGATCCGCAGTCAAGGACTGGTGCGACGGAAAGTGGGAGAGGTTCGTGCGGTACATCATGTCAGCTTCGACCTTGCCAAGGGAGAAACCCTTGGCATTGTTGGAGAGAGCGGATCTGGCAAAACCACGGCGGCACGTGCCATCCTGCGAGCGATCAACCCCACCTCAGGCGAGGTACATTTCCATTACGAGGGACAACAAGTCGATTTGGCAGCACTGGCAGCCCACGAACTGAAACCCTTGCGCCAACGAATGCAGATGATTTTTCAGGATCCATTCTCTTCCCTTAACCCTCGCATGACCGTAGGAGATATTGTTGGGGAACCCTTGGTGATCCATCAATTGGCAAAAGGTGCTGTACTACGCGACCAAGTGGTTGAAGCGCTATTACGTGTAGGACTAAAACCGGAGCACCGAACCCGTTATCCACACGCATTCAGTGGCGGACAACGCCAACGCATCGGCATAGCCCGAGCGCTTATCATGAACCCATCGCTTATCGTCGCAGATGAGGCCGTCTCGGCGCTGGATGTATCGGTGCAAGCCCAAGTGATCAATTTGCTCGAAGATTTACAGGAAGAACTGCACTTAACCTATATGTTCATCGCGCATGACCTTAGCGTAGTTAAACATATCTGCGACCGCGTCGCCGTAATGTATTGCGGTAGAGTTGTTGAGCTCGGCCACATCGATGCAATCTATGCCAAACCTTCTCATCCCTACACGCAGGCGCTATTGGCGGCTGTCCCATCGCCTGATCCGGATATCCGATTGCGGCCTGCTGTTTCCGGTGACACCGCCGACCCTGCCAAACCTCCCGCAGGCTGTAGTTTTCATCCCCGCTGCCCCTTGGCGCAAAAAGGACTCTGTGATGTTCCCGGGAACCCTCCCCCTCTTCGGGAAATTACCCCAGGTAAATGGACCGCATGCTTCCGCGCCGAGGAAATGGAATGATGAAACTTTATAAAACAACGGGAAAATTCTTGCTGACGGTCTTACTCACGGCGGCTGGCATGACGGTTTTGCTGAGTATTCTGGCCAAGCTCGCGCAACCGAATCTACAGGCCCCCCTTCCCGATTATACTCCGGAAGAAATCAAACAGGCGGCCATCGCCCGGGACACGACTTTCGACCCACAAGATGTTCCTGTCCTGCACGTTGACGTCGATTATAGGGAAGGATCGGAAGCAGACTGGTTTCCCAAGGGAGAGTCACCACTGCTGGCCGAACTAGTAGAGCAAGGCAAGTTACCCCCGCTTCTGGAGCGGATTGGCCCCGAACCCGTTGTTATGCAGGGTGTAGAAGGGCTTGGCCAATATGGCGGCAGTTGGTATCGGATCGTAAACTCCGAAGGCGACGTAGGCGTCATGACATGGCGCATCGGGGGTGCACGATTGGCTCGCTGGTCACCACTAGGGTACCCGATCAAGCCACATCTGGCAAAAAGCTGGACGGTTTCCGATGATCTACAAACCTACACGGTGCAGTTGCGGCGCGGTATCCGCTGGTCAGATGGCCACCCCTTTACCGCACGCGATATCCTCTATTGGTGGGAACACGAAATACGCTATTTCGAAAGCAACCCCCGCCAGATGCTAGTATGGGGACAAATGGGTGACATCGAAATGATTG
Source organism: PVC group bacterium (assembly GCA_003567805.1). Next base: position 15,311 of record PWYP01000103.1, read on the forward strand.
ATGACCACACCATCAAGTTTCACTTTCCCATGCCGCACGGACAGTTCCCGGAAGTCATGGCCAAAGAAGTATTCTGGGCACCCGAACATTACCTACGGCCCTTTCATCCGGAATTAGGGGATCCGGAGACCATCGAGAGCATGATGGCCGTGCAAAATGCCCCATCGGCACGCTCGGCCTATTTTCGCCTCAAGGATTTTCGCAACCCTGAACAGCCGAGTATGGAGCCTTGGATCATACGCGCACATCAAGCTTCGGCCCCCTATGGATTTGTCCGTAACCCCTATTACCCCGTAGTAGATTCCCAAGGGAATCAGTTGCCTTATATTGACCGAGTCGTCAATGACCTGCGCTCGGAAGACATGCTGGCCGTCACCGCGTCGGCGGGCGACATCACCATGCAGATGCGGCATATCCGCTACGAGGATCATACCCTGTATATGGGCAATCGTGAATCAGGACAATACGATGTCTATTTCTGGTTCCGTGGCGAACGATCCAACTTCGTGATCTTTCCCAATCTCAATCGCCGGGTGGACGCCGACAAGCCGGACACGGTCTGGAAGCATGCCTACCTCAATAAGAAGGAATTTCGCCAGGCACTTTCGCTAGCTCTCAATCGGGCGGATATTATTCGTGCGGAATACGATAATATCGTGGAACCCGCACAATTGGATCCGGGACCGGAATCGCCATTCCATCATCCCGCGCTGGCCAATGCGTTCGTCGCATACGATCCCGAACGCGCCAATGCCCTGCTCGACGAGATTGGACTCACCCGACGCGACAGTGAAGGATACCGGACTTTTCCAGATGGCACACGGATGACCTTTTTCCTGAACATCAGTGAGTTCACGGGAATGGGGCCCACCCAGTTTCTGGTAGATGACTGGCGTGCCGTCGGCGTGAGAGTCATCCCGCAGCTTCTTTCGCGCAACCTTTGGCAGGCCAAGCAATCCGCCTTGGAGCATGACTTTACGGTATGGACAGGAGAGAGCGAGTTTTTACCGCTTACGGAACCACGCAATTTTGTCCCCACGCAACATCACTCTTTCTATGCGCCCGGTTTTGCAACCTGGTATTTATTCGGAGGAACGCACGGATCTGAATTATCCAGAGAGCGCGGACACGCCATCGAGCCACCGCCAGATCACCCCTTGCGCCAAAGCATGTATCTGCTGCGCGATGCCCTGTCAGCCCCGGATCTGGAAACACAACAAAATGTCTTTGGAAAGATCCTGGATATTGCAGCCGAGAATCTCTGGACCATCAACATTGCGACGCCCACCCCGCAGTTGGTCATTGTCAAACGCGGTTTACGCAATGTCCCCCGCAACGCCATTACCGGCCACATTTTCAACACCCCCGCCAACGCCGGTGTGGAAACCTACTTCTTCGAAAATCCGACCGACTCCGATAGTGCCCGCGCCTTGATTCAGCGACTTATGACGGAGGTGGACCCTGATCCCCGCCGGACATTGCAAACGGTTACTTCCACGGCAACGACGCCGACAGGCTTTGCCGCGCAACGGGTAGGAAGTATCATCCGTTTTCTCTTTACGGGAATCCTGCTACTCGGTGCGTTACTTGTCATCGTGCGGCACCCCTTTATTACGCGTCGTCTCATCATCCTCTTGCCCACCGTCTTTGTCATGTCCGTCTGTGTATTCACGATTATCGAACTACCGCCAGGCGATTTCATCACTACGCGGATTCAGCAACTGGAAATGGATGGCGACACAGCCGCCATCCAGCAAGCCGCAGAACTCAGGGAGTTGTTCCACTTGGAAGAGTCCGCCCCCATGCGCTATCTGCGCTGGATCGGACTGCCCTGGTTTGTCAGCTTCGATTCGACAGACCGCGGACTCCTCCAAGGTGACTTGGGGCGCAGCATGGAGGATGGGCAGCGTGTGAACGAACTCGTGGGCGACCGTATTATGCTGACCCTGCTGATTTCCCTCTTCACGCTCATCTTCACATGGCTCGTCGCGATCCCCATCGGCCTGTACTCCGCCGTGAAACAATATTCCATCGGGGACTATGTCTTTACCTTTTTCGGCTTTATCGGCATGTGCGTCCCCCCCATGCTCCTCGCACTTGTCATGATGTATATCGGTTCCTCTGTGCTAGGCCTGCCGGTGGGTGGGCTTTTCTCGCCCGAATATGCCATGCAGCCGCATTGGGATTTTGGCAAGGTTATCGACCTGCTCCAGCACATCTGGATTCCCGTAGTCGTTATCGGGGTATCCGGCACGGCCGGTATGATCCGCGTGCTACGAGCCAATATGCTCGATGAACTAGGCAAACCCTATGTGACCACCGCTCGCGCAAAAGGTGTACGCCCCTTGAAATTGATCCTGAAATACCCACTCCGCCTCGCCCTGAACCCCTTCATTTCTGGCATTGGCATGATCTTTCCCCAACTCGTGTCCGGCGGCGCAATCGTGGGCATCGTGCTCAGTCTACCAACCGTCGCCCCTATGCTTCTAGGTGCTCTGCAGGCCCAGAATATGTATCTAGCAGGATCCATGTTGATGGTACTCAGTTTGCTAACCGTATTTGGAACCCTTGTTAGCGATTTGCTCTTGATGTGGGTAGATCCTCGCATTCGTATCGGCCAGTCGAGAGGTGACAAATGAAAATCCAGATCCCCCGTCTTGGACGCAAACCGAAAGCACCCGAGCTGCAAGCCGCTGCTGCACAACCTAAGGCAGTGGCCGGCGAAATGTCGCAATGGGAACTCATTCGTCGCCGCTTTACCAGACATCGTCTGGCCGTTTTTGCCCTCTTCGTGCTCATCGTCTTTTACCTGATTGCCGCCTTTGCTGAATTCGTGGCCCCTCACTCTACGCAATGGCGTGATCTGGACTACATGTTTGCACCACCCCAAATTCCAAAGTTCAGCTTCAACCATGGAATCCATACGGACGCCTTGGTCCCCGCTCACGATCCCATCACGCTGCAGAAAGGCTATCGGGCTGCCGAAACAAAAGTGCCACTAGGATTTTTCGTAAAAGGAGAGCCTTATCATCTGTGGGGTCGCATTCCCATGCAGCGCCGATTATTCGGCATTGATGCAACGCGCCTGGGAACCGGAGATTTTGTGCCTGCGGCAGAAAATCATCCGGAAGGGCGCGCACCCAGCTTCTATTTTCTGGGGGCCGACAAGTACGGACGCGATCTCTACAGCCGTCTCATCTTCGGCGCACGTATTTCTCTCTCCATTGGCATGCTGGCCGTAATGATCTCCGTCACTCTGGGAATTATCATTGGCGGCATCTCCGGATATGTTGGCGGACTCACCGACGACCTGATTCAACGTTTTATGGAAATCCTGCGATCCTTTCCACAAATTCCCCTCTGGATTGCACTCGGTGCTTTGCTGCCAGCCGATTGGTCGCAAGTCGGAATCTACATGGGCATCACTGTGGTACTCAGCTTGCTCGGGTGGACAGGTCTCGCGCGCGCAGTCCGCGGCAAAATTATGTCTTTGCGAGAAGAGGAATATGCCGTAGCTGCGCGGCTGCTGGGTGCTGGACACGGACGCATCCTCTTCAAGCATCTGATCCCCGGCTTTGCCAGCCACATCATTGTATCTCTAAGCCTTAGCGTGCCGGGCATGATTCTGGGTGAGACCGCGCTCAGTTTTCTCGGACTCGGATTACGTCCACCCGTCGTAAGCTGGGGCGTCATGCTCCAGGACTGTATGCACATGCAAACCGTTGCGCATTACCCCTGGCTACTCATGCCGGTTGTCTTTATCGTCGGTGCCGTGCTCGCCTTCAATTATGTCGGCGACGGCATCCGTGACGCTGCCGACCCCTACTCCTCCAAATAACCATAGGTATGTAACAAAATCTGTGGTTTACATGCGCATAGGACAGATAGAATCAGTTCGTTATTTGAACCTTAAAAGAGCAGTTCGGTAAGCTCAAAAAAGAGATTACGGCGAAAGATTATGCAAAAGATTAAGGAATAAGGAGTTTACTCCCTCGTCTTTCGCCTTAATCTTTCGCCCTTATCTGCACCTATTAGGTGCAAAGCAGGGAAACGTTTTTGATTTTATAAACCACATATGTTCAACTACATACAAGGATATGAAGCAACAGCGGAGCAGTTGAACTGCTCTTTATAGGGTTATAAGCTATGCAGAGCAGGCAGTGGAGGCTATATGAAAAATCATAAGACTGAAAATCATCACGTTCTCAAGAAAACTCGTTCTCGTTTTCTCTCCGGTTTACTTGTGTTAGTGCCCATTACCGTCACGATATTTGTGATACGTTTCATTGTACGCTTTATGGCATCAATCGGGCGACCGATGCTCCAGATCTGGATTGGTGATATTCCACGCTACGTAACCGACGCGCTCGCTTTTCTCATGACACTGCTGCTTATTTATGCCGCAGGGTTATTTGCAACCCATATCACCGGACGTAGACTTGTCAAAATCGGCGAAAACCTACTCCTTAAACTGCCTCTCGTTAAGTCCATTTACGGAGCATCCAAAAATGTGGTCGATGCATTCTCGCATGATATTCCGACCGACTATGAATCTGTTGCTCTAGTAGAATTTCCGCGTCCGAGTTCCTGGGTCATCGGATTTGTCATGGGCAACATGCAAGATCCCAATGGGAAAAAAGTATATCGCGTCTATGTACCAACCTCGCCCAATCCCACTTCAGGCTTTCTATTAATTCTAGAAGAAAAAGAGGTTCACTTTACGGATATGCCCGTAGAGACGGCACTCCGAACCATACTCTCTGGTGGTAGCCTGGGCCCCGATCAATACAAATTCACGAAGCGTCCCAGCCCCAATATGCAGACCTGATGCCCACTACAATCTTCCAGAGAAGAATCCATCCGCTCATTCACCCCGCATCGCACTGCCACGCATCATACGACGCCAATAGCCCGGCCCTGGAAGAGTCGTCATTTCCGTGATTAGATTCACAGCCTCTATAAAGTGCCCCGCTTCTTCACCCTCATAACCAATGTCGCGGGCTAGATCATCCAGTAGAATATCCCGCTGCATATTCAGCATTTCATCAACACCGCGCATGTTGGCAAAAATAGCCGGAAGCAGCTCGCGATTATCCGGATTGTCGGGATTCTCCGCAATTTGCTGCATGACACCATCGAAAAAGGCCAAGCGTTCCAGTAATGCATGATGATTCTCGAGATAATCCGGCGAGAGTCCCTCGGTAGGAATCGATTGCATAAATTGTAACCGATCACGAGTATTCTCGGCTACCACCCCCATCATCTCGCGTCCTTGCTGCCGCCTCCGTTCGTAGCCCTCTGGATCCTGCTGCTGCATGCGTTCCCGCCAAGCTTGCATACGCTCAGCGCGAGTCGGTGTGCGCCTTTCACTATTCTGTTGCTCCACCTCAAGTTCCTGCAAGCGTGACCGCAGATCTGACACCTCTTGCTCGCGTGCCTCTAGTGCATGCAATAAAGCCGGCTCTGAGATCGTGTCTGCTGTCAATGATATATCCTCTGCTCGTGAAAACAGCACCGGAGCTGATACCGCATGATCCCGACGAGTCGCTTCAAGTTCTAACGTCAAAGAGGCGATTAATGCGTCCTGGATATCAACACGATGCCTTGCTCTGACCAAGGCCAGACTGGACATAGCCATACCGGCGGATGCAACCAACGCAATGATGCCAAGACCAACCACGATTCTCTGTCCAAACCATTTATGTAAAATCATCATTACCTCCTAGTATGTTTGAAATCTGTAAAGATTGTGGAAAATATCCAATCGCGCATCAAACATAAACAGATGCACCCGTTCACGCTATGTGATAACCTTCAGATCCGGATACATTTTACGCACACATTTCGGGCAGATTCCATGGCTAAAATCGGCTTCCGGATTCTTATACAGATAATGCTCAATGGGATTCCACTGTCCTTGCGGATCTTTAATGGCTTTGCAATTGGAGCAAATCGGCACAATGCCTCTAAAAGCTTGTAACTCCATGAGGTAATCTGTCAGACGCTTGTTCTTGTCGCCTAAACGCTGATTTACATAAATCAACTCCAGGTTGCTTTCAATAATTGCTTTGAACTTCAACATCAATTGTTCAAATGTTGCTGAGTATGCATTACGCTTGGTGTCCAGTATGCAAATCGTTCCAAATGGACGACCATCCGGAAATAAGATCGGGAACCCCAAATAAGAGATCATGTTTAACGAAACATCCGGATTGTTTTTCCATGTTTCATCGGCCAAAGCATCCGGAACCATGAGTTTGTTTTTCGTTCGTATCACGGTCTCACAATAGAGTCCCGACCCCTCAATATGTTCTGCATCGCCAGGGTGATACGGATTGCCCTCACGCTGGTTCGCAACAAAGACCTCGATATGAGGCCCACGCAATCGCATAATCAAGCCAACCGGCACGTTACATATCTGCGCCAGGATATCGACGATCTGCTGCCAGTTCTCTTGAACCTCATCGGGAACAAAGATTTCATCGGTTTGGGTCAACATCGGTTCCTCCGCAAGCACCTCTGCAAGAATTACACACTACTGTCTACTCTTATAATATCTTATTGCAAGGCATTCCATTACGCGTACTTTTGCGCTTTACATTCACATGTTTTTGACGTTGACATTGCAAGGCCCCACCTGTACAGTCTCGAAGCTTGTTCCGAAAATATATAGAAATCAATCTAGAAGGAAGTGTAGCAATGGAAGCATATGCCGTAGTAGAGACCGGCGGCAAACAGTACCGCGTACAGACCGGTGATACGCTAAACGTAGAAAAACTGGATGCCGAAGTCGGCGCCAAAGTCGCTTTAGACCAAGTTCTGGCTCTCTCGGATGGGAAAAGCCTAACCGTTGGAAAGCCCCTTGTAGAAGGTGCTGCAGTCCAAGCAGTTGTGGAAGACCAAATACGTGGCGATAAAATCTTCAACTTCAAGAAGAAGCGTCGCAAAGGCTACACACGTAAAGTCGGGCACCGGCAGTCACTAACCGTCTTGAAAGTCGAATCGATCGCCTAACAAGGCGACAGTAGGGAGATCATCATGGCACATAAGAAGAGCGGTGGCTCAGCAAAAAATGGACGCGACAGTAATCCGAAAATGCTTGGTGTTAAGCGTTTTGCGGGACAAGTTGTTTCAGCCGGCTCCATTCTCGTGCGTCAGCGCGGCACACGTTTTGCGCCAGGCAAAAATGTAAAACGCGGTACAGACGATACATTGTTTGCACTCAAAACCGGTACGGTTGCCTTCGAAAAAGGTGGCAAGGTTGTGAGTGTCGTGCCTGCCGAACTAGCCTAAGTCTGCGGTTTCAGGCGTGAAAACACGTAAATTCGTAGATCACGCTGTTGCCTATGCCACAGCTGGCAACGGTGGCAATGGTTCAGCCTCTTTCCGCCGCGAGAAATTTGTTCCTAAGGGCGGTCCCGATGGTGGGGATGGCGGCAGAGGCGGACACATCATATTAAAAGCAAATCCCGATGTGGACTCCCTCATTGCTCTGTATTTTGAGCCGCACAGGCGTGCGGGTCACGGCGGGCACGGACGCGGACAGAAAATGCACGGTAAAAACGGTGCCGATTGCGTCATTGACGTTCCGCTTGGCACTGTAGTTCGCGATCGCGAAACAGAAGATTTCCTGGGAGAATTGGTCCTCCCCGGTGAAGAACTTCTCGTTGCCAAAGGCGGTAAAGGCGGCTTGGGAAACGTTCACTTCAAATCCTCTACGCATCAGGCACCAGAAGAAACAACGCCCAGCGAACTCGGTCAGGAAATCACACTCGATCTGGAACTCAAAATCGTGGCCGATGCCGGTCTTGTAGGGTTCCCGAATGCTGGCAAATCCTCTTTACTTACGGCCGTAAGCGATGCGCACCCCAAAGTTGCCGCCTACCCTTTCACCACGATAAACCCTGTACCGGGCACCATCATTTTCGAGGATTACACCCGCATTAAGATTATTGATATTCCCGGTATCATTCATGGCGCACATGAAGGCGTCGGTCTGGGAGACAGGTTTCTACGACACATCGAGCGCGCGAAAGCGATCGTTATCGTAATCGATATGGCAGGCACGGATGGCCGCGAACCGCATGCCGACTACAAAGACCTGATTGAAGAGTTGGGACAATATAATCCTGAACTATTGGACCGACCGCGTATCGTGTTGGCCAACAAAATGGATGTTCCTGAGGCAGCCGATCATCTTGCAGCGTTCGAAAAAGAAACAAAACAAAAGCCACTGCCCATTTCCGCGCAAACGGGCATGGGGTTGGACTCCTTTAAAACGAGGCTCCATCAAATACTTGCCCCGGTAAGCTAGCACGTAGCCTTGACTGCATGTCTACTACATCGCCAGTATACCGCAGACACCCCGATCCCGTCCTTGCAAATCCTGAAGCAGTTCTATTTCCCCAAAACCACTCTCCTGAAGCAAACGAGATACCGCCCCCCCCTGCTCGCTACCAATCTCCAGGAAAATTTTTCCATGCGGTTTGAGCACAATCGCTGCGTCAGCAATCAAATTCGTAATAAGATCTAACCCGGACATTCCGCCATCCAGCGCCAGATGCGGTTCATACTCGCGCACACTGCGCTCCAACGTCGCAAGTTCGTCGGACGGAATGTATGGGAGATTGGCAACGATGGCATCCAGCATTTCGGGTTCGACCACATCTCCCAAATCACCCGAATAGAAGATAACATGCTCGTGCAGGCCTAACCGTTGGGCATTCTCTTTTGCAAGCGCAAGGGCCTCTTCACTGACATCAACGGCAAGATAGCGTGCGGCTGGCCGTGCGGCTGCCAAACTCAAGACAACGCAACCACTTCCCGTTCCAACATCAACAATACATGGCCTATCGGCCGCCCAGACCGACGAATCCTCCAGCACACGACGCACCAAGACTTCCGTTTCAGGACGCGGAATTAAAGCCCTACGATCCGTCTTGAACACGTGATCCATGAATCCCGTTTCACCAAGAACATGCTGCACGGGCTCTCCATCTCGTAAACGTTTAAGCCCGCGCCGCATGGCCTCTAGCTTTGTTTGCCGTAACAATTGATCACGATGTACATGCAATTCCAGCCGTGGAACCCCTAGCAAACGCGATAATAACATTTCGCATTTTAACCGCGCCTCTGTAACCCCTTGCTCCTCGAGATAGCGGTGCCCTAAATCTAATACATCCCGCAGAGGCTTTCCGTCAGATTCCATATGATATCCTTACAGTCGTTCGAGCCACACCACATCAATTGTTCCACTGATCCTACCGCGTCCATCAACGGCAAGGTCTATGTTCTGCGTTCGCACGGGCAGTCCACGCATCACCGTGAATGCATCAAACGCGTCCCCTGCGCTTTCCTCAGGCAGGCGCACGCTAGCTCGATGGAGACGATGCGATCCAACCAGAACAGGATCAGGAAATGTTGCATCCCGTAAACCAGATGTAATCGTCTGCCGAATTTCAAAGGACATTGCCCCTCCTACCGCCCATCGATCCGACAATTGAGATAACTGTTTAAAGTCTGCCTCCAACAGAGATAAGGAATCACGCGTTGCCGTTCGCCTGGAAATCTCTTGCTGAAGCGCATCGCGATGAAAAATCTCTCCTAACGACCAGAAGCACATCACCAAAACCAACCCCAGCGATACTTGCAGGAAGATACGATAGTACGGCAATGTCAATTTCATTACATGTTCCTTTCGCCACGGATGCGATACTGCTTCATATCTCCGTCATCCTGTAAGATCTCTGCAGGCTCCATATGATAACCGTTTTCACGCAGAATCGATGCCATCTCTCCCACTGAAACAGTCTTGGGCAACCAAAACCGAGCCTCAACGGACGCAGGAGAAAGAGCTAATGATTCCCAATATCCTTCATGCGCAGAACACCATGCAGCCAGAGCCCCTGCCAACACGGAAAGATCATTCTCTAGATCGAAAGCAGCCAATAATGCCCGTCGTTCAGCAAATGCCTGTTCCGCTGCTACAACTGCTTGCCAGCCGCGCGCATCAACAGTATATCCGGCTATCACGTTAACGGTTTGCTGAACCGATTGATCTTCCTGCCGCAATTGTTGCTGCACATAATACCGACGCCCCCAACCAACCGAGGCAAGCACAAGAGCAGCCAATATGCATAAAACGCCACTCTGTAAATAGCGTCGTACGAGCTTTTTCTCCAGTCTCGCCTCTCCCCGCTCACCAGCAAGAGCTGCAACACGCCAAGAGCCTGGTAATAATGCGCGCTCTGCAAGCACACGAGCCAGATAAAACTCACCGTCAGGAAGCATATGCATGTGCTCGGATGACACACCTTCGAATGATGCACAAAAAGCAGCTGTGCACTCTTCGTCCCCTCCAATCCACCAATGTAGCGGCGCATCTTTAAAATTACCATTTGCGGACGTTTGTTTCTGCAGGTTGATCATGCGCATCAAACGTTCAATGTCATATCCGTCTATTGTGTGACTACTCCAGTACACGCCATTCACACCGCAAACAACCACTACCGATTTCCTACGGCACCACACGATCACTTGTAGCACATCTGCGGGTGCAGCAGGAACACTGGACCATAGAGCGACCCCTTCGTGGTCAAACAAAGGAGCTGTTACATCCGTTTCCAAGAGTTGTTCTTCCATCTGCCCCAAGTCGCTCTTACGCGCAAAAACAGCCAATGCTGCCCTGCCTTCGCCCGCAATGGGAACACTACCCTCGTTCTTGCCATTAGGATCACTGAAAACATATGCGCAATCTTCCAAGGGGAAAGGCAACTTTGTATCCAAAACAGAAGGCAAAATTTGGCGCACTTTGCGGACACTCTGTAGCGGTGTTTTCAACCAGGCGGTCATACCGACCCCCGGCTGTATACCAGCTAACACGATCCCCTGATCTTGCCTCATTTCCTCGGATGTCAAAGAAACAGGATGCCAGGAAATACGCGTCCCCTGTCGATGCGCCCGCACAGCCAGTGGCTGCCCATCACCATAATCAATGGCAATCACATGTCGCGCCCAGGATATGAGTCCCTGCTTACTCATGATACGGGTCCCAAGTCGTGTCCCCCGGAAATATGGTGTTGTTTACGACGACGCAAATCATCCAAATAGCTAAGCACCTTACATAAACCCCATAAAAAACCGGATAGCATCAAATAAACACCACCCAACCATAACACCACACGGTGCCGTTGATGAACATACAATAGCAAAAGCCCCCCCCCAAGCAAACCAGCAGCAGCAGAAAAAGCGAATAGCACCTGCCGTAGGCGACGATAACTCCGCCAGACAGTACGTCTTCGTCGAAACATTTTCATTTTCCTGCTCTCCTTGCCTCGGTACCACAAAACCGCACCACGAGCATGATACGGAATGTGCAAATCACAAAAACATGATAGTATCACGACGAGTTTGCAACCTTCAACCGATTAAATCTTGCACGAAACGCTCATTACCCTGATAGTGGCTCATTCAAATAGAGAAAAACCATCAAAACAAGCGGAAAGATGAAAGTTATGATTACCATTAATGGAGAACCTCTACCACAGGAAGCCATCGATTTCGAATATCGCCGTATTCGCCAGTATTACACGAATCATATGTCGCCCGAACAACTCAAGGCAAACGATGACAAATTGCGCAAGCAGGCCGTTGAGCAGGCCATTGGAGCAAAGCTATTGCTCAATGAAGCCAGCCGTTTGGACATTACAGTCCCTGACGATTTGATCGACCGGAAAATCCAACCGATTATCGAGCAGTCCGGCGGCCCCGAGGTTTTTGCACAACGGCTCAAGGAAAACGGCGTTACGGAGCAACAGCTGCGCGACAACATTGCGGAAGGCTGCAAAGTAGACCTACTGATCGAAAAAATCTGCGAAGGGCTGTCGGATCCCACCGAAGAAGAAATGAAGGCATTCTTCGATAATAATAAGGAAAATTATGTTCAACAGGAACGGGTAGCTGCGTCTCACATCTTGATTCGTCCCAATTCCGACAGCGATGATGATCGCGTAACCGCCGAATCGCGTCTTGAAGGCATTGCGCAGGAGATTCGCGATGGAAAAGATTTTGCAGAGCTGGCAGCACAGCACTCCGAGTGTCCCAGTGGCAAACAAAACGGAGGTAGCCTCGGTTGGTTCAGTCGCGGCATGATGGTTCCTGAATTCGAGCAGGCTGCTTTTGAGATGGCCGTTGGCGAAATCAGCGACATTATCGAAACCCAATTTGGTTTTCATATCATCATGAAAACAGCCGAGGATGAAGGCGGACAGGCTGGATTTGAAGAATCCCGCGAAAAAATCCGTGAATTGATTCGCCATGACCAACGCGGCAAGTGTGTGGCAGCTTATGTTGCTGATTTAAAAGAGAAAGCCGACATTCAAGATACCGCAGCATGAGAGAATATGACGTAATCGTTGTCGGTAGCGGTGGAGGCACGAAGATTGCCATGCCTTGTGCCAAACAAGGCATGCGTGTTGCCCTAATTGAAAAGGACGATTTTGGAGGAACCTGCCTGAATCGGGGCTGCATTCCATCCAAAATGCTAATCCATCCGGCTGAAGTAGCTGATCTTGCCCGGAATAGTCAAGCCATCGGACTTGATGGCAAAGCGGATCTGCGCTTTGCAGATGTTATGTCTCGCATCAAAAGCGATGTAACCCAGACGTCAGAGGAGAACCGCGAAAAGCACAAAAACTTTCCCGGTATCACCTACTACGGTGACCATGCTTTCTTTCTCGAAAATCATGTGCTGCAAGTTGGCAAGGAAACCATTACAGCACCAAAGATCTTTCTTGCAACAGGAAGTCGTCCGCAAATTCCGGACATGCCCGGATTGCAGAACACCCCTTACATAACAAGCAAGGAAGCGCTACAGCTTCCCGCTCCTCCCAAAAGTCTGCTGGTCATTGGTGCAGGCTATATTGCCACGGAACTCGGTGGAGCATATGCTATTTATGGGTCGCAAGTACATTTTCTGGTTCGTAGCCGCTTTCTCAGAGGCTTGGATATCGACATTAGTGACGAGTTCGAGCGCGTATTCAAGCGCCACAGTAACGTGCACCGCCCTTTTAGCATCGAATCGATTGAGCATGATGGCAATACGTTTAAAATTCACGGCACATTGAATGGGAATCCCACGCCACCGGTGGAGGGCGAAAATGTACTCGTTGCTACAGGAGTTGTCCCAAATACGGATGATCTTGGAATAGAGAATACGAATATCAAACTCACCCCTGAAGGCTTTATACGTGTCAATGCGAGACTGGAGACCGATGTTCCTGGGGTGTATGCCTTGGGAGATTGTGTCGGAAACTATTTATTCCGGCATACGGTAAATTATGAGGGGGAATACTTGATGCGGTCTGTATTCAAAAAAAATACAGGGTCATCTTCCATTGATTACGGCCCCGTTCCCTATGCCGTATTCACCGTGCCCCAGATTGCCGGGGTGGGCATGACTGAGGAACAAGCCGCAGCGCTAAACCTCCCTGTCATTGTTGGCAAGGCGGCATATGCCGATAGCACCCCCGGGATGGCACGCGCATCTGATCATGGCTTTGCCAAGGTTATTTTCGACAAGGAACACCGAAAATTACTGGGAGCGCATATTATCGGGGAAGAAGCATCATCCATGATTCACCTTTTCATTGCCATGATGAAAAAAGAAGGAACGCTGGATGATCTTTTGGACATGATTTTTATTCATCCGGCACTCGCGGAAGTCGCTCGCGATGCGATCCGCAACGCAGCGACCAAACTTCCGCAATAGCAGCATACATCCACATACTTGTATGGATTATCCAACCAATGCGGCTTGACTTTCTGTTCCGCTTTCACAGTATGAGCGCATGTTTAAATTCCTATTACAACGCCTGCTCATTGCGATACCCGTATTATGGGTAGCCATAACGATTGCATTCATACTCGTTCGATTGGCTCCCGGTGGTCCCTTTACCGATGAGAGAGCATATCCTCCTCACACCTTAGAACAACTGCAGCGTCATTACGGCCTCGACGCGCCGTTGCCCGTCCAATATGTCCGTTATCTTGCGGGCTTATTACGTGGAGACCTCGGCCCCTCTCTCACCCAGGGCGGCAGGACCGTTCAGGAAGTCATCACCACAGCACTGCCCATTTCATTGGAGTTGGGGGCGTGGGCACTGCTTGTCGCGATGCTAATCGGAATCCCTGCCGGATTAGCTTCTGCCTTGAAACCGGGATCCGCTCTGGATCATGCCACCATGGCATCGGCCCTTATTGGTATTTGCATCCCTCCATTCGTTTTAGGGCCTCTACTGGTTTTGTTCTTTTCCCTGCAACTGGGCTGGGTTCATGCTGCCGGATGGAACACTGCATCAGATCGCATTTTACCATCCATCACACTCGGGATTGTCTATGCTGCCTATATCGCCCGGTTAGCAAGGGCAGGCCTACTCGAAGTGCTCCCCATGGATTACATTCGAACGGCCCATGCCAAAGGACTACATCCCGTACGAGTAATTGGCATCCACGCCCTGAAACCGGGCATCCTACCCGTAGTTTCTTTCATGGGGCCGGCAATCGCAGGGCTTATCTCCGGTTCCTTCGTTGTGGAAACCCTTTTCCATATCCCTGGCTTAGGACGCGTCTTTGTGTCTGCCGCATTTAATCGTGACTACACGCTTGTGCTCGGACTTGTTGCGTTCTATGCCGCCCTTGTCATCGCCTGCAACACGCTTGTAGATGTAGTGCTAGCTTTACTGAACCCTCGCATCAAATTGAACCCATGAAAATACGCCTGTCTGACCCAGCAAGAAATATTGCCAAACGTTTTTTTCGGAATCGTCTCGCTCGCATATCTCTCGTCATCGTTATTTTGCTTTCGTTAGCAGCCGTTGCCGCCCCACTATTGTCTCCTTACGCATACGACTATCAGAATCTCGACCTAGGGCCTGTCCCTCCCCAAGCGGGCCATTGGCTCGGAACCGACGATCTTGGACGCGATCTTTTTACACGATTGCTCTATGGTGGACGCGTCTCGCTAGCCGTTGGTTTGGCCGCGACACTGGTGGCATTGGGTATTGGCGTAAGCTACGGCACCATCTCGGGGTACGCAGGCGGAAGAACGGATCAAATCCTCATGCGCATCGTGGATGCACTATACGCCCTGCCCTTTACCGTATTTGTGATTATTCTCATGGTGGTCTTTGGGCGCAACATCCTATTGCTCTTTGTTGCCATCGGGGCCGTTGAATGGCTTACCATGGCAAGAATCGTTCGCGGGCAAGTGCTCGCACTGAAAGACCAAACCTACATCCGTGCAGCGCGCGCGCTTGGGTTTTCTCATCTACGCATCATGGTACGCCATATGATCCCCAACATGATCGGCCCCGTGATTGTCTACACAACCCTCACCATTCCGCGCGTCATCCTGCTGGAGTCATTCCTGAGCTTTCTTGGATTAGGCGTACAGCCCCCCATGAGCTCATGGGGACTTTTAATCCGTGATGGCGCACGAGCCATGGAAAGTTACCCGTGGCTTCTTATCGTACCGGGCACAACGCTCTGCGTCGCACTCTTTGCACTCAATAGCATGGGGGACGCCTTACGCGATGCCATGGACCCCCGCCATCAGCGTGCGTCTTAGAATGGCGAAAACGCTGTAGCAAATGCATTACGAATTGCATTGATATCCGCAGCCGGAATCAACATAACCTGTTCGATGCCCTTCCCTGCTCGCCATGCAGCATAAACGAATCCCTCGCCTTTTTCGGGGAAAGTGGGCATTTCCGTCGGCGAAAACGTCTGCATCATATGAAACAAAGCCAGATAGTCATAACGCGCAACGACAAATGGCAACACAGGCGCATCGATGCGATCCAGCAATGCTTGCCCCGCAGCAGACACGTCCCCTTCGGCGCCATCTAACAAGCGAATCGCCTTTGCTAAACCAGCATCATCCGTAACACCAAATACCAATCCGTCTGATGTCGCAGCATAATCATACCCCGAAAAAAAGGAGCTCATCATTTTCTGGATCATCTCAAACTGCTCCGTATCGACCTCATCCCCACCAGCTTCCTCCATCTTAGCCCGAAAGGTCTCCTCGTCGAGATCCATTGTCCATCGATAAACATCGACGCCTTCAACGACGCGAGATTCAGCTTGCGACATGGAGAAACCTGATTCTGCCATGCTGCTCTGGTATGCTTCATTAGCCATGAGATCTATCATTTTCTGTAACACACTGGTAGCATCGTCAATCCGCATACCACTGCTCAAACGAAAGCCCTCTTCAGACGACATGTTTGCCGTCAAGAACCATGGAGCACCTGCCGTCTGCAACGCTGGCTCAAACATGGCCTCAAGCAACTCTGGCTCCATGGAAAAATCACCAGGCATGCTCTGCAACCACGTAATGTAATACTTCACCACACGTTGCAAAAGTCCCTCTGGCACTTCATACTTGCCTGCGACAATGCCAAAAAGATTGTCGCCTTCCAAGCTGACGAGCCAAGCCGGATCGATACCTTCAAGAGAAGTAACGATGCCTTCTAATGCCCGGCCTGCTGCAGGCGTTATACGCGAGCGAAGTTCCAGTCCTGTGTCACGGACACTAAGGCCCGTTTCGTATAATGCAATTTGCTCAAAAGCCGCCCGATATAAACCAAACATTTGGTCGAACATAACAGCATGCTCATGGCCATCCGGCATTGCCTGCGTCATCATCTCTTCAATATTACCAAACAGCGTAAAAATATGTTGCGGCGCAACCTGTGTACGCAATACGCCAGGCACAGGTGGAAGTTCCTGCGGCAGACCTGTAGAAAGTGCCAAATCCAGAATCTCAGCATTATTTGCCAGAACGACCCTGTTTTCCAGTACCTGAGCTGCACCTTGATCTGTTACATATCGACCATCTACCGGTTCCGGCAGCATGACACCCTGCGCAGCAAGGAGCGCCCCCAGAAATGTTTCCGCAGCACCCGCTGTCTTTACATCAACAACGAACCCATACGATTCCGCATCTCCAACATAAATATGCAACCCAACCGGAGCATCACGATCCACTTGGGCATATCCCGGAACCATCATGTTGAGCATCATCGGTGCCGTTCCCAACTGCGGGGCTTCAAAAACCTGGGCAACCTGAAATAACTGCGCGTGCAACGCGGAAATACTCTCCAGATAGACCGACATCACTCTGCCAGCACCAAAACTGATCTGGGCAGAAAGTCCAACAAAAACAATGCGTAATAACATCCGCTTCATGATTCCTCCTAGTTGCACATAACAATATCGCAGAGTAGCATCCTATAGCTGCATGGTAATGTCAAATCATGATCCCTCGACACTCATTCAGATAACATGTAATTTTTGCATTTTACGTTTATGCGTTTATAGTACTACACACATGAAAGACCTTGTACATAACTTTAAGAAGAATCCAAAGCGTCAAAAGGTTCTAACGTTGTTTTTTGCGGTAGCGCTATCATTGTTCCTGCCAACAAGAGCAGTGCGCGCCCTTTCCTTCTTCTCTGGCACAATGGCACCCGACACATGGTCTGGGCCCGGTGTACCATCTGCTACCCCCCAACAAGCAATACGAGACGGCGCTGCAGGTCTCATGCTCCCACTGCCTATGCGACGCCTTAGCGAACGTGCCTACTGGGATGCCACCGTAAGCATGAACCTTAGCCAATGGAGCGCATTTACGTTCGACATCCAAATGGAACATCCCGAAGCCGTAAAACGAGCATCCATCTATTTTCGTAGCGGGGATGGATGGTACGGAGGATGGTTCGAAGTAAAGGGAAGCGAGTGGCAAACCATCACCCTCTCTAAGGCCGATTTTCACCCGGAAGGAAGCCCTGCCGGGTGGGATAAGATTCGCGGCATACGTATCGCTTTCTGGAAACAGAACGCCATCAACACAACTGCACGCATGGCAAACTTTAGAGCGATCAACGTGCCAATACGGTTTCTCCGTAATACCGATGCACGCGCAACCAAACCGCAAGATGCAGATTTTGCCGATCGGCTCACAGACCGCCTGCAAATGTGGTTTCGACAATACGACATACCTGCCAGTGTCATCACTGATGACGAACTACGCGCATCACCACCCCCCCAAGGAACCAAACTTATCATCCTTCCGTTCAACCCTGTACTCACCAATCGGATTCCCCAGCGCCTCAAGGATTTTACCGATCAAGGCGGCAAACTTATTGTTGCCTATGCACTTGATGATTTCATTGCGCCGTTACTCGGTCTCGATCGGTGGGAATGGATACGCGCAGATCCCGCGGATGCTTTTGCATTCATGCATTTCCAGAATGGCAAAGCCCATGCCTTGCCCCAACGTGTCGCGCAGGATTCATGGAATATCAATCGCCCCTATCCATCCCACGCACGTGTAGTAGCAACATGGCAGAATGCACAAGGAGCGGACAGCAACATACCCGCTGTTACCATAGCCCCCACGGGTGTTTTTCTCGGTCATGTTTTGACGAATATCGGACGCGAAGAAAAAATGCGTATGCTCATGGCACTCATAGCCAAGTTAGTGCCTGATCTAGCCCCCGAACTTGCAGCGTCAACCATTACCCACACAACCAGCCTGCTGCATCATACCGACTGGGAAAGTAGCCGGGATTATATCCTGGCGACAGCACGCAGACACCGTCGACACCGCCGGATTCAGCCGCAACTCGAAAGCATCGACCGCGACATACACCGCCTCCGCCAACGAATTGATAACATTTCCTATCCACAGGCCGCTACCCACGCATGGGTGCTCCGACAACGCATACAGATGGCTTACTATGAATCCTTCAGCTCGCGGAATGCCGCTCCAAATGAATTTCGCGGAGTTTGGGCCCATCATGCCGCTGGCATCCGTGGCGTCCCTTGGTCCGAGACCGTGCAAAAACTTAAACAGGCTGGCATCAACCATCTTTTTGCCAACGTTCTCTGGGCCGGGGCCGCCTTCTATCCTTCCGATGTAGTACCATCCGTAGCCGGAACACACGATTATGCACAAGAAGTCATTGCCGCAGGAAAAATACATGGAGTAAACGTGCATGCATGGATGGTTCTATGGAGCTTGCAACACGCACCAGAAGAATTCGTAGCCAAAATGCGTGCGGCAAACCGTTTGCAGCGTGAACATAACGGGGCCCCATCGCCATGGCTTTGCCCCTCGCACCCCGGAAATCGCGATCTGGCAAAACGTGCCGCAGTTGAATTTGTACAGCGCTATACCGTGACCGGTTTTCATATCGATTACATTCGCTATCCAGATGCCAAAACCTGCTATTGCAGTGGGTGCCGACACCGTTTTGCAACCAGCCGGAATATAACGATTTCCCTATGGCCACAGGATGTGACCGAAGGCCGTCACAGAAACGCCTGGAAAGCATGGCGACGGGAAGTCATCGATACCATGATGGCCGAGCTCTACCATACCATCAAAGCCGCCAACCCCGACGTAGACGTATCTGCTGCCGTTTGGCCCGGCTGGCCTGCTGTACGCGACTCCATAGCACAGGATTGGCCAAACTGGGGACGTAAGGGCTGGGTCGATTTCTTTGCCCCTATGAATTATGTCGAAACCGCCGAAGAAGCTACACGGATCTATCGCGCACAACGCCTCGCCGTCTCCAGCAACACGCCAATCTACCCCGGCATCGCGCCTTCTACGCTCAATCTCGACCCCGCAACCACGTTACAGCACATTGATGCCTTGCGTGAGGCAGGAGCTCCCGGGTTTATTCTCTTCGATCTTGATCGAGATCTCTTAGAGCAACTCTTACCAGCTATGGGCGCCGGAGCAACTCGTCCATGACCAAGCCAACCTTCCGACACCCACTCCCCGACGCTCCACGCTCGACACTATCGTCTTCCCCCCGCTGGCTTACGCAACTGCTCCATTGGTATTCCATGCATCAACGCCCAATGCCATGGCGCGACGACCCCTCTCCCTACAAAGTCTGGATCAGTGAAATCATGCTCCAACAAACCCGTGTCACCGCCGTCATCCCATACTTTGAACGTTTTCTGGCAGCTTTTCCTGATGTCCAGACCCTCGCGAATGCCCCCCAGGAAAATGTTCTCAAAATATGGGAAGGACTTGGCTACTACAGTCGCGCCCGCAACCTGCATGCTGCGGCCAAGATAATCAGCTTCGAACGCAATGGTCAGTTTCCCGACACCGAGAAAGACTGGCATACATTACCCGGTGTCGGACCGTACACCGCCGCTGCCATAGCCAGTATAGCTTGTGGAAAGACCGCTGCCGCTATTGATGGAAATGTGATGCGTGTATGGTCACGAATGCGCGGTGTTGAAGAGGACATGTCCACTTCGGCCTGGCGCGACAAAGCCCGCCAAGACTTGGTTCGCTATGCTCGCAAATGCAATCCATCCCTTTTCAACCAAGCCATGATGGAGCTTGGCGCGCTCGTTTGTCTCCCACGCAAACCTATTTGCAGTGAATGCCCCTTGCAAAAAGTCTGCATCGCACACCGCACAAAACGCACTGACGTCATTCCCTTTCGAAAAAAGGCTGCGTCCATACCCCATCGACATGAAGTTGTCTTGATCGTCACCTATAAAAACAGCAACGAAACACATATCCTGTTACGTCAGCGCCCACATACCGGCCTGCTAGCCGGACTTTGGGAATTCCCATCCCTGGAAATAACGTCGCTGAAAATGCCATTGCCACGTAAAGCACGCGACCTTGCCAAGCGCCTTGGCATGCCATCTGAATCCAAACTTACAAAAAGCACAACTGTAGAGCATGCCTTCACCCATTTCAGACAAACGCTTCACGTATTCCAGGCCAAGCTCAGTACCCCCGTACCTCTGCCTTCCACAGACTATCGGTGGTGTACGCCATCCGATCTCGAAAACCTTCCCCTATCCCGCTCACAACGCCGCATCGCCAACCATTACAAATCCACATCGTAATTCGCAAAACCTCCTGCGAAGCCATTGATCAACTTCTTCAACCAGAATAAAAAGTGTAGTGCACGGCTACGCGCCAAAAGAAACTGAACCCGGCTTCTGATACCAACATCCCGTACCATACTCCACCCGCCACAAGAAAAGGCCCTCTGGAGCCGCTGTAGGCACTGCGGCCGTCCTGACACGCGAATCCAACACAGACTGCGTATCTTCGGGAGGCACTTGTCCGCGCCCGACACGGATCAACCATCCCGCAATGCTGCGTACCATTTTATAAAGAAATCCATCACCGCGCAGCGAAAGCATGAGTTCCGAACCATGAGACTGTAAACCAACGGAAAAGATCGTGCGCACGGTCGTTTCGACCTCCCGGTCAGGATTCGCGCTGAAAGCAGCAAAGTCGTGTGTACCCTCAAGTAGCGATAGAGCCTGTCGCATCGCATCCACATCGAGGGTCTTATGCACATGCGCACGATATAATCGTACATGAGGCAATATAATCTCACCCTGATATATATAGTATCGATACTCTTTGGCTATGGCCGATTTACGTGCATGAAAGGCATCGTCCGCAACCTCACCATCTAACATACGGATATCTTGCGGCAGACGCACATTTAGGGCACGTACAAATGCAATAGGAGACAGTGTGCATAACGTATCGACATGGATCACCTGCCCGGCAGCATGTACCCCCGCATCGGTGCGACCGCTGCCATGCACCTTGACAAACTCGCCCGTCAAATCAGCAAAGGCTTCTTGCAATACCTGCTGAACCGTGATTTGTCCCGGCTGAATCTGCCATCCCGCATAGGACGTACCATCATAGGCCACTGTAAACCGTAACCGACTCATGGCATCATCTCATAAATACGCATCACAATCCCCGCGCGCTGCCAAAGCCTGCACCAACTGCTTTACATCTTCCGTACGATCTTTTGGACAAATCAACGTAGCATCGCCTGCATGTACAACGACCAAGTTTTCAACGCCAATTAATGCCGTCAATCGATCTTTGCTGACAACAACATTGTCCTTACTATCAAGCGCTTCCACGAGTCCAAGACTCGTGTTACCCTGGGTATCTTTTGCATGCAATTTTTCCAGTGCTGCCCAGGTCCCCACATCCAGCCAGCCAAAGGAACTTTCGGCCGTCACAATATTTGCAGCTTTTTCCATCACCGCATAATCAATCGAGATCCTGCTCAATGGGGCGTATGCAGCTTGTAACGCACGTGCAAAATCTGGTGTATCAACCGATGGCATCAAATGCTGGGCCATTTGAGCTAAGGCAGGAACATGACGTCCAAGTGCATCTTGCAGCGTGCCAACACTCCAGATAAACATCCCGCCATTCCAAAGATATCGCCCTGTTTCCAAGTAGCGCTCCGCCGTCTCCCGGTCTGGCTTTTCCACAAACCGCTTAGCCGGACGAAAAACCACGCTATTCTCGGTTTGCCCCTCTCCACACGCAATGTATCCGAATCCGGTACTCGGATAATCCGGTTTGATGCCCAATGTTACAATGACAGGCTCGCGTTCGGCCTTCTCGAACGCAGCCTGCAGCACAGCGCGAAACCGCTCTCCATCACGCATCACATGGTCAGCCGTTAACATCGCAAGCACGGCTTCCGGTGCACGCTTTGCCACAATCGCACCTGCCAAAGCACAAGCCGCAGCCGTATCACGTCCACATGGCTCACCAATAACATTCTCGGCCGGAACCTGCGGTAT
>PWYP01000102.1 GCA_003567805.1 PVC group bacterium
ATTATCCCAAGCGACTGGCTGACAGCGTTCAGGTTCTGGCACCGGCTGATTATCTTATGCAAACGCGAAAACATTGATTTTCTGCATGCGGGCGTTTCATGCGTTCCCCGCTTTTGCTTGGCGCGCCTTTTTCAAAACAAAAGCTTTCGCTGGTCGGATCAGCGGTAACGGGTTCGGGGTGGTCAAAGACGCGGCAAAGATCAATGAAATGGGTCTGCGCGGCTGATCTTTCCTTCAATTTCACTGATCGCCATTGGGCTATGAATTCCTGAATTTTCATGCGCGAAAAAAGTTGGCACTTCCTGCAATGCGTAAACAAGCAGGAATGCTCCCCGTACATGTCAGGCCAATATTCAGACTTTGGTGTTTTCGTTGGAGAAAGTTGAGTCTTGGCAGGCTGGTGCGGTTTTGATAGGCATTTGCCTTTTATGAACCCCAGAGAAGCCATCATGAATCCATTGTTCCGGCTAGAGCGGCTGACACCTGCACAGCTTATGTGCTTTATGTTTGGCAGCGTGATCATATTGGGATCCATCATTTTATGGCTTCCTGTGTCTACGGTGGCCAACGTGAGGATTTCGTACCTCGAGGCATTGTTTACATCTGCCTCGGCGGTATGTGTTACGGGGCTTATTGTTGTTGATACGGGCAGCACATACTCGCTCTTTGGCCAACTTGTTCTGCTCTCGTTGATTCAGGCTGGTGGCTTGGGTATTATGACATTTGCGTCAATCGGTTTTAAATTGGTGGGAGCCAAGTTGCCATTAACACATCAGATGGCTCTGGAGGATTCTTTTTACCAGCGCAGCGCAGCGGAAGAATTCATCCATACGTTCCCGCGCATTTTGCGCGTATTGCTTACGATCCAGACTCTGGGGTTCATCGGTATGAGTGCAGGCATGTTGTTGATGTTGTCTCCTGCTGAAGCCTTTTATTCCGCTTTTTTTCATACAATCTCCGCATTTTGTAATGCTGGCTTTTCGATTTATTCTGACAGTTTGGTGCGGTTTGCGGGAAATCCGCTTGTTATGTTTGCTACCATGGCACTTATCATATTGGGCGGGTTAGGTTATCTTGTGTTGATTGATTTACAAACGTATTTCGCTCGTATGCTCCGTTCTGGTGATGACCAGAAACCGTTCCGGTTTGCCTTCCATTCTCGGGCAGTACTACTTACAAGTGCGACTCTGGTTTTGTCTGGGACAGTCCTTTTATTGATAAGTGGTGTGCGCGGCAATGGATGGGGTGGATCTCTTATTGCTGCCCTGTTTCAATCTGTAACGGCTCGGACAGCAGGATTCAATACCGTTGAGATCGGTGCGCTTCCACTGACGGCACTACTATTTATTATTATCCTGATGTTTATTGGAGCAGCGCCTGGTAGTTGTGGTGGGGGGGTAAAGGTGACGAGTTTTGCCATCTGGATGGCCCGGATTCGCTCGGCTCTGCACGGTGAGTCTCATGTGTCTTTGCTGGGGCGGGAAATTCCAACGGATCTGGTGTTGCGTGCGGTTGCGGTCATTGGGTTGGCAACAACATGGAACATGTTTGGTGTTTTATTGTTGGCATTTGTTTTGCCGGCGGGTACGCCATTGCAGGCGATTGTCTTCGAGCAAATTTCCGCGTTCGGCACGGTCGGCCTTTCCACCGGTTTAACACCTGCGTTACCGACAGTTGCAAGGGTATGGATTATTGCTACCATGTTTATCGGACGGTTGGGGCCGATTACCTTATTGTTTTCGTTTATCACGAAGAAAACCGTGCGGGTAAAATTTGCAGAAGGAAGGGTCATGATCGGATGAAAAAGAAGAAAAAACGCATATGTATAATCGGTCTCGGGCAGTTCGGGCGTGAGCTAGCCGTTAGCTTTGCTCCACAATGTGAGGTAATGGCAATTGATATGAACGAGAGCACGGTTAATGAAATTGCCAATCGAGTTGATAGTGCAGTAGTTGTAGATGCTTGTGATTTCGCAAGTTTGGCGGCCGTTGTGAGTGCCGATTTCGATGAGGCTGTTGTTGGGCTAAGCGGCAACATGGAGGCTAGCATTCTGGCTGTGTTGCATATGAAAAAGATCGGTGTTGCACGCGTGTATGCCAAAGCGAGAAATCGTGATCATGCAACGATTCTGGACGCGATCGGTGCGGATGCCATTATCTTTCCGGAGCGTGATACCGCGCGTCGTCTCGTTCGTCAAATTATGAACCCGAACCTTCTCGATCACGTTCCTATAGGTGAGGACTATGCTGTGATGCAGATGACAGCGCCGAGCGTATTTATTGGCAAGTCTTTGCAAGATCTTGATTTGCGCCATTTGTATGGCATTTTTGTAATTGCCATGAAGAGTCATAAGACTGGGGAAACTGATTTTTTGCCGGGGCCAGAGGCAGTCGTCGAGCGTTTTGGTCTTTTGACAGTGATTGGTAAACCTAAAGACGTCGACCAGATGCATGAAACCATAGGTGAATAGTTTTTTTCGAACAGCCAGCATGTTGGGTGACTTCGGCACACATTAAATGGACTTGCTAAGCACTCAAGCCCAGGCGTAGTCTAATTCTGGCTCTTGCTGGATGCCGAGGAGCTCGGTTATGGTATGGGCCGCATTTTCTGCTGCACC
>PWYP01000001.1 GCA_003567805.1 PVC group bacterium
AAGAGCAGTTCAACTGCTCCGCAGTTGAACCATATCCTTGCATGCAATTGACCATGACTGGTTTACAAAACAAAAAACGGTTTCATGCTTTGCACCTAATGGGTGCAGATAAGGGCGAAAGATTAAGGCGAAAGACAAGGGCCCAAACTCTTGATTCCTTAATCTTTATCATAATCTTTCGCCCTAATCTCTTTTTTGAATCGATCGAACTGCTCTTTATAGGATGAATCGAGTCCTCCGCCGCCGGAATGGGGCAAGGCGTTGGGAGGGCGTCCCTCCAAGGGGAATCTGGGAGATTTGAAGGTATGACGATATATGAGAATGCGGTGTTTTCTCTGGAACGCGATTGCTTCATAGAGGGTGATGCGCGTGCAACAGTAGATGCCGAGGGGCGATTGACCACGGCTAAGGGAATGACGATAGAGACGAATGTATCGGAAGTATTCCCCCGGCTTTCCTCCGATTGCCCGATGCTGGATGCCATGTATGGTATAGCGATCCGGGATCAGAACCGCTTGGTAATCGAGCCGGAAACGTATTTCTACATGCTTTGTAACCGATATGGCAATGCATGGAAAATTCCCGAGGGTCTGATGCCGTCAGGGCCCGTGTTCTGGGCTGGCTATGGATTTCCGACCTATCTTTACACGCGTGATACGGCGTTTTCTTCCATGCTGGGCACCGCGCATATTTTGCCGGAAGTTGTTGCGTCACACTTGAAGCATTTGCGTGGATTGCGTCGCAAAGTCGGCCTGAAAGTTTCCCGTAATCACGAGATTCCGATTGCGGGCATCCCGATGGAACAACTGGATATCAGCGAGGTGGAATTTGCCCAAAGATATAATACGAACTGCTATACAAGACGAACGGACGATATTGTCTGGGTACTGGGGCTTTGGCAGGTTTATTTGACGACAGGACAAGACGATCTGCTGACATATATTCTCCAGGAATTCGATTATTTCGATGAGCATTTCTATCGTTATTTTCTGGATCCAGCGGATGGATTGTATCGGGGGCAGCCAACCTTTATCGATGTGGCAACGGATTGCTATCTGGGGCGTGGACCCAGCGAAACGATTCTGCTCAAAGCCCTTTCCACAAACTGCATGTATCTGGAAGCCTTTCGGATTATCGCGCGAATTGCTCGGCAGCTCGGATACGTTGACCAGGGGAACATGATGGAGGAGCGTGCCGAAAACTTGAAACAGGCGATCCAGAAAAGTTTCGGGGATAACGATTACCGGTTCTACAAGTTTGAGAATGGAACCTATTCCGACAGGAAGGAAATTCTTGGGCTCGCATTTGCTGTGTTGTTTAATGTGGTTTCTCTCGATGAGGGGGATGCTTTGCTGTCCAGTTACCATGATGGAGACTATGGACGTCCACTGTTCTGGCCCTTTTACGGGAGTGATCGAGTCTATCATGACAACAGTTCATGGCCTTTCACCGAGGGGTTCTTTGCTTTGGCGGAATACAAGCTCGGCAATAAGCAGGATGCCATACGAAAACGCATGGCCCGGCTTTGCCGGCATGGACTGCAGGGTGACTTCAATGAGGTGTTGGATTGGAAAACCGGTGCCTGGGCAGGATGTCCCGGTTACCTGTGGTCGTCTGCTGCGTATCTTGCTCTCGTATATAAAATGATGGCAGGGATTTGCGTTGATGAGCCTGGCAGGATTCGTTTCGCTCCCGTACTTCCCAAGGAACTAGGCTCTCGGTTGGTGCTTTCAGGACTGCAGTTTGGTAAGATGATCGTTGATTTGCATCTCAACGGGAATGGGGAACATGTTGTCGCCTGCCGCATGGATGGGCGTGAAGTCACCGAGTCTGCTCTCATATGTGATGATGCGAGGCATTGCGTGGAGATTGTGTTGGGGGCAAGAAGTTAGAGACTGACTCGCGAATTGGGTTGGTTTGCTATGCTGGGACAAGTAGCCCGCTTTCGATGTAAGCGGGCTTATGCGTGGTATGTGCATAATTTTTCCACGTTGTGTCCTTCGGGCTTTCTATGGCCTATCCATGCACCATCTACGCGCGAGGCTGCTTACATCGAAAGCAGCCTACTGGATACGCTGTCGTTCCCGACCTCTTGAGAGTCGGCATGGATGGGTTCGTTGATCGCGCTGGGGCGATCTGTCCACCAATCCGGTATCTTGTATTCTCCAAACGCCAGATGCTTTTGCCGATGCTGCTCTCCCGCACGGTCGCATCCCACGCAGAAGCAGGTTGGCACAACCTGCTTTACTCGACACCATCTGAAAACACAAGGTCCGCTTGTCGCAAATGACAACTTTGATGTCGCAAATGACAACTTTCTGTTTTCCCTTGTTTTGTGATAGGATGGTATGAGGATTGCATTCGATTTTGCCTTTGTTTGGCGCGGGTGATTGTTTCATCTGCGCTGCGCGCTAGATCGGCAGTCAATTTCTAGGATCAAATATGAAGACATCACACAAACGATTGTTGCTTGCGGGGTTATTCTTAGCTCCTTAATCGGAGATTGTTTGAGTAACTGAGTCGATAATATAGCATGGCGTTTCGCCACTTCCAAGCGTTGTAAGTGTTCAGTGTTCAGGGGTTCAGAGTTCAGGCAATATTCTC
>PWYP01000011.1 GCA_003567805.1 PVC group bacterium
TAGACCACGATAAAGCTACCTAGTACAACACCGGCCTGAAACCCGCCACCGGGGAATGCTGCCCCATAGGAGAAAATCGAGAAGCTTAGCAGTACGGCAAATGGAAATAGCTTACTCAGTGTTACCTGTAAAATGGCAGAATCCTGAAATTTCACGCGCCATCCTCCACGCCCACGAAAAAGTCGCACGGGAAGGAGAGGAGCCAGCCCGTGTCAGACTTTTTGAAGTCGATTCCTTGTCCTTCGCATAAATGGAGGAACATCTCTACGGTATCCATGTCGGGCACTGGAGCAATGAGTGTCCGGTTGTATGCAGAGCCCTGTCCGAAAAGATTTTGAAAAGAAGCAAAGAGTTGATCTTGGGGAACGCCAATGTTCTCGACACCTTCGCCATCGACAATTGCAGTATTGAAAAGTCCGAGTTCAATTAATAATGAGGAGACTGTTTGCGGATCTTCTTCTTTCAGTAAATGAATGATAAGTACACGCACGGCTTAGGCCTCCTCGAATGTCTGGACAAATGCAGCCAGTTTTGTTTTCGCCATCTCATTTTCTCCTGCGGCGAGCAATTTGCCGGTTTCCTCGAACAGGGGGGGCGCTTCCGGGGCATACATGAGTCGGCCAAATTTTGCGAGAAAGGCGAGGTACTGCCGGGATTGGGAAGAGGGTAATACGATACCGATAATCGTATGTATTTTGTCGCCACGATACAAATTACGCGGTTCGGGTAACAGACCGACGGCAAAGCGTACTTCTTCGCAGGCATCGTGACGGGCATGCACGAGAGCGAAGCCTTTGCCCAGATTCATATCCATCGGGCTTGCGCTGCGTTTCTGCGACAATACGTCATGGGTTACCCGCTGGACAAATGCTGGATCTTTGTCGTGCAGGCAGTGTTGAAGAATTTCCTGAATGATCTGGTCTCGCTTTTTTGCCGTGAGCAGATGGATATTGTCGGGCGTTAGGTATTCTTGTAGCGCAATCATGCGTGGTTCCTCCTGCGGTTCGTGTTGGTTGAGATCTATATCTGGTTGTTGTTGGGTGGTTTTGTCTGCCGTTTTGCGAATGGCCGTAAGATATACGAGTGTACTAAGCCCCGCCCCAAGGGCAGCTTCGGTGATGGCGACATCGGGTGCTTTGAGAAAAACATATTGTAATGTAAGTAGCGCACTGAAAATACATAGCGCAAGTAAGCTGTGAATCAATCGCGGTGAGGCAACTAAGACCACAACGGTTATCAGCATAAAAAAAAGCAGCAGGTTGGGGAGGGTCATTCTTCATCCTCCTCTGCTGATGAGCTGGCATCCTCTCCCAGTCTCGAGATGGCCAGCATATGGGCAATGATAGGAGAGGTGAACAGAAGGAAAAACAAGATTACAGCAAATTTGAGGATAAAACTTGTTGAGCCAGCCCAGATAGAGAGTCCAACGAGGATGCAGAGTGCTCCTGACACCCCGCATTTCGTGGCCGCATGAAAACGCAAGAAAAGGTCTGGCAATATGACCATGCCGACTACCCCAAAGAACATGATCAAGCTTCCGCTGATCATCAATAGGTGCACAAGAATGGCGATAGGGAGCATGGGGTTATCCATCAGGCAGAGCTCCTGGCTTTGTGCAATTTCAAGAAGGCTGTGATTTGGGCAAAAGATAGCAGGGAGAGAATAATGGCAATATCGAGATAGAGGCTTTGGTCAAGATACACGGCGTAAACGCATAGCAGTAGCACGAGTTCTACGGATACAAGCGAAAGTGCCAGCAGGCGGTCTTGCCGGGTAGGCCCGACGAAAAGTCGGTAGGCGCTTGGGATGAGTAGTAACCCCAGAAAGTACAAATACACAGTCATCCGAAAATTCTCTCCAGTAATGTTTGCATGGGTTCCATGGTGCGTTTTCCCGCTTCGACGCGGTTACCGGTTTTCTTGTCGAACCAGTGCACAAAAATATACGGGCCTTCCATCCACAACGACAACGTGCCGGGTACGAGCGATATGGTATTGGCCAGAAGGGTTCGTCCTATGCGCGATTGCAGGCGCGTTTTTACACGTACAATGCCCGGCTTATAGTTGCCTCGCAGCATGAGGTAAATGAGGGTGATGGAGGAAATGATGTTTTGATACAGGAGGAAGCCGAAATATACCAGTAATAGATCCGGGCGCAGGATGAGTTTACTTTGGGGGAATGATTCAAAAAAGATAGAATAAGAGAAGGCGGTTGCCGCCAGTGCAGCAACCGCACCGGTTGCGAGCGAGGCGGGATGAAAGTCCTGTGTGTACACAATCCAGGCGAGAAAAAGTACGCTAGTCAAATACCCGAATCGCAGAACTTTATGTATATTCATGCCCACACCCTTATGATTAGAGGATGCAGGGTAACTTACACAAAGTACTCACGTCAAGATGGGGCGCAGCGCCATGTGCCGGATGTCGGGTGAGAGAGAGGGAGATGGCATGCTGGTTAGCGGCAACGAAATGCAGACGCGCCTGGTTTTAATTTTTTCGATCTGCCTACACAAAAGCTTTACTTGGAATGCTGGAGAATGATTTGCTTGTTCCCCGTGATAGATTTCAAGCAAGGAGGTTATGTTATGCAGATTGAAGA
>PWYP01000059.1 GCA_003567805.1 PVC group bacterium
CGTACGCGGTCAAAACTGGCCGTTGACGGGGAGAGAATCTCGACAACGAGCGTGGGTGGACCCTCGACATGCGTTTCCTTGAGCTGGGTTTCGTCGCATACTACCAGCAAGTCTGGTTGCACGACATCCTCATCCGAT
Organism: PVC group bacterium; assembly: GCA_003567805.1. The sequence continues at coordinate 139 of PWYP01000059.1, forward strand.
AGCTTGACATCTGTTGGTGCGGGGAATACTTGGCAAGGCCTGTTATTGAAGTGGTTGGCAAACTGGCGTGAAAGTTCGATCTGAATGCGCTGGTGTCGCAACGTGGGTGCCGGAGACATTGCATAGACTTCGCCACCTACGATTTCCCAGCGTTGTCCGTCATCCCACTGGCGATAGTCGTCCCAGGTATAAGAGAGTTTACGGGCTGTGTTTTGCATACATGCACTCCTGATTCTGCTGATGTAATTTATGATATGTTGCCGTCCCGCGCAACGGCAAAAACCGGGCGGAAATTGGCTATTGACCGATTATGCAGAGTTTTGATAGCTTAGCCGATCTTGTACAAGATTCGTCTTGCGCCCATGCACCCGTGGTGAAATTGGCATACACGCATGGTTCAGGTCCATGTGCCCGCGAGGGCGTGGAGGTTCGAATCCTCTCGGGTGCACCATGCTGCGCGCCGAATACGGGGCTACGCATGGCAAGCCATACTTGTACAGGAATTGAGCGGGTGCAGCATATGCGGAGACCGCGATGTATGCCAATTGAAACGGCTGCGCGCGCGGGTGAGATTGTGGTTTATTGGGAGGAGACATGGCAGTTAAGATCAGAATGAAGCGAACCGGGGGTAAGAATGATGCTTGCTTTCGGCTGGTTGCCGCCGACGAGCGGTCTCCGCGGGATGGTCGGAACCTTGAGATTTTAGGTTGGTACGATCCGGCGGCTAAAGGTCAAACTTTTGCATTGAAGTTAGACCGGGTGGATTATTGGTTAGGCGTGGGTGCGAAGATTACGGATACCGCGGCTAGCTTGGTAAAGAAAGCGCGCAACGGTGACACTGGCGTTGTTGAGGTGAAAGAGCCTGCGGTTGTGGCTGAGCCTGCCCCTGTGGCAGAGGAAGCGGAGCCCGTGGTCGAGGAAGCTCCGGTAGAAGAAACTGAAGCGGTAGAAGAAGAGAAGACTGACGCGTAGTGGATGCGTATTGATATTTTAACCGTATTTCCGGGGATGCTTGACGGATTTATTCGTGAAAGCATGCTAAAGCGGGCCGAGGCATTGGGTCGGGTCACGTTACACACGGTAGACCTGCGGGATTTTACCACGGATGTGCATCGGACGACGGACGATCGACCGTATGGCGGTGGCCCGGGAATGGTGATGAAGGTGGAGCCGATTCTTTCGGCAGTGGAGGCGATTCGAACCGAACAATCACGCGTGATTTTGATGAGTCCACAGGGACGGGTTTTCCGGCAAGCTGTGGCGCGGAAGTTGGCGGAAGAATCGCATTTGATCTTTATATGTGGGCACTATGAAGGGATCGATGAGCGGGTACGTCTGTTGTTGCAGGCCGAAGAGCTTTCGATCGGGGATTATGTGCTGACGAATGGTGTGCTGCCAGCGGCAGTGGTCGTGGATGCTGTGGTGAGATTGCTTCCTGGTGTTTTGGGAGGCGAGGGTGCGACAGAAGAAGAGTCGTTTTCGGATGGGCTTTTGGAATATCCGCAGTATACGCGGCCCGTCGAATATCGAGGGTTGCAGGTGCCGGATGTGTTGCGTTCGGGGAATCATGCAGCCGTGCGGGCCTGGCGTAGGGAGCAAGCGGAAGCTCGCACAAGAGAGCGTAGAAAGGATTTGCTACAGTAAGTGGCAATTTTGGGAGGAAGCAATGAGTGCAGATATTGTACGCAAGATTGGTGATGAGGGAATTAAGAGCGACGTGCCGGATTTTCAAATTGGCGATACGGTTTCGGTGCATGTAAAGATTCGTGAAGGCGACAAGGAGCGCGTTCAGGTTTTCACGGGATTTGTGCTTGCGCGTGACGGTGGCGGTGGAACAGAGACGTATACGGTGCGTCGTGTTTCGCACGGTGTCGGTGTTGAGCGTGTATTCCCGGTGCATTCTCCCTATGTGGAAAAGATTGAAGTCGTGCGTTCCGCCCATGTGCGTCGGGCCAAGCTGTATTATCAGCGTGGATTGACGGGCAAGAAAGCACGCCTGAAAGAGAAAATCGTTGCGAGGAAAAAATAATCTTCTGCATTACGAGCGACAGCAGTGGCAACGCAATGTTGCCTTTGTCGCTGGTGTAGATGAAGCGGGCCGAGGCCCATTGGCCGGGCCCGTTGTAGCTGCTGCTGTTGTTTTCTCTCCTGCATGTGCCGAGCAGGAGATTTCTGGTGCTCTCGTTGGACTAACGGATTCCAAGCAGTTGGGGGAATCCGATCGAGAGCAATATTTTGCCCATCTGCATACCTTGTCAGATGTAGATATCGGGGTTGGCATTAGCGAGGCCCCCGAAATCGACGAGATCAACATTTTACGGGCTACGCATGTGGCGATGGCTCGCGCGGTTTCGTCTTTGCGACGTTTACCTGATCATGTTCTGGTAGATGGACGGCCTGTCACGGGCTTGCCGGTTGCTTCCACGGCAATTGTTAAAGGGGATAGTCTCAGTTTCTCGATTGCAGCGGCCAGTGTGGTCGCCAAAGTTACACGTGACCGGATGATGGTAGCGTTGGATGATCGGTATCCGGGATATGGTTTTGCCCGCCACAAAGGGTATGGCACAGCCTTTCATATGCAAGCTTTGCTCGAATTGGGGTGTTGTCCTGCGCATCGGCGGTCGTTTCGCCCGGTGCGAGAGGCGGCTGAGATTTATGCGGGGCGGCATCCTGCGCAACAGGAGCTGCCCTTATGAGTTCTGTGCCGTTCTGGCGTAAGATCATGCAGGGGAATGCGGCGGAGCCCCGTCATCTTGAAGTAGGACTTTGGGGGGAAGCGCAGGCGGAGAAGTATCTTCGTTCGAAGGGGATGAAGATTCGAACGCGTCGGTTGCGTGTTGGTCGTCGTGATGAAATTGATTTGCTGGCGCAGGATGGGGCGCAACTGGTGTTCGTGGAGGTCAAGACGCGACGGAGCGAGCAGTTCGGGCGTCCGATTACGGCAGTGGATCGTGCCAAACGGCAGCGGATGTCGCGTGCGGCAGTGCGTTACATCAAGCGGTTGCGTAATTCGAAGGTGTATTTTCGTTTTGATGTGGTGGAGGTGATCGGGGCACCGGAAAATTCCTCCGATGAAATTATCGTACGACATATTCCGAATGCATTTCAGCTCGATCGCCGTTATATGCTCCCTTGAAACAGCTCGATGGTATGTTTTTGGTGGTGCGATAGAGGTGACGTTTGTGTTTGTTCCGGTAGTTTGTATTGCTTTTTGGTGTGTAGCATATAGTGTGAAACGCAGTATAGAGCGGTAGATATCTGTGGTGGGCAATCGGGACGGATGCGGAGTAAACGGGGCCGTTACGAAAGTAACAGATGCGGTCGCTTGTTTATGTCATGAAACGGGTATCCGGAGACGCCTCATCTTGCGGTGTGGTCGGCGAGGATCGGGTGCATTGTATAGAAAGGTCGAGGCGCAGATGAAATTTTTCCCTTTTGATGGTGATTTAAAGACGGTGGATTATCTGGATTTTATGATGCTGGATATCTACGGGAGCATCCGTTCCGTAACGATTCCGAAAGGGTATATTTCGGAGAAACTGCTGCAAGAAGGCATAGGTTTTGATGCCTCGAACTACGGTTTTGCCGATGTGAAGAAGTCTGATATGGTTGCCATACCGGATATGTCGACAGCTTTCGCGGAGCAGCGTCCAGACGGGGTTATTTTACATGCACTTTGTAATGTGCGGGCCATGGATGGTTCGGTATTCGTAGATTACCCTCGCAACATTGTCGCGGATACGGTTGCCTTGTATCGGAAAAAAGGGATTGCGGATGAGGTGCGCGTATTGATGGAGCTCGAGTTTCATGTGCTGGAGGATGTGAATTACGCAACCGATTATGCACACGCGTATTTTCGGGTGCAAAGTGCCGAGGGGATAGGTCCCGATTATTATGATTTGCCGCGGTTCAACATTCACAGGGGGTATCATCGCAGCTATCCGGATGATCGTTATTTTGATTTACGTAACAAGATGGTGGAAGCGTTAGCTGCGATCAGTATACCCGTAAAATATCACCATCACGAAGTAGGTGCGGCCCAATTGGAACTGGAGTTTGATTTCCTGCCTGCTGCCGAGGCGGCTGACAAGGTGGCGATTGCGAAGTGGGTTATACGTAATATTGCCAAGGAAAACGGGGTCTTTATCACATTTATGCCGAAGCCTATCAACAAGACCCCGGGCAATGGTTTGCATGTACACCAGTTTTTGGAGAAAGGTGGTGTATCACTATTTCCGGGCGATGATCTTTTCGGGTTAAGTCCGACAGCGTTACATTATACAGCGGGTTTGCTCGCGCATAGTTTGTCGGGTTCGTTACTGGCATTTTCAAACCCCAGTACGAATTCTTTCAAGCGTTTGGTGCCGGGTTATGAGGCTCCGGTTTGTGCGACGCTGGCCAAGGCGTCACGTGAGGCATCCGTGCGCGTACCGGGATATTTGAAAAAAGGTGAAGAGCGAATCGAGTATCGGACAGGCGATGCTTCGGCAAACTGTCACTTTATGCTTGCCGCCATGATGTTGGCCGGTTTGGATGGCATTGAACGTAAGTTTGACCCTAAGGAAAAGGGGTATACGGATGCGACGCAGTCGGAAGCTAAACGCTTTCCGCTGAACCTGCATGCCGTTCTGGATGGGTTGGAATCTGATCATGCGTATCTTTCGCCTATTTTTTCGGAAGACCTGATTCAGTTGTGGATTTCCATTAAGCGTAATGAAGCTTCGCATGTGTATCATGCGCCGACCCCGGAAGAGTACGAATTGTATTTTAATTGTTAGTCTGTTGAATCTATGTACATGTTTAGACGGGGCTCATGTTTTACCTGGTTTGTGCTGGGTCTGATTTCTGCATTGATTGCATGTCGCGTTAGTCATGCGCAAGATGATGGGGTTGTGCTGCGGATGCAATCGTTGCCGAGCCCAGTTGCCACAGACATCGGTGCTCAGGTGAGTCGGCAAATCGTACGGGCTTTCGGGGAAGAATACCCGCAGTATCGGTTGGAGCCTTTTTTGTTTCCGGGCTTGCAGGGTATGGCGATGGATCAGGGGCCACTGATGTCGATTGCTGTGGGGATGCCGCCGCATGGTATCTATGTGAATTACCGGCAGTCGTCGACGTATATCAATCATGGGTTTCTGGTTCCGCTGGAGGTGTTGTTAGCGCGTTTGCAGAGTGCGAATCCTCTTGTGCGTGAAGTGGACGATCAGGGTAACTGGCTGGCTGATCCTTCGCATGTGGAAATTACGTCCGCATTAGAGCAGATTCGTGCACGTGTACTGGATGTAACGTGGCCGGTAATATACCGGCGCGCCGATACAGACCGTGTGGGGCTGCCCGAGGGCGAGCATGTGTGGGCGATGCCCTATCAGAATGCGGCCCGTGCAATGCTCTATCGCAGGGATGTTTTTCATGAAGCCGGGTTGAATCCGGATCGTCCACCACGCGATTGGGATGAGTTTCTGGCGTATTGCAGGGCGATCCGTGCGTTACCGGGGAAGTTCGGGTTTGTGGTGCGCACGGGGCGGGGGGCGAGCTGGGCCAATTATAGTTTCATGGTATCGAATGGTGTTCGCTACATGGAGCAGGATGCGAATGGGCGCTGGCGTGCGGCGTTTCATACTCGTTCAGCGGCGGAGGCGATTTACTTTCTTTTACGGCTTACGCGGGAGCCTTTCGAGACAGAAGATGGTCGGATTCTTACGGGGGCAGCCTTTGCTCCGATGGGGGGCGTTGGGTCGCGGGATCTGATATGGGAGCGTGGCGACATCGGGATGATGTTCACGTATATGAGCTTTGATGAAGGTTTCGATATTAATCCTGCCTTGGTCGGATTTGCGCGGATGCCGGATTCACCGTTAGGTCGTGGGGCGGGCGAGGTAAACAGTCTCATGCTGGGCGTATTTTCCGGTGCGACTCCGTTGGAGCAATTGGGCGTGATGCGCTACATCTGGTTTCTCACGGGTGAGCGTGCGGCACAGATCCGGACGCGTATGTTTGTGGATGCTGGATATGGCACCTATCTCAATCCGGATGATCTCAAGCGCTTTGGCTACGAGGATGTTATTGAACAAATACCACCTGCGTGGCTGGAGACGGTGGAGGAAAGTTTTCGTAGTGGGGTACCTGAACCTTATGGCCGCAATACCCAGATGATTTATGAGTATGTTTCGGAGCCGATTAATTGGGCGCTGGAACGCCCGGCTTTGCTGGAGCTGCCCAAGGAGCAGGCGTTGGATCGCATTATGGTTGAGCTAGAGCGTGCTGCTGCGAGGGTGGATACCTTCATGCTGGGAGAGCTTGGTCCGGAAGAGTGGCGTGCACGGCGTATTGCTGGAGGTACGGTGCTGTTGTTGATCATTGCGATATTCACATCCACGATTGTGTGGGTATGGCGCACTTTTTCGAAACAGGATGCCAAGGTGGATCAGCATCCAGTATTGCATAAGAGGCGATTTGCCTATGCCTTGATTCTGCCGGGATTGGCGATTCTTTTTTTTGTGGCATATCTCCCGCTGATTCTAGGGATACCGCTGGCGCTTTTTGATTATCAGCTTGTGTTGGAGAGTCGCTTTGTCGGTCTGGATCAATTTGCCACGATTCTCTACGATGCGCGGTTCTGGGCGTCGATGATGCGAACGTTTTATTACGTTTTGCTGGTGATCGGGCTAGGTTTCTGGCCACCGATTCTGGTGGCAATTCTACTGGATGAAGTTCCCGGTACACACCTGAAGTATTTTTTCCGGACGGTTTTTTATTTGCCGACCATTGTCAGTGGCATCATAATGGTGTTTTTGTGGCGTCAGTTCTACATGCCAAACGAGACGGGGGTACTGAATCAGATTCTGATGTCCGTCAATCGTCTGGGACCCGTTTCCGGGACGATCGTCAAAATCATGCTGCTTTCCTGCTGGCTATCATTGGTTGGGTTCTTATTGGCGAGTGCTTACCGCTTGAAGGAATTAAGCTTGTTTGTGCGAATGGTGGTCGGCCTTTTTGGTTTGGCACTATTGGGCGTTACCTTCTGGCCGTTGGTGCGAGCGTACATTGGCCCGGATGAATTGATTATTACAGCGCGTGGTCTTGATCCTGCGCTTGTGCGTGGTTGGCCTGCCCTGCGTGCATATCTGGCCGGGTTGTGGGGCCCTTTCCAGGTGCGTCCTCTGGGATGGACGTCTGATCCGGGTATGGCCATGGTGTCGGTTGTGATTCCGATGGTTTGGGCGTCTGCCGGGCCGGGGTGTATTATTTATTTAGCGGCCCTGAAGACGGTTCCGGATGATCTTGTTGAGGCTGCCGCGATTGATGGTGCGGGGATTATGCAGCGGATTTGTTATATCACGTTACCGCGCATCAAGTTTCTGATTCTGATTCAATTGATGGGGGCTGCCATAGGCGCTTTCAAGGGGGGGACGGATTTTATCATGGTTATGACAGGCGGGGGGCCGCAGGGAGCCACGCGGACGATGGGTATCGATATTTTCCAGCGCGCGTGGATGGAGTTGAATTTCAGTGGGGGCGCTGCCATGGGCTGGGTACTTGGTGCGCTCGTTATCGTGATTACCTGTTTTCATTTGCGGCGTATGTCCCGCGCCAGTTTTACCACAGCAGGTCAACTTGCGAATAATCGTGATGGTGGTGCTTAGGTCTGCACGGCAGGAATTTTGATATGTCGATTTTATTGCCAGTTGAAAAAAAAGGTTGGAAAGGACGGTTGTTTTTGTCCGGTGTCACGGCTGTGTTGATTCTGGGCGGGTTGACGATGTTGTATCCTTTTCTTTTGATGGTATCGGGAGCTATGCGCAGTGAGATGGATGCTGCGGACATGCAGCTTGTTCCTGCATATCTGGTGGATGATGTTGAATTGGTGCAGAAGTTTCTGGAGACGAAATATAACTACGATCCGGTTATGTTGAATCGATTCCGGCAGGAGCGCAGCTATCGCTTTCGTGACGCGCAGGTACCGTCTGTCGTGCATGAGCCTCGGATGGATGATTTTGTAGCATTTGTTTTAGAAGCCGAGATGCCGGTACATTGGCAGATGCTGGGGGGAACCGTTCTTCGGCGCGGGATTTCTTGTGTGAATCACCGCCATCTTGTGCATGCGCTTCGGCAGCGTTTTGCGGGGGATCTGGCCAGGTATAATGTGGAGACCGGAGCGCCTTTGCAGTCGTGGTGGCAGGTCAGCATGCCGACGCCACGCTGGGCGGAAGCGCGGACCGTGCTGCCGGCTGATTCCCTGATGGCAGCATACGGTGAAGTTCTAGCGGAGAGTCATCCGTCCGAACGCGCTTTGGTGAACCTTACAGGCTTATTTCTGGAGCGGATGGTTTATCCGGAGTTCGGTATGCTGCAGGAGGAGCGGTTTGCTGTGGCCTACGGGCCTGAAGTGGGCAGCTATGATACGTTTGTGTTACCCGAGCGTGTACCCCCCGAGCGGCAGGCACGCTTTCGGGCTGATTGGTTACGCTTCGTGTTTGATGGACATCTGAATTTATCCTTTGTGCGTAGTGATGCTACCGATGCGCAATACCAAGCATTTGTTGCGGGGCATTTCGGTACGATTGATCAATTGCATGTGTATTGGCGTGATGCTGATTATACATCTTTTGCGGATGTACGGTTGCCGGATGATCGGGCGTGGTTGCCGGATTCTCGGCGTGCGGTTTATCGGTCTTTTTTACAAAGCTTGCCCCCGGAGTCTTTGCGTCTCGTTGGACCGGAATATGCGTGGCGGCAGTTTCTGTTTGGTCGATATGGCAGTGTTGCGGCATTGTCCGATGCCCATGCGTATGATTATTCCGATTGGGCTGCTTGTAGATTTCCCTTGGCGGAGTTGGAACGACACATGGTTTTGCAGCATGCCGGGCGTTTGCGCTGGCGCTATGCCACGCGAAATTTTCGAATTGTTGCGCGGGAGATGTTTGTGCAAGGCCGCCCGTTTATGAATACGATTATCTTTGTTGTGCTGGCATTGTTGTTTGCGCTTACCCTGCAGCCCGTATTGGCGTATTCCCTTTCGCGCTTTCAGCCTCCGGGTACGTGGAAAATTCTTTTTCTGTTTCTGGCGACAATGGCCTTTCCGCCGATGGTGGGCATGATTCCGCAGTTTTTGATTATCCAGCGCCTCCAACTTCTTAATACGTTTGTGGCATTGCTTTTGCCGGTGATGATTAATGGTATGCTGATCTTTCTGTTGAAGGGCTTTTTTGATTCGATTCCAAGAGATTTGTATGATGCCGCAATGATCGATGGGGCTTCGGAATTTCGGATATTCTGGCAGATCACGATGTCGATGAGTAAGCCGATTTTAGCGGTGGTGGGTTTGCAGACGTTCTCAGCGGTCTGGATGATGTTCATGTATCCGCTGATTGTTTGTCCGGCTCCGGAAATGCATGTGCTGGCCGTGTGGTTGCAGCAGTTTCAGTTGCATGCGCCGGGCACGGCTGTGTACGCCTCGATTATTCTGGCGAGTATTCCCTCGCTACTGATCTTCGTGTTTGCGCAACGGACGATCATGCGTGGGATTGCCGTTCCTTCGGAGAAGTGAATTCTTATGTTTATCTGGTGGCGGAGAGGATGAGGATTTCATCCATGGGATGCAGAGATATGTCCCAGCCAGCTTGCTCCAGCCTCTCGGTGGCGGCTTGCATATGTTTGCGCAGCGGATCGGCCAGTATGAATTGTGATTGGGGCTTTTGTATTTGTGCGACGCAATGGAGCAGGGCATGAATTTGCGGTTCTTCGTAGAGGAGGTCGCTGCCGATTATGCAATCAAAGGCTTGGTCGGTCTGCGGATTGCGCCAGTCGAGAGTCTGACAATGGATATGCCGCACGCCATTCTTAATGGCGTTCGCTTTGCAGTAAGGCATGCAGGCAGGGTGAAAGTCGGTGGCGGTAACAGCGGCTGCGCCGAGCTTGGCTGAAACGATGGCGGGGAGCCCAAGTCCACAACCGAGTTCTATAACGGTTTTGCTTTTTACAACCTCAGGGTGCTGCACGAGATACTGTGCCAGACCAATTGCCGAGGGCCAGATATCGGCAAAGTAGGGGATTTTGTCTGTATCATTCGGGGCGGAATCAGCATAGGCATTGAGAACCTCATCAAAGTTTGCAATTACATCCATTTCAAGCTGCATGCCTTCCAGTTCCACGGCGACTGCTTTCACAGGCCATGGCCGTTCTTCGAGGATGGCATCCTGATTTGCTGAATATGTCATTGCTACCGTTCTGTAATGTGTTTTACATTGTTGTGTATAGTGCGTCGTTACAACATGGGGGGAGAATGATGACAGGAAAAGAAAAAATCAAGCTGGCGCTTGCACATAAGGATGGTCCCTTGGCGGTTGATTTTGGCGGGAGTTTCCAGTCGGGGATGCATTGTTCTTGTGTGGCGGATTTGCGTCGGCATTACGGACTGGAAGACCGTCCGGTAAAGGTTATCGAACCGTATCAAATGCTGGGCCTTATTGAAGATGACTTAAAGGATGCTTTGGGGGTTGATACGACAAGTTTGCCGCCCTACAAAACGATGTTTGGGTATGTGCAAGAGGATTGGAAGCTATTTCGTACATGGTGGGGGCAGGAGGTGTTGGTCTCGAAGCATTTTTCGACCAAAACCACAGAGGAGGGTACGTTTGGGTATCCAGCGGGAGACGAGACGGCACCACCCAGTGGTGTGATGCCTCCAACGAGTTATTTCTTTGATGCGATTATTCGTCAAGAACCGTTGGATGAGGACGAAATGGATCCGTCGGATAATCTGGAGGAATTTGGTCCCGTTGGCGAAGCAGAGAAGTCGTATTGGCGTCAGCAGGCCGAGGCCTTGCAGGACGCTGCACGTGATCGTGCTGTCGTGATGCATACGCCGGGTACAGCGCTCGGTGATATTGCCTTGGTTCCAGCTCCTTTTTTGAAACATCCGAAGGGGGTACGGGATGTTGCGGAATGGTATATGACCATTGCTTCGAACCCTGATTATGTTGAAGCGGTTTTTGCTGCGCAAACTGAGATTGCCCTCCGGAATTTGCATGAATTACATGAGACGGTTGGCGACTTATTAGATGTGGTGTGTGTGTGCGGGACAGATTTTGGCACGCAAAATTCGACGTTTTGCTCGCCAGACACCTTTCGGAATTTGTGGTTGCCGTATTATCGAGAGATAAACGATTGGATTCATACACGTACGCACTGGAAGACGTTTAAACATTGTTGTGGTGCGGTTGAAACGTTTATGCAGGGGTTCATTGATGCGGGTTTTGACGTTATCAATCCGGTACAATTTAATGCGGCGGGTATGGATGCGCAGCATTTGAAGAAGGTGTATGGCGATC
>PWYP01000101.1 GCA_003567805.1 PVC group bacterium
CTTCCAAGGACTCCGATACGGCACAAGACTGCTTTGTGCAGCCCGGTGTGTTGGCCTTCGGATAAAAATAGATCAACAGCTTCTGCCCTGCAAAATCCTTGAGCGAAACCTTTTTGCCATTCTGATCTGCTAACGTAAATGCCGGTGCTTTATCCCCAACTTTCAGCTCTTTGCTCACGCTATCCTCCTATTGTTCCATTAATATTTCCAAACCTGACGCCTAACACAGATTTCATCAACACCCCATAGCTGCAGCAGGTTGTAACTTCAAGTTCAGACCGCAGACTACAAACTACAGACCACAGATTTTTTGGGGATCACGAGATCACCGAAAGATTGTATACCTTGTCTCGCACTTTGTCTCGCACTTCGTCGATTTGGACAAGGTGCGAGACAAAGTGCGAGACAAAGGTAATTCCATACTCCCACGCACCCACAAACGCACACACAAGTTTCGCCTCCGAATCATCTAGATCGTCCAAATGACCTCACGAACCCCTAACGTCTAATTCTTCCCGCCTGCTGCAACCAGCATATCGTGCCATTCCTGTTTGGGTCGAAACCCGCTTGACGCCTGCACCTGCTGACCTCCCGAAAATACGCGTACATCCGGTATACTGGAGATCCGATAGGACGCCGCAATCTCTCTTTGGTCATCCACATTGACTTTTACAATAATTGCATTCCCTTTCCAAGCATCTGCCAACGCCGATAACTCGGGCGCTAATCGGCGGCACGGACCACACCAATGGGCATAAAAATCCACCATCACAGGAACCTCAGCCCCCGCTATTAGTGCCTGCAGAGCCCCCAAATCGGAAACGCGCAAAATGTTATCCGACACCTCCACTGGGTCTCGAGAAAATCGTCCCGCCGTGTTGCTCATGGCAATCAACAATCCCAGAAGCGCACCAAACCCGGCACCCCGAAAAGGAGTAGCCGTGAGCGGGCAAGCTCCTGTTGTACATTTGCCCAAATACCCCATCAAACCGCCCGCAATCGCACCTATCAATACAATGACCAAAAACTTCATATCATTCTCCCTGCAAACATATCCTTTAACCACTCGGTTCCTTACAGTTTCGAGCCAGCTTCTGCATGGTTACGCGCAGTTGCTGGATAGCCCCGGCCCTAGGGTTACCCAGATGCTACAGGAAGATACTTCCGCTTGTTTCTGTACTTCCCCTTGGAGTGCGGCGATCTGAATCGCCGCTTTGGGATGGCACGGAGTGCCGGGGTCGGGGATGGGCTGACCGCAATCCTAATAATGATTTTTCATTGCAATCGATGCAGGCTCACGCCAGAATCAACGCCCGTTACGACAGGGGGGCGGTTAATCGCTGAGACTCCACGTTGGAGAGACCCTTGGAACCTGATGCGGCTTATACCGCCGAAGGAAGTCGATTATGCATGGTACTATTTTTCAAGACTTTGAATGGATATTGTTAGTTGGAGATACGCCACTAGCAATCATTGCCACCATCTGTGCCGTCGTCGGCGTCATCTGTATCGCCCGGCAAAACATACTCGGTTGGCCATTAGGGCTCATCTGGGCAGGTATTTCCGTATATCTGGCCTTCTTCTCTTGGCAACTGATCTCGGAAGCAATCATGTACGCAACAGGTATCCCGATTCAGATCTATTGCTGGGTTACTTGGCATCGCCGCGGGGCACAAGTGGATGCAACTCCGTTTTTACCAACTTGGATGCCGCGCAAAAGACAGGTCTTACTTATCCTTGCCATTCTCTTGTCCATCCTCGCATGGGGCCGAGGCATCTCCTGGCTAGCCAATCGTGTAGGATGGATACCGGAACCGAATTTACTCTGGCGTGACAGCATAACAACCGTCATGAATTATTACGCCCAATTCCTGCAGGCACGCAAACGAATGGAAAACTGGCTTGGATGGGTCATCGTAAATGTTGTCGGCATTCATATTTATTGGGTCAGTGGCGCTCCCGAATATGCTCTGCAATATGCCTTTTTCCTGATCCTCGGGCTATATGGATGGTATCAGTGGCATACACACCGGCTGCCGCAAATACAAAAGGATCCGTCCGCATGAAACACGCCGTCATTTTAGCAAATGGAGACTTCCCATCACATCCCTACCCACTGGATGTCCTTCAGTCTGCCAGCTTTCGGGTATGCTGCGATGGTGCCACCGAAGCTCTGATCACCACACATCTGGAACCACACATAATCATCGGTGACCTCGACTCCATCCCGGATGCGATCCGAGAGAAATATGCGGACCGCGTCATACACGACCCCGATCAGGAAACCAATGATCTGACGAAAGCCGTCAACATGTGTCGAGAAAGAGGATTCCAATCCCTAACCATTCTTGGCGCGACAGGCAAAAGAGAAGATCATACCTTGGGGAACATTGGCCTCCTTGCCCGTTATGCGCGTGAAGGCGACATTGAAATGGTTACAGATCATGGGGTCTTCGTCGTGATACACAATAACGGCACACTGGCTACCAGCCCCGGACAGCA
>PWYP01000142.1 GCA_003567805.1 PVC group bacterium
GACGCTCTTGAGAACATTGGGGGAGAGCTTGATGTTGATTCCGTTATGGCATCATGGAGTTACTTCATGACCCATGAAGCTGCAGACGGTATATCCTTGGGGCATGCTGAAGAGCTTCATGCCAAAGCCGGTAGAGCGATCTCTTATCAAATTATGCGTGTTCTCATGCCGCCTGTAGGGGCATTGGCGATACGGCACCGGGAGTTTATCGCTTCAGAACGGCTGCTATTGATTCGCCTTGCGGTCCGTCTGTATACGTTTCAGCACGGTAATCCACCGACAAACCTCCAAGAGCTTGTAGATAGTGGATTCCTGTCAGAAGTAATGATCATGGATCCACTGTCGGGAGAGACGTTTCGAACCCAAAGCGGAGCAACGCTTGAAGTGTACAGCATGGGGCGTAACTTGGTTGATAACAACGGAGTGCCATGGAACCATGAGACACAGTCGGGGGATCTCATGCTGGTTCCACTACAAGACATATGGAACGATCAGCAATAGGTGTGTTGTGCTTTGTTCATCACAGGGTCGTATATGAAATATGATGTAATAGAAGCATTTGTTGCTGGTTTGCTTTCTGCCCCCATGCGAATTTTACTTGGCATTGTAACCATGGTTTCGATGCTTGCTATCTGTGTTGTTGTGGCAAACGTTAATCTTGAATGGTATGAGGCCCCCATATCCTGGGGGGAGGCGCTCTTTGTCTTTATTGTCATGATTTTCGTTTATTGGAATAATTTCGGCGGATGGATCCTTCTTGGCCTGTTATGCTTTGTTCTCCAATGGGCGGCCCTGTATGCATTTGTTGTGAGTGATGATGTGAAAGCATGGTGGTTTTTGCTCATGGCACTATCGCTGGCCTGCTATTTCCCCGTGGCTCTTAGTGGTCCTTATTGGATTATTCTCGTTGGTTTTCTGCTTCTGACGGCCGTGTATTGGCTTTTGCCTTTGTATTGTCGGCGTTTGGCTCGAAAGCGTTTCGACGGTTAAGAGTTATTCTGTTCATCCTACGTACGACATTTCCTATGCGTCGTTGTTTGCGTGGTTTGGGTTGTCGGGGCCGTTGCGCTGTGGCGGCGGTATGATTTGAATGGTGCGTTTCTCTGGTTTGTTTCCAAGGGCGATGGTGACGCGCCACGTTTGCGGGGGCAGTAGGTTGCCGGCGCGTTCGGCCCACTCAATCACGGTGATGGCATTTGTCTCCCAACAGGTATTAAGATCCAGCATGTCAACATCATCGGGTGTCATGAGCCGATATAAATCGATGTGGTGTATGGAGGATGCGTTACCTCTGTATGTGTGCTGAATGGTATAGGTTGGGCTGCTGACAGGAGTGTGAACCCCCAGAGCCAATGCTAGTCCTCTTGCAAACATGGTTTTTCCGGCACCCAAATCTCCAGAGAGTGCCACAACATCTCCTGGGTGCAGCAGTTTTGCCAATGCCGTAGCGACGGCAAGGGTTTCGTTGGGCGAGTGAGAAATAGTTGTGTTCATGGCTGCGGCAAGACGGGGGCAAGTGCTGTGCGCAGTTCGGCTTCCAGATCGCGTTGCTTGTAGCGCGCTAACCGTTCGCGCTGCGCGGTTACTACAGCATTCCGTAATGTGGTGTCTTGGTGTAGGCGGTAGATGGCCTCAGCGGCAATATCAAAACGGCGTTCTGCAAGCAATATACCGGAGTGATCCAGTGTTTCGGGCACGGCTGCATCCGCCATCGCGACGATAGGCACGTCATACATCATGCTTTCCATAAGGGGGATGCAAAATCCTTCATGCTCACTCATGCAGAGAAAAACGTCAGCCGATTTGTAGTATGCATGCAGATCGGCCTGTGAAACCGATCCTTTAAACTCGACATGCGTTAATTGCCACTCCTTGCACATTGCCAATAGCATCGCATGATAGCGTTCATTGCCAGCTTTGGAGCCGATAAGCGTTAAACGGCATAGTGGGGTGATGTTTTTTTGTAGCCAGGCAAAGACGCGAAGTAAATCCTCGATTTTCTTGTTGGGCGTGCAGCGTCCTACGAAAATAACATTGAGAAGACCGTCGTTGCGCCGTTCCATAAGGCGCGGTGTAGGAGGCGTGCTCATGAGGTCCGTGTCGATCACAATGGGTAATATTTGTACGTCTCTATATCCCATGCTTTCCATTTCGCTGGCATTGAAAGCACTGTCTGCCATGTTGACAGAAGCTTTGTCCGCCAACGACGCAACTTGCTCTCGGCCGCGTTGCAAGTGGGCGGCGATTTGCGGATTCGTAAATTGAAAGTAATGCGCGGGGGTAACATTATGGTAGAGGATTGCTTTGCGGCACGATAAGGATTCGAATATACTATTGGCGACAGATCCAATCGAGAGATGCAGCAGTACGAGGTCATCAGATTGGATCTCTTCCGTCGCCGAATGAATATCTTTGATTTCTCCTCGGCGATCGCGACTGGTATTGGCGGGTTCACAAAAGATTTCTGATGTATAGCCCCATTGCCGAAAAATTTTGCGAAAGAGATTGGCTTCATTACTAATGGCATCATGCCATGCAAATCCCGCCGTGAATTGATGTATGGCTGCCATTAGTTTTGTTCTCCAATTGTCTTGTTGGTTTCGTAGGGTGACGCCTCCGATGCTTCTGTGTCGTCTTCAAGTTGATTTTCTTTTGGGGTATGGTTGCGATGCTGATCTTCCGATGATTTATCCTTGGTAGATTCCTTTGTTTGGCAGTCTTTGGGTTTGGCTTCGGCCTGTTCTTGGGATTCCAGCCAGGCTTGGGGGTCTATCCCGATATTCTCCAATTGCGTCCATGCACGATTTTCTGGTGTAGCATCGCCAAGTACGCTCTCTTTCCAGTATTGCTTGGCGCGTTTCGCATCGCCTTTTGCTGCGTACACATCGCCAAAGTGCAAGATGATTTCCGGATCTGAGCCTAGTTGTTCGCGCGCCCATTCGAGATATGTTAGAGCCTTTTCGTACTTTCCCATGCGGTAATAAATCCATCCGAGTGTATCGAGGTAGGCGCCATTATCCGGCTCCATTTCAAGAGAACGCCGACTTAGTACATAGGCTTCATCCAAATTGATGTCTAGTTCCGCCCACATATATGCAAGAAAATTCATAGCGATATGACTGTCGGGATGTTTTTCAAGTACGGTTTCTAGCGTTTTTGCGGCATCATCAAAACGTTTTAAACGCTCTTGGGCAGCAGCCATCGCAATGAGTAGGTTTTTGCCCATTTGCTCGGATGCCCTGAATTGTTTTTCGTGATGTTCCTCTTGCTTGGCGATGCGAACAGCATTCTCGTAGGCAAGCAAGGCCTCTTCGTACTGTCCTTCCTCTGCGTATAGTCCGCCCAAGGCAAATGGGAAGGAAACCAGATTGGGAAATAATTCGTTTCCTGAACGCATGACGCGTATGGCTTCTTCTGCATCCTCCTTTTCCATCAGGATGGCTCCGAGGCGGAGAAATGCGGCTGCAGGGGCACTAGGATGCTCTATGGTGCGGTAAAACGCGGCAAGAGCATCGGATATAGCTTCTCTGGCAATGTGTAGTTCCCCAATCATATATTCGAGTTCAGCGCGATCATCTTTGTTCCATTGCGCAAGTAATTCCAGGCAATGGATCGCGCGCTTGAGCTCGCCTCTGGAAATAAAACGTCGTATTTGCTGGTTCAGGTAGGTCGTAAGACTTTCTGGAGCGTCTGCATGGGTAAATCCTTTTGCAAATACTTCCAAGGCCTTTTCGTCTTGCGCCCGCGTAAAATAGATGTCTCCCAAAGCAATATAAAGGGTGGTGTTCGTGGGTTGGTGCCCGAGAGCTTTGTGGAATAATTCTGCAGCTTCTTCGATCTGGAACGCGAGCTGATATAATGCTCCAAGATCAATTTGGCGTATCGGATCGTCAGGATCGGCGTTATATGAAGACTCCATTGCTGCGATGCTGGCTGCAAGGTCGCCCCTGCGCATTCCTTCTACAGCGATACGGGAATAGACCGTATGGCTTCCGGGAGCCTTTTGGGCAGCAACATGAAAATAGGGCAGGGCACTAGCGGAGCCTTGCCCATCCTCTTCTTCAATGAGCCGACCGTATAAAAAAGCAGCGAAAGCTTCTGCTAATTCGGTTTCTGTAGAAGAAAAGACGGCAGACTCCACTGCTGCGGAGTCTGCCGTCTGATACGAAACCGTACGGCATCCGGCAGCGATCATTGCTGCAACCATCAATAGTAGCAGGCCTGACCGCATCATGTACCTCCCGGCTTATTTCTTCTTATGACGATCAGCACGCACGCGTTTGCGATATTTGTGCTTCGTCATTTTTTTACGACGCTTCTTTTTAATTGAACCCACGTTTTCCTCCTGATCCACGAAATCCCAGCTAGGCTATAACCTTGTTCAAGGGAATCTCAACTATACCTTCGGCACCAGCCGATTTCAAGCGCGGGATAATTTCCCGGACAACGGCTTCATCAATAACGGTTTCGACCGCACTCCAATCGCTCGTTTGTAGCGGACTGATTGTGGGGGCATGCAATGACGGTAGAATTTCCGTTATGGCAGTAAGCCCGTCGGTTTTGACGTTAAGCTTTAAAAGAACTTTGGCTTCAGCGGCAAGTGCCCCGGCCAGTAGCAGCATGAGTTGATCGATTTTGGCTTTTTTCCCAGGATCTGCAACCGCCTTGCGATTTGCAACCAGTCTGGTCGTTGAAGATATAACCGTATCAACAATGCGAAGTTTGTTGGCTCGCAGAGAAGAGCCTGTCTCTGTCAGTTCGACAATGGCATCCACCAATTCAGGGGCTTTGACCTCGGTTGCGCCCCATGAGAACTCAACGTCAGCCTTTACGCCATTATCTGACAAGTACTTCTTGGTGAGACCAACGGCTTCCGTAGCAATGCGTTTTCCTTCAAGATCCTTGACGGATTGGATCGAGGAACTTTCGGGTACTGCAAGAACCCAGCGAACAGGGCGAAACCCTTGCTTGCCATAAATGAGTTCTCCAATTTCGACAACATCAGAGCCGTTTTCCACAATCCAGTCGTGTCCGGTTATGCCGCAGTCCAGCATACCGAGCTCTACGTACCGACTGATTTCCTGGGCTCGTATCAAGCGAGCTTCAATTTGCTCATCATCCACGGAAGGAATATAGGAGCGCGAACCGGAGGAAATATGAAATCCGGCTTTTCGCATCATCGAATATGTGGCTTCCTGCAAACTGCCTTTGGGAAGGCCCAGTATAATTTTTGTCACAACAACGTCTCCCTAGTTTTCTGTCGATACCTTCGTGGTAATTGATGCACCATCGTGCATACGCGTTGTTTCTACACCATGTACTCTTTTGTTTACATCTGTAAAAACGGGAAGCGGGGATTATAGGCTGAAGCAGGAACGGGTCAAAGCAAAAATGCCGAAGTCTGAAAAAATACCCTTTTTGCGAGAACGAGCTCGATGCGCTTTTTTGCAATAGCGGTAAAGAATTTCTTTGAAAACGTATTGTTTCAGGGGGCAGGTCAGAACCATACAGCCCTTTTATGCATATATGCTATGCATAGAGCTGTATGTGCGTCTAGAACATATTTTCGGCATAACGTGTGGCTACCCCGCTGGGAGAAGTTGTGTTCAACTTCTCCCAGTAGGGTTCAGGCGGATTGTTCGATGATTTTGTTATCTGTCTAATGTCTGCCTTCGTCTTTCTCTATCTCTCGATGGTGCCTTGGGCGACCTCATGCATCAGGCACAGTAGTTTGAAGGTTGATATATCTGGAGAAACGGGGAAATAAAAGGTTCCCTTTCCTGTTTGCCAGACATCGTTATGAAACCTTGTATTGTGACTAACATTCTTGCTTAGGCCGCCCATGAAAGCTTCGCCAATGGTATGCGAGTAAGAGTCACCATTATAGCGAATTCCAAACCAATCTGTGAGCCAAAAGAACCTGTCTCTAAATGACCCATTGTAATCGTTTGGTGTTACTTCAAAGGTGACCTCTAAAAAAACGTTGCCTGGACTCGATACCTCGGTAGGAGAATTGTCTCCTCTGCGAATGGTAAACTGCGATTGCACATGATCGACTAATTTTGCTGATGTGATCGTTACGCTCATTTTATCGGTGATATGCGGTTCCTTGGAGATGTTTTCCGGTACTTGTACTGGTAGGGATAGGTGGCTTCCGATGTTGAGAGTAAAAGGACCGGAGCCAATGGGAACCAGATACGCGACGTTATAATCTACAGTTGGATTTGTGTCAGGCCATTGGTTATCTCTTCTGAGCATTATACTTGACGCTGTGCTTTGGAAAATACCATTACGATAATGACCAATCGCGGGCATTTCATTTTCATCACTATCAACAAGTTTTATCTCATTACTCGGAATGGACAGGCGGCTGGTCTCCTCTGTCCATATTGTCTTGAGCTCCATTTCTGCCAGCAAGATGATGTGCCCAGGCTTACTGAAGGTCTCTATGATACCCAGTCTGCTGTTTTCGCGGGCATCAATGCTTACTGAATCAAAGGCCAAAAGTTGCACATTCTCTGCTTGTAATGAAATGTCGCTGCTACTATCAGCATAAAGGGGTTCTGTGAAAATGCCTGACAGCAGTGCTACAATGAACGCCCTCATAGGAAAAACGTTCCAGTGTCTCGTGCTAGCTGTATTGTTTCGTTGTGTCATGATGATTGTCCTCTCCATTTTTGTTTCTTGTTGTATGTTTCTTGCAAATCGCTTGTGTCTGTTCCCTACATGATGCTACCTCCTCGTATTACACTGTCCGATTTATGGTCGTTGTCCCATCTCGACTGGAGCAACACAGCACGATATTTCATCTCGTGCTCAAATGTGTGCTTCATCCGATAGGGATGTGGTAGTCAGGTTCCCTGAGTGGGAGGGCAGGTGTTTGTTCGCCGATTTCCAAATCAATGATATTATTACAGACAATATGATGCCTGGGGAATAGGCCGCAAAACCAATCAATAGATAACCGAAAATGGACTCAGTATACCATTTCATCATTACCCATTTTAAAAACCCAGCATAGATTAGTGCGTAGCATCCTGCAACAGGAGCGGCAACAACGAGAAGGTAACACCATGTGGGATGATGACGGGTTATGCGAATCATTAAAGTGGACCAAATTGTAAACCCAATCGCAGATGCGAAGGCAATTATAGCGAAAATCATGTTTGAAATCTGCCATGCCCCATATGCCCCAAATTTTACATCATAATTGTCAAAGCCCCATATAGAGATAGCCGAAACTAATGATGCAGGGATAAAAGCCAGCATCATTGTGAAAAGGACCCCTAGCATGAAACGCTGCACCGCTCCTTTGCCAATAATCAAATAGCGTGCTGCCAGGGCGATCAAGGCGGCAGGAACGCCACCGAATAATACAGGGCTCAAGTGTGGAAATGGGTGGAGTAGATACCCAGCAATAAACCCGCAGACGCAGATTATTATATTGAATTTGATATACATTTGTCTCATTTCCGAATGTGTGACGAGCCCGCAGGTGGGAATTGTAGGTAATTACTCCGAGGGCAGGGGATTGTTCGGTCTTTTGTTATTTGTGATATCTACGGTCCACAGTCGATTGGTAAAGGAAGATGTGTAGTGGATGTGTAGCGTTCCATTTGTGATGTAAGTGTCTGTGTTCAAAAGGGCGAGATAATCCAGCAATTCGTCTGGGGTAATTCCTACCTTCTTGTCGTTGTCGAATACCCAGACAATAAAATCAATTTTTTCCATTCGATGCCGATCAAGCCGTCGTTTCCCGACTAACAGTAGGGCTGTGAGCGTAACGCTCACTATCAATAGCAAAATAACATGTGTCCGTCTGTGTTTCATGCAATTACCTGAACGTTGAAGTGATCCTCCGTAACCATTTGTTTTACGTTCTAGCAGATGATTTAGATTTGCGTCGTGCCTTTTTAGATTTCTTTGCCTTGTTGGGCTTGGTCACCACAAATGCGCCGACGATCGCATGTACGATGCCATACGCACCAACTATAAAGCCGATGGATATTGCCTGACTGAATATGACGTGGTGAAACCGAGCGGTTTTCGTTCCCCTTTTGGGATCGAGGTAGAAACTGACTTCGTATTTGGAGATGCTATTGTCTTTTGCTATCGACCATATCTGCGCAAGTGCGGGGGTATTGGTGGGTGCGCTACTCATTTCCAGTGCGCCGCGGACAATCTCGGGAGAAAGATCATGTTCGTTCGCAATGGTTTTGATGTCGACAAGGGCTGGTTTGCCAGCTACCTGCTCGTGGCTTCTCCTCAGCAACAGTCGCTGAAAGCCAACCAACCCGAGGCTGAATGCTAGAACTAAGATCGCATATGAAAGAAGCCGGTGTTTCCATTTTGTCATTCGATTCTCCATTCTCTGGTTTAACGTGTGCCAAACCCGCCGGGGGGAGTTGTATTCAATTACCTTTAGTAGGGTTCAGGCGATGGTTCTCCTTTTTTTCGCTTTTCCAGGATGCCTCGTAGGTGATCCCATTCAGGTGGCCCTCGACATCTTCCTCATACGGAACAATGAAGGACGCTTCGCATCGTCCGGCGCTCCATCGATATTTGGCCGTCACCTTAACCCCCTTGGGATTACGGGTTGTATAGACCTCCCAATGTTTCTGATTCCCGCTGGTCATCCCAGATGAGCTTTGGTCGATCGTTGAATATGCAACATCCCATGTTTGACCGTCCGCTGGGATGGAGAACACAAGGTGCAATACGCTATCGGGATCTTCGAGGGAGATGTGTTTTGGAAGTCGCTTCTTCCTCTTAGGTACAGGACCATCAGTCCGCACAAGGTGGATTCCACTGAAGTTACGTACCTCATTTCGTTTTGCATCGAGGGCAACATGAAACAGCTTAGCCTCGTTATCTCTCGTGAACTCGAATCCCAGCAATCCACGGATCCCGTGGAATGCTGAAAGAGGATCTCGCTTGATGAGTTCATCGAGCGGCGGCTGATCGTTCGAGTATGGGTGTTTCCGATCATGGATCAGCAGGGTGATGGACATCTCGTCCTGCTTGTAAATGGAAACTTTGTTGGAGACCCCGGAGTCATGCTCTTGCTGGTAGCATACAAATGATAGCATGTTTTTGCCATGGAACTCGTAGCGGATACGCGACAGATTGTCTGGCGTGACGTGGTCATCCCAGCCGAGGACCTGCTTTCCCAAGCTGTGCTCCAGCATAGTGCTTTTTGTATCGACCAGCCAGATGCCCTGAAGATCGGCGAGGCCTTTTGGCGACGAACAACCGGTCGCAAGGACCAGCGCGACAAGTATGAAGATACGTTTCATCATCTCTGTAAGGCGATCGTGTGTCTTCCCCGCTGGGGAAAATGTGTGTAATTTTCCACCAGTAGGGCTCCGGCGATGGTTGGCTCAAGCTATGCTACTTGGCGTGTCTGATCCCGAATGCCGAACAGAAGATTCGTTACGGAAATATCTTCGTCAAGGTCATCCCAATGTAAACCTGCTCCGCCACCACTAATGATATATTTGTTCCGCTCTTCGGGGGTCGCCTGCAAGAGGCGAGGGAAGTAGGCCAAAGGTACCCCGAGTTGACGTCCGTCAGATAGATCGACCCACATTGTGTCTGCATCAAAATGAATGCGTATAGCAAAGGCTTCAGCTACTAAAGTACTCATCCCAATACCTCTCTATCTCATCCTTGTGTTTTATCGCAACGTCCAGCAGTTCTTTCAATTCGTGAGCAGACAGTCCATATGAACTCGCAACCGATGGGTACGGCACAAGCCATAATTTGGCCAGTGCTTGACCTTTGCGCACATGAATGTGCAAAGGCTCCAGTGGATCACCTTCGTTAGAGTAGAAGAAAAACCTATATCCTCGGTATCGTAATACGACTGGCATGTATGCAGGCTATAAAACCAGCGCGGTTTCGTCCATATTCTTTTCTGAGCCAACGTCAGCGTTGAGAATTCGGCGCGTTAGCGACGATACCCACCAGCCCTTTGTTGGCTATTGTTTGTTGGGAAACAGAATCATCCTTGTCTCCGCCATGATCTTTCTGAACTCCGCCGTGCTGCCCACAGCTCTAATAATGTGCTTATAAGGCTGTCCATTGGAGTCTTGGTATTCAATCAGCGTGACAGTTTCGCCTGGCTGTACCCGAAACGAATCACCTAGTTCGACCTGTTGTGTGATCGTCGCTCCAGCAGGAATACTGATGGCCTTTTCTCCCCCTCCTGTTGAGCGGAACAAAGGGAGGTTGCCGAACAGGCTTCCGCCACCACTTCCGCTGATACCGCCAGAACGCATTGACTCGTCTGCCCCTACTCCATAAGAAATGATGTATATCGTTCCTGCGCTGTAGGTTCTATATCCAACATAAACGGTGTGATCCATCGAATCTACCTTCGTGATCTGGATGTCGCAATAGGCACGAGAGGGGAAGCGCGAAGCAATACCAGCGACGATGACACAGGCGACGATAACACCAAAGAGGATAACAGTGTTGCGTTTCATAAAGATCCATCTCCTAGCCAACGTCGAAAATCATGATTTTTCGCGGCTACGCGAAAATATCATGGATTTTCTGGTTGGGAATGCTATTCAATTCCTAGTCTCTTTGAGATATATTGTGTCACAAGGGTGAGGATCGAACCGCCAACGACGCCAATGCCTGTCCAGAAAGCCTTCTTTGACCATGACATGACTTTCCCTGTAACGGTACTTTCCCGGATTTCTCTCTCCAATACATCCATGTAGCGTCTGCCTTCAAGCGTGACGTCGACTACACCGGCTTGGATTGGAACTTCACGACCATTCTTGGCGACCCCACCATCAAGATATCCTGAGTTGATCAACTGTGCGCAAAGCTTGACCTCCTCCAAATCTCCGTCGTCTCCGACAGAATAGGGCGTGTCCCCCTTGTGAGAGAGGACGCGATACATCAAATTCAGTATCGGTTGTCTGACTGACTGCATATGATCCTCCTCTCATTCCCATCGGGATAGGATCGCCCCTTTCAGGGCGACCCTCGTGCGCTGTTGAGTGACAGCGTTCCCATCGGGTGAAAGACCCGATCCGGTTGCAACCGTTGTGCAGCCGAGAACTTGAAGTAACTGCGTCGCCGTGAGGCGGGGTGGAGAGCAACGGAAAGGATCAGATCGACCGCAACGAAAGTGAACACGATTCGGCGTGAAAGGAA
>PWYP01000118.1 GCA_003567805.1 PVC group bacterium
AAGGTACAGAGCGTGATCAGTGATGATATCCAGTTTGCTGAGATGCTTGGCTAAAAGCTCGGCCGTTTGTCGCGTGCGCATTGCTGGACTTGCCAAGGCTAGTTCCGGGTGCAAACCCCTCCCAAGGAATGCATGTGCGACGGTTTGAACTTGCGTAATGCCATGGGAAGATAATGGTCTGTTAAAATCGCCACCGGCATGATCATGCACAGCGCTGGCATGGCGCAGAAGAATGATGTGTTTCATGTTTCGAGATCCTTTATTTCTGCTTCCAGACGAATGATTTTGTCTTTCAGTCGCTCGATCGCTTCAATTTTTCGCGCTCGTAGTTTTGCTTTGCGCTCTTGCTCTTCGTCGGTGTCATAACGAATTACAGGAGATAGAATGGAGACGGCAAAGGATTCGGCCGGATCATCGGTACTGTTCTGTGTTTCTGGTGTTGCCAGAATTTGCACCTGTTGCTGCGTAAAAAACAGCAACAAGTTCGTGAGGGTTTCTGACGCAGTTGCTAGTCGATCCATTCGCCGCACGATAACATAGCGAATTTCCCCTTGGTCTATCGCTTGTATCAGGGCAGACAAGGCGGGACGTGTGATTCCTTGGTAATCATACTGCGTCCAGCAGTCGGGAGGTGTGTCGCCAGCGTAATCCAGATCGCAGAATACATGTTCGAAAGCGACGCGGAGTCCATGTCGTCGCGCAAGCTCGCGAGTGTGTTGTTCCTGTTTTTGCAGATTATAGGCATGGTGTGCCTTGTCTTGCTTGCACGTACGCATATAAATCGCAGCTTTCATGCTTCGCAGTTTAGAGTAGGAGTTGCGCTTTGGTCAACAGAATCAGTTGGACTAAGTGGGTGTAACTACCTACTGTGAATCGTGTTGTGTTGATGTTGTATGAGGATGAAAGGGCGCATGAGGGGTTATACTTTTGGCGTTAAGCATTGCGGATTTTCCGGTGTGTGTTTGGCTGCGGTCCTGACGCTGCTGCCGGGTGCAGTCGTTTCTGGTGTGGATGTTGCCCCGCCAAAGGAGCCACAGCAGGAACCGGAATTTCGGCATACGCATGTGGATGTTTTGTATAACCGGCTGTCGGCCGTAATTGCGGACCCGTTTGACCGTGTGGATCGTTTTTTTGGCGATGAGAGTATCGAAGATGAAGGACGTCGCACACGACTTCGTGTTGGTGGGGGGGTGCGCACGGATGTGGTGGATGGCTGGCGTATGGTGACGGATTTTTCCTTGCGTGTAGCCTTGCCGAGGATTGAGGAGCGTTGGCAACTATTTTTGAATGAGCTTGCGGGCGAAGACGAACTTAGTGATGTAACTGATTTAGCGCGTCCCCCGGTCGATACGGACCCTGATTTCGGATTACGATATTTTTTCCTTCGCGATATACGCATGTCGCTTAGCGCAGATGCGGGGTATCGGTTCAGCAGTCCGAACCAAGGGTTTGTTCGATTGCGGGGGCGTTCGCGTTACAGGCCGGGACGTTGGTCCTTGGACTTGACCCAGGCGGCAACATATTTCACGCATGATGGTTGGCGCAGTCAGTCTGACATGTCCTGGACTGTTCCTTTTGCGGATGCCTATGGGATAAGAAGCTTTAGTCGTGTAACTTGGGACGAAATCTCATCTGGATACACACCTGAACAAAGTGTTTCGTTGTTTCGTGAGTTGACGGTACGGCGGGCATGGCGTTTGGAGGGCAGAGGGGTCTGGGAGGAAGTACCGAACCCATCGGATATGATCTATACGGTGGAGTTTACGTATCGTCAATTGGTGCACCGCAATTGGCTTTTCGTGGAAATTGCACCGGGGGTGGAGTATGCAGCGTCACGGGACTATGAAGCCAACCCATTCGTGACCCTGAAGTGTGAAATTGTCTTCAATGCGGACTAAATTTGTGCTGGATTCCATTATAGGGCAGCGCTACAGTGATTGCAGTTTCAGGCAGGAGTAATTCAGTGGTAGAATGCAAGCTTCCCAAGCTTGACGTCGCGGGTTCGATCCCCGTCTCCTGCTCCAGATTAGCCCCGGCTCCGGGGTGCCCCCAGATGATGCAGTAGAGAAACTTTTGCGTTCTACATTTGCTGGAGGGACGCACTCCCGTGCGTCCGTCGCCCAACGACCGCGACGAATTCCGGCGGAAGAGGACTGCCGCCCTCCAAAAAACAACTGAAGTTACTGGCTGGTAAGAGCACTTGGGCGCTAGGAGTTAGGACACACACAAGTATCAAAATGCCTCATCTCAAAAACTAATCCCAAATGCCTAGCTCCTACTTTCTGCCAAGATGTCGTGATAGATTTCTGCGGCTGTGTAGACCTGGGAGAGTGGGATGCATTCTTCACGCGTGTGGGCGCGTGCCAGATCGCCGGGTCCTAGCATGATCGGGGCACATCCGATTTCCCGCAGCAGATTCGCATCAGAGTGGCTGCGGAAAGATCCGTGCTGCCAAGGAATCCGATGGGCGGAAAATACGTGTTTCAAGGTATCGATCCATGTGCCTTCTTCGGGCAAGTCATATCCAGTGGCAACAAGAGGAAATGCAACATGACTGTTGGTTAGCGCACTTTTTTGAAAGCCAGATTCTGCCAGAGACTTGATGTTGTGGGTAAAGGCATGCATATCGAGGTGGGGAGGAATGTGGAAGTCGAGCCAAGCTTCGCAACTGCCGGGTACGGCAAACCCAGACTCAGAGCTGTGTACGGAGCGTATATTGAAAACAGCATTCGGGTATTCCCGTTCCATGGTTTCTGCTAATGTGCTCAATGTGTCCAATAGGTTGAGAATGGCATTGTACTCTTTGCCAGCCATTGCCGCATGTCGCCTGCGGCCTGCCGTTTGGATGAGCATTTCTACGTATCCATAGTGCTGTAAACATGGAATGAGATTGGTGGGTTCGGCCACGATGGCCCAAGGGAATTGTGTCGACTCGAGCAATGCTTTGGTTCCGTCGCCACTTTCTTCTTCACCCACAACAAGAAACAGCGCTGCTTTTTCGGGAATACAATTGCTTTCATGTGCTGCGATAAATGCCTCGATCATGGCAGCGCAACCACCTTTCATGTCGGCCGTGCCTAGGCCATGCAGGATACCGTTCTCGCAATGGGCCTCGTAGTTTTCGATGTCGAATGCCGGCACGGTATCGACATGCCCCAGAAAAGCAATTTCAGGTTGGGGGTCGAAAAAGACTTCAATGTTCCTGCGTCCTTCGGTTACAGGACGCAGGGTTACGGGTAGCCCGTGACTCATGAGGTAGTCGGCAAGAAAACCTGTGATTTGTGCCTCTTTCCCCGAGGGGCTATACATGTTCACCATGTCCGTGAGCAGTTGCGTGAGTCTCTCGTGCTGGATCATGCTTTCTCCTGGTCTGTAACTTTAACTTAGATCACAAGATGTTTTGGTTTTACCAACGTGCTACCACAAGACTGTTTCAATTTCCAATATCCAATCCCGACCTCTGGAGAGTCGGGAAATATCCAATGTCCAAATATAGGACTCTCAAACTTGATGATTGGACATTTCTTGTTGGAAACTGGAGATTCGATTCTCAAGTTTCGCTGTGGCATCATCCTTGGGCTGGTCCGAGGTTCAAGGTCATGTAGATGTGGCCAATCGGATTCGTGAATCCTTTCTTTTCGAAAAAGCGTATTGCAGCGTCATTGTCTGCTTGTGTATCGACGAGCATCATGCGCACACCTTGTTCTTGAATAAGGTCGCGAAAGGCATCGAAAAGAGCCGATCCCACGCCTTTGCCTGCATACGTAGGGTGTACGCCCAACCACACGAGGTGACCATAATTCCAAGCTGTAGCGGCTTTCTCGATCATCGAACCGATGGCAAAGCCGACAAGATTGTCTTCTTCTGTTGCTGCGACTAACATGAATTCGGGTTCGGCATTGAATTGGCTGGTAACGGCAAATTCGTCCCATGTGCGATACAGGTTCGAAACCGCATCTGCACGGAATAACCGTTCCCCGAGATGAAAAATCGCGGCTAGCTCGTCGATCCCCGCAGGCCGTATCTCAAAATCATCCGTATCTTCTTCTTTTTTCATGTTTTTTACTCTTTTGTCTGCATTTCTTGCTGTAGTGCTTGCAAAACGCTGAGGGCGTAGATGGTTGCGGTTTCTGCACGTAGTGTTAGGTTGCCGAGACTAACGGGTATACAGCCAGCCTCTGCGGTTTGGGCGTATTCTGCATCCGTAAAGTCGCCTTCCGGGCCCATGAGAATCGCTAGGCTTGGCACTTGCTTAGCAATGTATTCTCGTCCCGTTTTTGCAAGGGGCGGTGGAGAGCCTTGGAGTGATCCTTGCAAAATAGGTGTGTTTTGTTCCTGTAAGTGCTGTAAGGCATTTTGTAGATAGGTTACGGGGTCAATGTGCGGCAATTGTGGCGTACCGCATTGTTTGGCCGCGCTGATAGCGATGCGTTTCCAGCGCTCGACTTTCTTCGCCGCCTGCTGGGCATCGAGCCGTACTACGCACCGGGTTGTCTGAATCGGGATGATCCGGTGGGCACCGAGTTCGGTGGCTTTTTCGATTACGCTATCCATCCGTGCACCTTTGATGATCGCGGGTATCAGAATCCATTTCGTTGCACTATATGTGTTTGTTTTGGTGTGCGTTCTGACAATGTCTAGCTCGTACGTTTGTTCTGCCTCGTTAATATGTAGTCGTGCTTCGGCCTCCCGTCCTTGTCCGTCAAAAGCCAACACGTTCGTACCGGCAGTCAATCTCAGTACATGCAATACATGATGCTGCTCGTCAGCCGAGAGTGGTAGTCGGTCCGACTGCCATTTTTCTGGTGCTATATAACAACGTTGCATCATCCTTCTCTCTCTCTACTCTCTATGGCCTGCTTCCTCCGTCGGATTATGGCGACAGCCAGGCCCCATATGATGCGGATGCCGAGGGCTAACGCGATAAGCATGCCGGCGGTCGTTATCAAGAATTGCTTTTCTTCAAGGGACCAATCCCCCCAAGCCGATACCGCGAGTAAGACCAAGGCAATCAATAATAATGTGGGTCCCAGCAAATTTGCGGTATTGAGAATTCGGGCAATGGGCTTGCTTACGATGATTTTGGAGCGTCTGGAAAAAAAAGCCTGCATAAACGTGTTTGCATCCGAGTTAGGTTTTTATCATAATGCGCGATTCTATTCAGAAGTTTGCCCAGAGAGTGTAAAGATTCCTGCGTGTATCACAAGTGGGAAATGTTTGGTGTTCAGGAGATTGCATGCAAAAGAAGCAGATCAGGCAAGAGCGGTTACGACTGGAACGGGAAGGATTGTACCGCCAGATTGATGAGCATGATGCTTGTGGTGTTGGTTTTGTCGTCAATATTGATGGTGAGCGAAGTCATGAGATCATTACCCAAGGCCTTCGTGTTCTTGAAAATCTTAGCCATCGTGGTGCGACGGGTGCGGATGAGAACACGGGGGATGGTGCAGGGATTCTAACACAGATACCTGATCGTTTTTTGCGGAAAGTGCTGCAGCATGCAAAGGTTACGTTGCCTGCCTCGGGGGCGTATGGCGTGGGTATGTTTTTCCTTCCGCAGGATGAAGATCAACGTGCATCTTGTTTACAGGTGGTTGAAAAGGTGATTGCTGCGGAAGGTGGTCATGTGTTGGCATGGCGTGATATTCCTGTAGATGCCGATGCGATTGGCGAACGTGCGCGTGCGGATCAGCCTTATATACGGCAGGCCTTGGTGCAGGTCGGGGATCTTGCTGGGGATGCGTTAGAACGCCGATTGTTTATGATTCGCAAACGTATCGAGCAGCAGGCATTGCCTCTCGTGGATCATGATCGTGAAGCGTTCTACATTCCCAGTTTGTCTTCCCGAACGGTGGTCTATAAAGGTTTGATGATGGCTTCGCAGGTTATGGGATTCTATCGGGATTTGGCGGATGCGGATTATGAGAGTGCATTAGCCATTGTGCACCAGCGTTACAGCACAAACACCTTTCCGTCCTGGTCGTTGGCGCAACCGTTTCGCTATTTGGCGCACAATGGAGAGATTAATACTTTGCGTGGCAATGTGCAGTGGATGCGCTCGCGGGAGCAGAATTTCAAATCGCCGCTATTCGGGGATGATATTGAGAAAATTGTACCTGTTGTGGAGGAAGGATGTAGTGACTCCGCGGCATTGGATAATGCTCTGGAATTGCTGGAGCGTAGCGGTCGGTCGTTGTGGCATTCGATGATGATGCTTATTCCGCAAGCGTGGGGTGAGCGCTATCCGATGGGGCCCGATTTGCGCGGCTTTTTTGAGTATCATGCGGGATTGGTGGAGCCGTGGGATGGGCCTGCTGCCGTGGCTTTTTCAGATGGTCAGCATGTGGGAGCTGTACTGGATCGTAATGGATTGCGTCCTGCGCGGTTCACCATCACAAAGGATCGCATGTTGGTGTTTGCTTCCGAAGCAGGTGTGCTAGATATCGAGCCTGAACGTATCGCGGAGTGTGGTGCGTTGCGTCCAGGGCAGATGATGCTTGTCGATTTAGGCGATCGACGCGTGATCCGCGATTATGAAGTGAAAATGCGTTTGGCGCGTCAGCAACCTTATCGTAGATGGGTAAACGAGAATCAGGTTTCGATTCATGGGTTCTTCAATGCTGTTAGTCCCGTTGTTCCTGACCAGGAAAGTTTGCTCGAGCGTCAGCGTCTATTTGGCTACACACGCGAAGATTTACGCCGTATTATCGACGTGATGGCATCCGAAGGTCATGAGCCTGTCGGTTCCATGGGATCCGATCAGCCCCTCGCAGTTCTTTCCGAGCGTCCGCAGCTTTTGTATTGGTATTTCAAGCAACTTTTTGCGCAAGTTACGAATCCGGCGATTGACCCGATTCGCGAAGAATTGGTGATGTCTCTGATGACCTTCTTGGGGACTACCGATCAGATCCTGACGGAGGTTCCGCAGCATGCACAATTGATCAAGCTACAGCATCCTGTGTTGTCCAATGACGATATGCAGCGGTTGCGGAATTTGAACGATGATCATTTTGCCTCGCAGACGCTACAGATGGGATTCGACCCCAAGGGTGGAGGGGCTGCGCTCGAAGAGGCTGTGACCGAACTTTGCAAGCGGGCTGAGGCTATGGGACGCGGCAGTTACCGCAACTTGATCTTGAGTGATCGCGATTTGCCGCCGGGACAAGCTGCCATACCAGCTGTTTTGGCCGTTTCTGCGATAAACCAATGGCTCATTGAAAAGCGGTTACGAACAAGCATCAGCCTTATTGTTGAAACGGGTGAGGCCCGCGAAGTTATGCATTTTGCCGTATTGCTTGGTTTTGGCGCTTCTGCGGTCAATCCGTATTTGGCATTCGAGATTGTCGCCGATATGGCCTTGCGGCATCAGCTTTCCTCGAAAGTCAGTGTAGCCAAGGCAATCGAGAATTATGTGACGGCGATCTGCAAGGGTTTGCTTAAAACCATGAGCAAGATGGGTATTTCTACATTACGGAGTTACCGCAATTCGCAAACATTCCAGATTGTGGGTATCGCCAAAGACGTAGTCGATCGCTACTTCACAGGAACCGCTTCGCCCATAGGTGGCGTGGGGCTCAACGAAATTGCGCGCGAAGCGGCGGCGCGCTACCACGATGCATATGATCGCCCCGAAGGTGCTTCGCTGCTGCTCGAACATGGCGGCCAATATCAGCACACGGTAAAGGGCGAACGGCATCTCTGGACACCGGACTCCATCCGTTTGCTCCAGACAAGCTCGCGCCTTAACGACACGGCAATGTACCGCCAGTATGCCGACCTCATCAACAATCAGGAAAAGAAGCAAAGCACCCTGCGTGGGCTATTCCGCTTCAAAACCGTCGAAAAACCGCTTCCCTTGTCCGAGGTCGAACCCGCAGAAGAAATTATGAAGCGCTTTGTGACCGGCGCCATGTCCTTTGGTTCCATCAGCCGCGAGGCACACGAGACGCTCGCCATCGCCATGAACCGCATCGGGGGCATGAGCAATAGTGGGGAAGGGGGCGAAGACAAAGAGCGCTTCAAGCCGCTCCCCAATGGAGACAGCCGCAATAGTGCCATCAAGCAGATTGCGAGTGGACGGTTCGGCGTCACGGCCGAATATCTTGCAAATGCGCGGGATTTGCAGATTAAGATTGCACAGGGTGCCAAGCCGGGAGAAGGCGGTCAGTTACCGGGCCATAAAGTGAATGCCGAAATTGCGCGTGTGCGGCATTCTACGCCTGGGGTAACGTTGATATCACCGCCGCCACACCACGATATTTACTCCATCGAGGATATTGCACAGCTTATGTATGATCTTAAGAATGCGAATCGAAATGCGCGGGTATCGGTGAAGCTTGTTTCCGAAGTCGGGGTTGGAACCGTTGCGGCCGGGGTAGCCAAAGGCCATGCGGACATGATTCTCGTCAGCGGCTATGATGGTGGCACCGGTGCTTCCCCATTATCCTCCCTCAAGCATGCCGGCGGACCATGGGAACTTGGTGTGGCGGAGACACATCAGACTCTACTACTTAATGGTCTCCGGAACCGCGTGCGTTTGCAGACTGATGGCCAGATGAAAACGGGACGCGATGTGGCCGTTGCTGCGTTATTAGGCGCTGAAGAGTTTGGGTTTGCCACGGCACCTTTGGTTGTATGTGGTTGTATTATGATGCGTAAGTGTCATACGAATAACTGCCCTGTAGGCGTTGCCACCCAAGATCCCGAATTGCGTAAGCTCTATACCGGCAAGCCGGAACATGTCGTCAACTTTTTGCGGATGGTGGCCGAAGAATTGCGCGAGATTATGGCTGCGTTGGGTATTCGGAGCGTTAACGATATGGTGGGGCGGACAGATCTGCTTGAAACAAACCCTGCTGTCACGTTTTGGAAAACACGTGGTTTGGATTTTTCGCGTGTCTTGCACTATGTTGATGCAAAACCGGAAGATCGCTACTGTACGCAGCAGCAAGACCATGGATTGGAAACAGCGCTGGACTTCCAGTATCTGGATGCCGTTTGCAAAGCTTTGGATGCCAAGAAATCATTCGAGGCTGAAATTGCGATTCGGAATGTGAACCGTACGGCTGGCACGATTGTTTCCAGTGAGATAGCGCGGCGTTATGGTCATGCGGGGTTGCCTGATGATACGATTCAATTGCACTATACAGGTGCCGCTGGGCAAAGTTTTGGGGCATTTGCGGCTCATGGTTTGACGCTTACCCTCGCGGGAGAGGCGAATGACTATGTGGGCAAGGGATTGTCGGGCGGTAAGATTATCGTACGACCTTATAAGGGGTCTTCTTATGATCCGTCCGCTAACATGATCGCGGGTAATGTGGCCTTCTATGGTGCTACTGGTGGGGAAGCGTACCTGAATGGACAGGCAGGAGAACGTTTTGCCATTCGTAATAGTGGAGCGACGCTTGTTGTCGAGGGCGTTGGTGACCATGGTTGTGAGTATATGACAGGGGGAACAACCGTCATTTTGGGCCAAACGGGTGTGAATTTTGGTGCGGGAATGAGCGGTGGTATCGCTTATGTTTACGATGAAACCGGGAACTTCGATAATCATTGTAATCTGGATACATTGGATTTGGAGTTGGTTAACACGGATGACGATCGCCAAACGCTTCGGGATATTATCGCGCGGCATGTCGCTTATACGGGAAGTCCCAAAGGACAAAAGATTTTGGATGACTGGGCACGTCAAGTACCGCGTTTTATTAAAGTATTTCCGATGGAATACAAGAAAGCGCTTGGGCGTTTAAGTCAGGAAGACGAGAAAACAAAGCGCAAGGAAATCGAGCAACACTAGGGAAAGTGCTGAAAAGCAGAAATGCTGAAATACTGAAGGTCTGAAATATATGCGGCGGGGCGTTCGGCGGCCAGCGTCCTAGAATAAAGCTGAAGATTGATTTGAAATAAGTCTGCGGTCTGCGGCCTGAAATACGAGGGAACACGAGATGCGTCATAGGGAAAGAGGTTTTATAGAGATACCGCGACAGGATCCGGGGTATCGTGCGGTCGAAGAGCGTACGCGCGATTATCAAGAAGTGGAGCAGATGCTTAATGAGCAGCAGCTCAATGATCAAGCTGCCCGTTGTATGGATTGCGGGATTCCGTTCTGCCAGAGTGCTGCCAGTAGTGTAGGTTGTCCTGTTGTCAACGCGATTCCTGAATTTAATGACCAAGTGTATCATGGCCAATGGGAAGAGGCTCTGGAGCTTTTGCAAGAAGGTAGTAGTTTCCCGGAGTTTACGGGACGGATTTGTCCTGCCCCTTGCGAGGCCTCGTGTGTCGTGGGCATCAATCGTGAGCCTGTTGCCATTCGTCAGATAGAACTTACGATTATTGAGAATGGTTTCAAACGTGGCTATGTGAAGCCACGCATTCCGCAAAAGCGACATGATAAACGGGTCGCGGTGATCGGTTCTGGACCTGCTGGCCTCGCAGCAGCGAATCGCCTGAATCAGGCTGGCATTCAGGTGGTTGTTTTTGAACGCGACCTATATCCGGGAGGCATGTTGCGTTATGGTATTCCTGACTTCAAGCTGGAAAAGTGGGTTGTTGAGCGGCGGATTGATATTCTCCAGCAGGAAGGTATTACCTTTGAGACCGGTGTTGAGGTAGGACGGGACGTTTCGTATGACTACATTCGCAAACGCTTCGATGCAATATTGTTGGCCGGTGGGGCACGCCAGCCTAGGGATCTGCCGGTTGAGGGGCGGGAGCTCGATGGCATCGAATTTGCCATGGATTTTCTTAGCCAGCAGAATATGCGGAATGGTGGCGAGGATGTTTCTGGGCTCAAGCCACTTTCCGCCAAGGGAAAGCATGTTGTGGTGATTGGTGGTGGCGATACGGGGTCTGACTGCGTGGGAACTTCCATTCGTCAGGGGGCTTTGCATGTGCGTCAATATGAAATTATGCCGAAACCGCCCGATGAGCGCCCTGCGTCTACACCATGGCCGGAATGGCCCAATAAAATGCGTACCTCCAGCAGTCATTTAGAAGGTTGCGAGCGCAGATGGTCTATTAACACGAAGCGATTTGAAGGCGAGGATGGTGCGGTCAAGCGACTGTATTGCTGCGAAGTGAAGTGGGTCTTTCCTGAAGGCGCTGAGCGTCCTGTGCCGGAAGAAGTAGAAGGTTCAGAGTTTGTGGTAGAGACGGATCTTGTTTTGCTTGCGATGGGGTTTGTGGGGCCGGGGCGAAAGGCTCTACTGGATGATATGGGGATTGCTCTCAACGGGCGTGGCTTTATCAGTCGGCATTCGGGGAATGCCACTTCGGCAGATGGTGTTTTTGTGGCTGGTGATATGACCGATGGCCCTTCGCTTGTTGTGCGAGCGATGCAGGACGGGAAAAATGCTGCACATGCAATCGGCGCGTATCTTGGCATTAGCGTTACCGCCTAGCCTCGACCCTAGGAGGCCCGGATGCTGCGAGGGAGAAATTTAGGAGAATTTGAACATCGAATCCCGACCTCATGCAGAGTCGGGAAAGGTCCAACATTCAACGTCGAATTACGGGAGTATTTCATTCGATGTTTCCCGACTCTCGAGAGGTCGGGATTGGACGTTCAAGCATATTGTGATAGCGCGGTGGGAAACCACAACATCTTGTATTCAAACATGAAGTTACTGGTTATTGAGTCCTTCTCCCCTTTCGGGCTTGGGTATTTTGGGTGTTTCGTCATTGAATGGCACGTATCATAGACACGATTCATGAAAAACAGGTCTTATCTAAGTGCCATTCCTGGCTTGACTACATGACATCGATCAGGTGGGCTGCTCCTGTTTTTCTGAATGTGTAAATTCTGATAGGAATTTTGTTGTGTTTGCGGGAGGTAGTTATGTCTGGCGGTAAAGCATGTTGCATGCCTGGTGGCAAACGCTGTCAGTGTGAAGATGTAGAGGAGCCTGCTTTTGACCGGGCGACGAAGGGAACGTTGGATGATATGGTGCGCCTGGAGGGGGGTGCATTTCTCATGGGAACGAATGATACCATCGGTTTTCCTGAGGATGGCGAAGGGCCCGTGCGTAAGGTGACGATCCAAGGATTTTACATGGATGCGCATTCCGTTACGAATGCAGCGTTCATGGCTTTTGTTGATGCAACCGGTTATCAGACCGATGCGGAAAAGTTTGGTTATTCGTATGTGTTTCATTTGTTTCTGGAGCCGAGTTTGCGTCAGGCATTGTTGATGATGGGGCGTCAGTTAGCAGGTTTAGCGTGGTGGTTTCATGTGGAGGGCGCAGATTGGCGCCATCCGGAAGGGCCGTCTAGCGAGCTTACGGCTGAGCGGATGGACCATCCTGTTGTGCACATTTCGTGGCGCGATGCCATGGCGTATTGTGCGTGGGCTGGAAAGCGATTGCCAACGGAAGCAGAGTTTGAATATGCCGCCCGTGGAGGTTTGGTGCAAAAGCGTTATTGTTGGGGCAATACGTTTATGCCCCGGGGTAAGTACATGTGTAACATTTGGCAAGGGTCCTTTCCGGAGCAGAACACCGCGGAGGATGGTTTTGTTGGTACGGCTCCGGCGCGCAGCTTTCCGAAGAATGGGTATGGTTTGTATCATATGGCGGGCAATGTATGGGAATGGGTGTTTGATCGATGGAGTCCGGATTTTCACGTGAAGGGCCCGCGAATAGATCCAATCGGGCCACCAGAAGGGGATCGGCGGGTGATGCGTGGGGGGTCGTATTTGTGTCATGATTCGTATTGTAATCGTTACCGTGTGGCGGCTCGCAGTGGGAATACACCCGACTCTTCTTCGGGCAATATGGGTTTTCGTTGCGTGCGTGACTTGTGACACGAAAACGGTATTTGCCTTGCAGAAAGCGACGTAAGGGATGATAACCGCATACGTAATTGTGAGGTGTTATGATTCTTCAACTTTCCAGACGATTACAGCGTAGAGCACAAAAGCAAGTAGCTTGGATTGGGTTTGTGAATGCGTTGGGTTTTGGCCTTCTTACGGGCCAGACGATTTACTTGCTTGCGCTGGTATTTGATGCCAGGGATATGCACATGGGCATCTTGTATGCGGCTCCTTTTCTGGCTGCCATTGCCGCTGTGTTGGTGCCTTTCTGGTTAAATGGTCGAGAAACAACCTCGATGTGGTCACTGTTCTGGCGTTTACGGACGTTTGTCTGTATCGGGTACTTTGGGTTGCTGTGGCTCGATCCAACACCAGTACGAATGTGGTTGTTTGTAAGTTTGTATGTGGTGTTTCTGGTATTGCGTGCGTTTGGCATGGCGGGATACTTCACGGTGATTCGGGCATTAGCCCCTCCGGGAGAAACATCGCAACTGATGGCGCGGTCATTGGGTGCCAGTCAGGCTGGTGTGCTAGTTGCAACCATGTTCAGTTTCTGGGTTACGCGCAGCAATTGGTTGGGTAGCGAGGAGAGCAATCTCTTTCTTTTGATTGGAGTGGGAACATTTTTTAATGGTTTTACATCCTGGTTGATTGGTCGTTTACCGCGCACAGGGTATTTGACCGATGGTAGTCGTGCAAGCCTTTGGCAGGCAACCTTGGATACGTGGCATCAACGTACGCTGCGTGAGGTGGCCATTGTGGTGGGGTTGCATGCGGTGGTGGCGGTTTTTGGTGGGTATTTGATCAGCTACATGCGGAATGTTGCGTTGTTTGGTGTGGATCATATTTTCTTTTACACGGTACTGGGTGTGTTGGCTTCGATTGCAATCTCGCATGTGCTCAAGATGATGGGGCGGTGGGTGCGCCCTCGGATTTTGTTGTGTGCGACCAATGCGGTTCTCGCCCTGCTGGTTTTGTTGTGGGCCTTGTTGGATTTGATGCCGCGTTTGGCATACAGCGTGGGGGGGCTGGCGACCTTGTACAGTTTGACCATACTTTGCCTTACGGCTTCGCACATTGTGTCCATGCAATTGCGCACCGGAAGATTACCGCTACAGCGCTCGGTGGAACATTCGATTGTTTTTGATTTGATGCAAATGGTGGGTGCTCTACTGGCTTTGGGCGGGGCGGCCGTGCTTTCTCATATGGCAGCATGGCAGTGGTTCGGGTTGCATGCGTATAGTGTGCACTTCATGGTTTGGTCGTTGGTTTGTCTTGGGGTGTGCCTGTTTGCCTTGCGAATGATTTCGGACAGTGGACGTACCTTGGGTGAGTTCTCAGCATTGATGCCATCCAGTATTTACACGATCATTCGTGTGAATCGATTGGAGCAAGAAGATAATCCGGTACGGCGCCACTTGAATCTGGAGGGCTTATTGCTTTCCCCGAATCAGGTGAGCCGGGAATTAATCATGGAGAATTTGCGTTCGCCGGATCCTGGTATTCGTACGAGCTGTATACGTGTATTGATGGGATATCCACTCGATGAAGCCATTCCGGTCTTATTGGAAGAGGCTCGTTCGGCATTCAGTCCTTTACGTCGCGAAGCATTGACGGCATTGAGCTTTTCGGGGCGTGGTGATCTGGTGCCGGAATTGTGGGCTTTGTGGGATGCTGCCCCTGATGATGTGCGACCTGCGTTGGTAAAAGCTTTGTTGCGCTTGGAGGCACCGCTAACGGATGAACAGATTCGCGAGGTGTGGCGGGCGTGTCCGCGTGGCCGACAAGGGGATATTTTTATCGGGTTGGCTCTTTCCCGTGGCCGGATGAAGCTGTTGTTTGACTTGTTGTCTGGCGAATTGGATCAGCGGCCAGACAGCTATTGGTCGCAACCTCTTTTCGATTGGGTTGCTGCGGCGGTGCAGCGAAGGGCTTCCATGCAGGATATCTTTAATGAGGAGAATTTACATCCGGGCGGTGGTATCGGTTATTTGATTGCCAATTATGAGGGTGTTTGGCCGCCTGGCGTTGATCGGGAGGTTTGCCGCTCATTGATAGTAGCGCATGATTATGCTGGGTTAGAGAAATTATTACGATCGTTGGTTCCTGAACCATGGGTACAGGTTTATGATCGTAGCAGTGCTTTAGGGGTATTGTTCTTATGTTTGTTATGGCATCACGGGGACTTTGCCGAAACAGCGGTTGGAACAGCGAGCTAGTGTGGTATCGACAAGGGCTATCCGCATCGATAGTATCGTGTGTACTCGTATATCGATCATTAAAGGAGTGGGTTTATGGATAAGGTTTTGACGAGCACAGCAGAATGGCGGGCATTATCGCGTCAGGCAACGCGTTTAAAGAACGTCTCCTTGCGGGAATTGTTTGCGGAGGATCCCGCTCGCGCTACGGAGATGTCGCTGGAGGCCTGCGGTCTTTTTTTGGATTATTCAAAAAATCTTGTGGATCGCGAGACGCTTGCGCAACTTTTGGTATTGGCGGAGAAACGCGGGGTACGTGAGGCGGCGGAAAAGATGTTTCGTGGTGAGCGGATTAATGAAACCGAAAATCGGGCCGTTTTGCATACTGCCTTGCGTGAGCGTCGTGATGTGTCGGTTTGTGTCGATGGGGAAGATGTGCTCCCTGCGATACGTGCGGTTTTGGAGCAGATGGGCACGTTTTCTGATGCCGTGCGTTCGGGGGCTTGGTTGGGGCATACGGGCAAGCGCATAAAAAATGTTATCAATATTGGTATTGGGGGGTCGGATCTTGGGCCAGCTATGGCCTATGAGGCTTTAAAACCTTATTCCCAGCGGGATTTGCGGGTACAGTTTGTTTCGAATGTGGATGGCACACATATGTCGGAGGCGTTGCAGGGATTGGATCCTGCCGAAACGCTTTTTGTGGTTGTGTCGAAAACCTTTACGACGCAGGAAACGATGACCAATGCCCAAAGTGCACGGGAGTGGCTGTTGCATACGCTGGGAGATGAAAAAGCTGTTGCCCGGCACTTTGTTGCTGTTTCGACGAACACAGCAGCGGTTTCGGCATTTGGTATAGATCCTGCGAATATGTTTGTGTTCTGGGATTGGGTTGGTGGGCGATACTCGATGTGTTCCGCCGTCGGATTAACGCTGATGCTGGCGATTGGCAAGGAAAACTTCGGGCGTATGTTGGATGGGTTTCATGCGATGGATCGTCACTTTGCAGAGGCTCCTTATGCACAAAATATGCCTGTGCTTCTGGGATTGCTTGGTGTTTGGTATAACAATTTCCTCGGAGCGCAAACGCATGCCATATTACCGTACGACCAGTATCTTGCTCGTTTTGCCGCGCATTTACAGCAGATGGACATGGAGAGTAATGGAAAGTATGTTGACCACAACGGCAACAGCGTGAGCTGGCAAACCGGACCGGTTATCTGGGGAGAACCGGGTACGAATGGTCAGCATGCCTTTTACCAGCTCATTCATCAGGGGACGAAACTGATTCCTGCCGATTTTATTGGGTTTTGCAAGAGTCATAATCCGATCGGGGATCATCATGACAAACTACTTGCCAACTTCCTAGCGCAAACGGAGGCCTTGGCTTTTGGTAAAACACGCGAGGAAGTTGAACGCGAGGGCGTGAAGGGGACCTTGGTGCCTCACAAGGTGTTTGAGGGGAACCGTCCGACGAACACGCTTCTTGCGGAGCAGTTGACACCAGAACTTCTGGGCGCATTAACCGGCCTGTATGAGCACAAGGTTTTTGTGCAGGGGGTTATTTGGAATGTGTTTTCCTTTGATCAGTGGGGGGTTGAGTTAGGTAAGGTATTGGCGGGGAAAATATTGCCGGAATTGCTGGCGGAGGATGAACCTGCATTAAACCATGATGCTTCGACGAATGCATTAATTCGCCGGATACGGGCGGCTAGAAAAAACTGAGGTCTCGGGAGGTATCTTCCTCCGCCCCCTTATGATGAGAAGGCTAAAGAAGACTGGATGTAGGAGTGGTCATGAAAGCGCGAGTGTTGGTAGCGATCGGAGCTGTAGTATTGCTGGGCAACGGCTGTAATCGTGGTGTCGGTCGGCGCGATTTGCGAGAACAGAACAATCGGCTTGTTTTGCAAGCGTATGAGAATCTTGATAGGGGGGAGTATCGTGCTGCGGGGCGTTTGCTGCGTGAAGCCTTGGATATGAATCCCACGATGGCACGCCCGCATTTGGATTTGGCTATCATTTTCCATGAGCACCGACGCGATTATGTCCGGGCTATCTATCACTATCAGCGTTACATCGAGTTGCGTCCCGGCACGGAAAAAAAGGCGATGATTCGGGAACGGATTGAACAAGCGCGCGCTGCTCTCGTTGTGTCGTATGGGGGAGAGGCATTGGTCCCACCTGTGTTGAGCGAAACACGTACTGAGCCGGAAGGCATTGCACCAGATCAGGAAGTGTTGGTTCGCGACTTGGATGCTGCGCAATCTGCTTTAGAAGAGATGCGTCAGGAGGTTCGGCATTTGCACCAGACCGGTGATGCGCTGCGGGTCGAGCTGGCGGATCGTGAGGAGCAGTTGCAGGTGCAGCGGGAAGAGTTGGAGGTCCTGCGCAGGGAGGTTCGTCGCTTGGAACATGCGGTGGCGCAAACGGCAGCGACGGATGTAGCAGAGCCGCGCGCGGATGGAGGCGTGCCGCCAAGAGACGATGCGTCGATGCGGACCTATCGTGTTCGTGCGAATGACTCGTTGTCGGGCATTGCGGCTCAGGTCTATGGTGATGCGACAAAATGGCGGTTGATTCAAGAAGCGAATCGCGAGGTGTTGGGTAATTCCGAGGTATTGCGGGTAGGTCAGGTTTTGGTGATACCGGCGGTAGAGAATAGGAGATAGAAACGATGGCACGATCATTTGTGGATACAGATTTGTTGGATCCGGATATTCCGGAGGAAGGTGACTTACAGGTAGGTGAAGAGGATGCCGCTGAGCGTTTAGCGCGAAAAAAGGAGCATATTCAGGAGCAAGTGGCTGATGCGGCGGAAGAGATTGAGCGCTTGCAAATGCGGCAAAAAGAGCTGGAGCAAGCTCGGCATGCATTGCGTGAGTTACACCGCAAACAACATGAGTATGAAGAGGGTAAAAAAGATCTGATTGAGAAATTGAATCGCACGGGGTTGCAGTTACAGAAGGAGGAGGAACGTTTAACGCGTGTTTTGGAACTTGTGACGGTAACGCGTTCGGACTTTGAAGGCATGTTACGTGAATTACGTGAGATTCGGGAAGATCAGTGGTCTGAGAGCGGGTTTGAGGAATCTTTGGATACTGCGCTGGCATTGTTAGAGAGTATGCGTGGCAGTTACACGAAAGCGACGGCGCGGCTTGAGGCGCAGGGGGTGGATCGCAAGAGTCGCAGTCGAGGGCATGCTGATTCGTCTTCTAGCGAAAACACTTCTGTTCCAGGCGGGTGGATGTTCTGGTTTCGTGCTGGTATTGCATTTGCGCTTTCGCTCGGATCCGTTGGTGCCATCTTGCTCGCGCTGTATTTATATTTCCGGTAAGGGTTTGAGGATATGGTGTTGGCAAGGAAACGGTTTCGGTGGTATGACGGTCTTGTGAGCCGCACGCGGGCGGGTAGCGAACGTTCCATGCGATACGGTATGAGTAGTGACCGCATTGGTGGCATGTTGATTCCGGGGCGGCAGGCGCGCCACGATGGTATTGCGATGACTCTCTTGCGCAAGGATATTGCGTATGCCGTTCCTGTGCGTCGGGCCCAGCGGGTAGCTCGGAACCGTCGTGTGCTTGTTCTGTTATGGATTTTTACGATCCTGTGGTGGATTGTTGGGTGGTTGTATTTCTAATGGATGCATCATGAAGGTGCCATCTTGTGTTGAGGAGAGATTGCCTGAAGGCGTATCCCGGTATTATGCCTCACTGGCCGAGTCGCTGGATCCGGAAAAAGATCCGATAGCGGCGCAGTTTATTCGTACAGATGCTGAAGACCTTGTTTTGCCACACGAGTGTTCGGATCCGCTGGAAGAAGCGCGTTATATGC
Source organism: PVC group bacterium (assembly GCA_003567805.1). The sequence continues at coordinate 18,838 of PWYP01000118.1, forward strand.
CGGTGCCTCGGTTGATTCATCGGTATCCGAACCGTGTCTTGTTGTTGGCATGTGAACGCTGTGCGACCTATTGTCGACATTGCTTCCGGCGGCATTTCACAGGGCAGTCGGATGGTCAGATTACGTCGGAGGATTTGGCGCGGGCGGCAGCTTATGTAGGATCGCACCCGGAAATTGATGAGGTCCTGATCAGCGGAGGCGATCCGCTTATGCTGGATGATGCCCGATTGGCAGATATTCTGGATGCGATGCATGATGCAGCGGTGGGGCGACTTTTGGTTTTCCGGATAGCAACCCGTATGCCTGTGGTTATGCCGGCACGTATCACGCTGGCGTTGGCAAAGCGTTTACGCGAACATGGCAAAGGGCGGGTATGGGTTGTGACGCAAGTGAATCATCCCCGGGAAATGCGTTCGGCTTTTGCGGAAGCGGTTATGTGCTTGGTAGATCAAGGTATCCCCGTTTTGAATCAGGCTGTTTTATTGCGTGGGATCAATGATGACCTTGATGTGCTAACGGAACTTTTTGGCGGACTTTTGCGGCTACGCGTGAAACCCTATTATTTGTTTCAGGGGGATTTGGCTGCAGGGACATCGCACTTTCGTACAACAATTGATGCGGGGTTGGATCTCATGGATGGTTTGCGGGATCGGTTATCGGGGATGGCGCTGCCGACGTATGCCGTGGATTTGCCTAATGGGGGCGGAAAAATTGCCTTAACGCGTGCAACGGTGCGGGGCAAGGAGGGGGATGATTATATTCTCTTGGATCGGCAGGGAAAGGAATACCGGTATCCTTGTGCGGGGATGGGGTCAGTTGATTGATGGGTAAAGAAATGGAATTGAATCTCCAATATCCAGTTCCAATATCCAACGGATCAAGTTTGCGAGAGAGGAGCATGAGAAGTCTAGAGGCTAACAATGCGCTAGCTTCGCTCTCCTTGGACATTGGGCGTTCCGTGTTGGATATTGGCTATTGAAATTGTCTTGTGGTAGCTTTTCGACGAAACCACAGCATCTTGTGGATAAACATGAAGTTACTGGTTGGCCCGTTCCGACCTCAGCGACATGAGGTTTTCTGGCTGGGAGGGGGGGTTATTTTTTGTATTTGGATTGTATCCATTGGAGGAGTTGCTCACGGCTATCGGCGGTTCCCTCCAGTTGTTGATCGTAGGCTTGTTTGAGAATTTTGCCAAAACGTGGTCCGGGCTTTAGGCCCATCTGGATCAGATCATCACCGCGTACCCAAGGGTCAGGCAATACAGGTTCCTGTTCGAAAGCACGGATTTGTTCTTCGAGAAACTGATAGTTGTCGAGCATACCGTGACAGGCGCGACAATCCAATCGATGCAGTTCCATTTCTGTTGGGAAGTATGGACTTCCTACCATACGTCGCAACGTGGATTTGCGCATATTCTGGACTTCCATGAAACGCATATGACGTTTGACGCTAGCGCATACTTCTTCGATGAGTGCATTGGACATGCGGAGGCGTCGGAGAATCTGTTCTGCCATGATGGCTCCTTTTTCGGCATGTCCATGAAAGCGAATACGGTCGCCATCATATGTTGCTGTGACGGGCTTTGCAATGTCGTGCAGGAGGACGGCATAGGCTAGAGCAGGGGTTCTTTGTTCCATGTCGTCGAGCATCATACATGTATGTGTTAAGACGTCACCTTCGGGGTGAAATTCCGGTGGCTGGGGTTGATGTTGCAAGGCGGAGACTTCGGGCAGGAAGGCTTGTAAGAGTCCCAATTTATCGAGGGTCCAAACAGCCTGGCCGGGGTGGTGGGACTCGATGAGTATACGCGTGAACTCATCGCGAATGCGTTCGGGACTGATCGTTTGCAAGGCATCTGCATGTGCTTGGATCGCTGCCGCCGTTTTGGGTTCAATGGTGAAGTCGAGTCGATGTGCAAACCGCACGGCCCTCAGCATGCGGAGGTGGTCTTCTTGAAAGCGCAAGATTGGATTGCCCACTGCTCGAATGATGCGGCGCTCTATGTCGCTTTGTCCGTGTACGAAGTCATGTAAGCATTCGTTGGCGGGATTCCAGAACATGGCATTGATGGTAAAGTCGCGTCGTTGGGCATCCTCCTCGGCGGACGTAAAGACAATGGCATCTGGATGACGGCCGTCGGTGTACCCTTGATCTTTGCGAAAGGTTGCAATTTCGAAGATGAATTCTTCATAGGTAACAATCATAACACCAAAGCTTTTGCCGACGGCATTGGCGGTGGGAAATATCTCCAAGACTTGGTCTGGCGTTGCTGCGGTGGCGATATCGTAGTCGGCGGGCGTTAGGTGCAGTAGTTGGTCGCGGACGCAACCGCCAGCCCAGTAGGTCTCGTGACCCTGTTGCTGAAGACGGGTTGTTATTTGGAGGGCACATTGGCGTAATCGAATTGCTGTGTGTGCTTCAAGTGGGGGACTGGGTGACCACATGGTGGAGGATCGCTTTCATGATAGGCATGGCTTCACGGGTGGCCGCAAGGACTTCTTCATGTCCCAGCGGGGCATCTGTTACTCCTGCAGCATGATTGGTGATGCAGGAAAGTGCGGCCACTTGCATGCCGGCCGCACTGGCGAGGATGGCTTCCGGGACGGTTGACATACCAACGGCATCTGCCCCCATCATGCGAAACATCCGGATCTCGGCCGGTGTTTCATAGATGGGGCCGGATGCTGCCACATATACGCCCTCATGCAAGTTGTGTCCTGCTTGTTTGGCGGCTTGATGTAGGGCAGCCTGGAGTTTCGGGGTATAGACTTTGCTTTGGTCTGGGAAGCGCGGTCCCCAAATGTTGTTGTGTGCGCCAACGAGGGGATTATGTCCCATGCCGTTAATATGGTCTCTAATCACCATGAGGTCTCCTGGGGCAAATTGCGGGTTAATACCTCCGGCAGCATTTGTGAGGAAAACCGATTTTGCACCAAGACATTTTGCAACGTAAACGGGGAGTGCTACAGGCGTCCAGCCGAGCCCTTCATACCAGTGACGGCGTCCTTGGAAAATGAGGAAGGATTGCGTTTTGTCGATGGCGAGTAATAATCGTCCCTTGTGTCCACTGACCCCCGGGGCTCCCATAGCAGGAATTTTCTCGTAGGGGAGTTCCGCTCGTATTTCGAAGGCTTCAGCGATATCGCTCCAACCCGACCCGAGAATCATGATTTGGTCAATGGTGTCGATGGAAAGCTGTTTTCGTACCGTTTGCAGTGATTGGTCCAGAATGGTGGTGTCCATACGTTTGTCCCTTCCTGCTGCAGGAAGCAGTTGTTTATGGCTTTATGATAGCCATAACCCGCTGCTGGAGTAAAGTCGCACATGCCGATGGTTCGGTTTGGGAAATGTCGAGAGTAATGGCATTTGTTTCGCTTGGAGCAGACTCATTGCTGCATGTCGCGGTTATGTATGATGCAGGGATGAAGCGCTGCTGGAGCAGTGTCGAGGGCATAGCATGCTGAAATGCACAGATAACGATTGATCCTTGGTCTAGACATAAACGTGCGAGATGTAGGTGTCGCCGGATCCGCTCTTCCTGATCAAAAGGTGTGTCACGTAAGTCAGCATTCAATCCTTGCCGCGTATTGTCATCGGTTAAACGCACCACCTGCAGACCGGCATCGAATAGTTGTTTTTCGAGTAACGCTGCAATTTGCTGTTGTTGGGCTAGGTTCTCGCCTTGGATCCAAATGCAGAGTGGTTCGTGCTGCTGTCGCCGTATGCGGTCTGTCTGTGCAACAAGGCCGGGCGTCCATAGGCGTTCTTGTGGGGGAGGCATCGTGGCAGAGCGATTTTGACTGCGCTTGAGTTCCGATATGGTGGAACGGGAACTATGACGAATCATGCCTGCAGCGACGGTTCGAAAGTCGTTGGCGTCGATCAGGGCGAAGCCACCTGTTGCGCGGTTGCGGTCGTAGGGATCAAAAAAGAGTGGTTGAGCCGTGGTGACGCGAACGCGAGCAATTTCATTCAGTTTGAGGGATTTCGCCTGGCTGCGGTGGAGTGTATTGACATCGAGGCGGTAGAGGATTTCGTCAATCAGGGCTTTACTGGTTCGCGTGGTGTGGCGTAAGAGAATTTCTTTACCGGGTTCGAGTTCTTGCCGTTCATCCATCCAGCATACAGTGGCTTCAAATTCACTTTCTACCTCGGGAATGTTGTGGCGGCGCACAATCATGTCGCCACGACTGATGTCAATTTCGTCTTCAAGAGTGATGACGATGGCTTCGCTCTCGCGTGCCTCCTGCAGGTTTTCGTTATGGCGGACGATACCCGCAACCTTGGAGTGTTGCATGCTGGGTAGCGCTATGATTTCCTCGCCTACCCGAATGGTACCGGATGATACCATGCCGGCAAATCCGCGAAAATCCTGATTGGGCCGAATGACATATTGTACGGGGAAGCGAAAGTCAACGAGGTTGCGGTCGGCTGTGATGGTTACGTCTTCTAGGAACTGCAATAGCGGGGCCCCTTGATACCAAGGCGTATTTTCACTGCGGTTTACGACGTTATCGCCCAGTAGCGCGGATACGGGGATAAAGGTGATATCGTGAATATTGAGTTTGCTGGCGAATTGGCGATATTCGTCGGTGATTTCTTCAAATCGTTCGCGGCTATAGTCTACAAGGTCCATTTTATTGATGCAAACGACGACATGGGGAATGGCTAACAAACTGGCGATAATACCGTGTCGCCGGCTTTGGGGCAATACGCCGTGGCGGGCATCGATGAGTATGATGGCCAGGTCTGCATTGGAGGCACCTGTAACCATGTTACGGGTGTATTGCTCGTGCCCGGGGGTATCGGCAATAATGAACTTCCGGCGGGCGGTAGAAAAGTATCGATAGGCGACATCGATTGTGATGCCTTGTTCACGCTCGGCCCGCAACCCATCCGTAAGCAAGGCAAGGTTTACGCTTTCCTCGCCACGTAATAGGCTGGAATGTTCCAATTGGTCCATTTGGTCTTGAAAGATTTGCTTGCTGTCAAATAGCATGCGTCCGATCAGTGTGCTTTTGCCATCGTCCACACTACCGGCAGTGGTAAAGCGAAGGAGATCGCGTTCTTTAACAATTGTATGTTGGGGGGCTGTGTCGCTTTGCATGCGTTTAGCTCTCTCTTTCGGGGACAATTAAAAGTATCCTTGCTTCTTACGATCTTCCATGGCGGCTTCACTTCGTTTATCGTCGGCTCTACCACCACGTTCGGTTACGCGGGTTGCAGCGATTTCGTTAACAATATCGCTAATGGTATCGGCTTGACTTTCTGTTGCTCCGGTACAGGTCATATCGCCAATGGTACGAAAACGAACGCGGGTTGTTTCAATGGTTTCGCCTTCCAGAGGCTGATTGTAAGGGCCGACAGCAAGAATAACGCCTTGGCGCCGCACGATTTCGCGTTCATGTGTGAAATAGAGGGAGGGAAGCGGAATTTCCTCGCGTTCAATATACTGCCAAACATCGAGTTCCGTCCAGTTACTGATAGGAAAGGCACGAATATGTTCACCGGGCCGATGTAGACCATTATAGAGGTTCCATAATTCGGGCCGTTGATTTTTGGGATCCCATTGCCCAAACCGGTCACGAAAACTGAAAAACCGTTCTTTGGCACGTGCTTTTTCTTCGTCACGCCGTGCGCCACCGAGGGCACAGTTGAATTGGAATTCATTGATGGCATCGAGAAGCGTCACGGTTTGCAGTGCGTTACGACTGGGGTTGGGGCCTTCTTCTTCCTTAACGCGGCCTTTATGGATGGAATCTTCGACGGTGCGCACGATCAGGTTGGCTTGAATTTGACTGGTATAATCGTCCCGGTAGATGAGCGTTTCCTCAAAATTGTGGCCGGTGTCAATGTGCATAAGCGGAAAGGGGATTTTTCCGGGATAAAACGCCTTAACGGCCAAGTGGCTCATGATGATGGAGTCCTTGCCTCCAGAGAAAAGCATGACAGGGCGTTCAAATTGGGCAGCAACCTCGCGTAGTACGTATATGGCCTCGGCTTCGAGTATGTCTAGTGTGTTACGGCGATAATCGCTCATGTGCTAAAACTTTCTTTCTGTAGGCCCCTCTTGCAGCAAAGGGAAATGCATAAACCGCCGTTTTTCTACTTCATGCCAACTGCGGAGGCAATCATAAAGTGATGCTGGCGCGAGTGTCTGGTGTCGTGTGACGGGGAGTGGCGATTCTTTTAGACAGAAAAATTGGGACGAAAAAACGGGTAGGCTTTGGGGGAGGGGGGGGGATTGGAATGGTGCCTGGCCATTGAAAGCCTCGGGTTTCGCTTCGCTGCCCTGGACTTTTCAAGGCCAGACACCGGGCGTTGGGTTGGGAGGGAGGTGTCTGGACCGGAAAAGACGCGATAGCGGGTTTTCCGTGGCCTGACACAGCTTCCTAAAGAGTCTTCAGTCTTTGGTCTGGAGTCTTCAGTCTATCAGGGCTGCGCGTGGCGTTTGGCCGATTCCACGGTGTTGACCATGAGCATGGTGATCGTCATGGGACCAACACCGCCGGGGACGGGGGTCAGCAGGGAGGCTGTTTCCTTGAGACCTTCAAAGTCCACATCACCTACTAGTCGGAAGCCACTTTTTTTGGTGTCGTCAGGGATTCGGTTTACGCCGACATCGATGACTGCTGCTCCTGGTTTGATCATATCTGCTGTAACGGTGTTAGGGCGTCCGGCGGCAACGATCAGAATGTCGGCCTGCCGCGTGAATGCAGCCATATCGCGTGTGCCGGTATGGCAAATGGTGACAGTGGCGTTGGCGTTGGGTTTCTTTTGCAGCAACATATTTGCAACCGGTTTGCCAACAATGTTGCTGCGTCCAACAACAACGACATGGGCCCCACTGATTTCGATGCCACTACGTGCTAATAGCTGAACGACACCGTGTGGCGTGCAAGGCATGAAGCATTCTTGTCCGATGACGAGGCGTCCGACATTTCCCGGCGTAAAACCATCGACATCTTTTTCGGGGGCTATGGTGCCGATGACGGCATCTTCGTCGATGTGTTTCGGGAGCGGTAGTTGCACGAGAATACCGTGGATTTTCGGGTCGGCATTCATCTGTTCTACTTTGGCAATCAGATCGGCTTGTGTGGTGTCGGCCGGTAACCGGTTATCGTCAGAGTAGATTCCCGCTTCGGCACAGGCTTTTTCTTTGGCGGTAACGTAGGAGGTGGAAGCGGGATCTTCCCCCACAAGGATCACGCCCAGTCCGGGGATCATTCCTTGTTCGCGCAACTGGGCGACTTCTTCTTTTAATTCAGCGCGCATATCTGCGGCTACTTGTTTTCCATCAATGATTGTTGCTGGCATATTTTTGTCCTTAGTCTTTGGTTGTTCTTTATGTGCTACCGATGTGGAATTCGGCGGTCACAGACCGCCGCTACAGTTTGGTTTCTCTGGTCTGCAGTTTCTAAAATAGGCCGGTGACTTTACCGGTTTTTACGTCGACGTCAATCCCGCGGTAAGCGGGATTGGATGCGGTTCCGGGCATGAGTTTAATGGTGCCGGCTACTGGTACGACAAACCCCGCACCTTTATAGATTAGCACGTCCTGTACGGGTAGCGTCCAACCGCGTGGGCGTCCTTTCTCTGTGGGTTCATGGGAAAGGCTCAGGTGGGTTTTTACCATACAGGTTCCCATATGGGCGGCCTCGGGGTCGGATTCGATTTGTGCAAGTTTGGCCTCGGCTTCGGGGGTGTAACTAACCCCATCGGCTCCGTATACCTGGGTGGCAATTTTTTCAATCCGTTCTTTGTGGGGCATTTCCAAGTCATAGAGGAATTGGAAGTCGGATGGTTCCTCGCAAGCGGCGATGACTTTTTCTGCCAATTCGCGTGCGCCTGCGCCCCCGTTGCGCCAATGTTCGGAAACGGCACAGAATGCGCCGTGCTCTTCCGCGATTTTGCGGATGGCGTCCTGTTCGGCCGGTGTATCGGTATGAAATCCATTTACACAAACGACCGGGCGTATGCCGGATGCTTTTACGGTTTCGATATGTGCAATCAGGTTTTCACAACCTTTGGTTACGAGTTCAACATTTTCTTCGCGGTAGGCGGGGTCGAGTGCTGCGCCAGGTTTCACAGCAGGTCCCCCGCCGTGCATTTTGAGGGCTCTGACGGTTGCAACAATGACCACGGCATCCGGCTTCAGTCCCGAGAAGCGGCATTTGAGATTCCAGAATTTTTCGAATCCGATATCTGCGCCAAAGCCGCTTTCGGTTACATGATAGTCTGCCAGTTTGGTGCCGACGAGGTCGGCGATAATAGAGTTTTGTCCGATGGCAATATTGGCAAATGGGCCTGCATGTACGAGTACCGGTTGTCCTTCAATGGTTTGCACCAATGTCGGGTTCAGGGCATCAACCATCCAAGCGGTCATGGCACCATCTACCTCGAGGTCGGCCGTTGTGACGGGTTGTCCGCTTTTTGTGTATGCCACGACGATTTTTGCCATCCGTTCGCGCATGTCTTCGAGGCTGGTGGTAATCGCTAGAATGGCCATGATTTCGCTGGCAACGGCAATGGTAAAGCCGGAGTCCATTTCCAGTCCGTCCATATGCCCACCTTTACCGATGGTAATGTTACGCAGGGCTTGGGCACAGAAGTCGATGATCCATTTGAACTCGACGCGTTCGGGATCTATGTCGAGGCGGGTGAGCTTGCTTTTGGCCAGACGCGCGTCATCGTAGTTGTTTTCGTGTTGCATGCGGCTGGTGAGGGCTACCATGCCGAGATTATGGGCATTCATGATGGCATTGATATCGCCGGTTAGCCCTAAAGAGAATGGTGCGAGGGGGATGCACTGTGCCAACCCACCGCCTGCCGCAGAACCTTTGACATTAAACGTGGGGCCACCACTGGGTTGACGAATGGCACCGATTACGCTTTTCCCCATGGCTCCCAGGCCTTCAACCAACCCCATGGTTGTTGTGGTTTTGCCTTCACCCAGGGGGGTCGGGGTGATGGCTGTAACATCAATGTATTTTCCGCGGGGTTTGTCGTGGAGTCGCTCGAGTACCTTTGCGTAATCTACTTTGCAAAGATGCCGACCCATCGGAATGATTTCATCATCTGTCAAGCTGGCCTCTCGAGCAAGGTTTAGCATGGGTTTCATATTGGCTTCGGCTTGTTCGGCAATTTGCCAGTCTTTCATTGTCGTCGGGTCGAGATGCATGGTGTCCTTCGTTCTTTTGTTCTTTGTTCTTAGTGCTTGGTCCGTTGTCTGTGGTCTGTATTATTTCCAGATATCTTTCAGCAGGGGATATTGTGTTTTAAAGCCTAAAAGAGCGAGGTACAAGCCATATTCAGGGTATAATGTGCTGAGTTTACCGAGGTTTTCAATGGGGTCATATGGGGTATCTTCGGGGATTTCGTATCCAACGCATTCGGATAGCAGATGCAGTTTTTTGGACATCCATGCATCGATTATGACGGGGACGCCGAATGCCTTGAGTCCATGCACGATAGGGTCATCGCCAATTACAGGCTGTGTGATGATATATTCAGCTCCGGCATCGAGTTTATGTTTCATGCGTTCGTTTTCGTGCTCGGGGGGTTCGTAGGGGTTAAAGGCAACGCCACAGCTAAAGGTATTGGGATATTGCTTGTTAATGTATTGAAGGAGTTCGATGGAGGTAACGGTTTTGCAATCCATGCCAATGGCATCCGGCGTTAATTTGGGCAGTCGCTCACTACCATCTCCCGAAATGGTTAACAGGTATTTTACTCCTATGTCGGCTGCAGTGGTTAATATTTCGTCGAGGTGTTCACGGGTATGGAATGTGTTCAAATGGATGACGAGTTGTTCGGGTTCAACGGGCAGATCCAGTTCAGGGATGACTTCTGTTGTTTGGAAGCTGAGGTGGCCCATCGGGTTATCCGTGATACAGGCAATATAGCCTGCTTCGATAACTTTCAGATATTTTTCGGCGAATTTTTCCAGATCCTCTTCCAGTTTTGGGCTGTTTTGTTTTGGGGTTAAGATTTCGATATGGAATGTCTTGTTGGCAATATGGTCGCGCATGGTAATTCCTTTACTAGCAGATTTAGTAATGATTTTTACTCGGTTTTTCAATGTTGTCTCTACCGCACAGACCGTAATCTGGCATGCAATTGCTTTTTTGAAAAGTGTGAAAATTTTGCCCAAGATGATGCAGCGTGAAACTTTGGAAGTTAAATGTAGCCCGCTTTCGATGAAAGTGCGGCTGGGCGTGTGTCGTACATATGGTGTGCGTGGTGTGTCCCAGGGGCTTCTTACGGGCTGACCATGCACGCTTCACGCGCGAGGCTGCTTACATCGAAATCAGCCTGCCGACCATGCAGTTACAGTTTGGCATGATTAGCGTAGGTGGGTGAGGTGATAGAGGCCAATGGCACCAAAAATGATATTGGAAAGCCAGGCTCCTACCCATGGGGGGATGGTGCCAGTTGATCCAAGTACGAGGCCTAGCTGTGCGAACGCATAAAAGCCCGCCATCATGGCAATGGCGCTGAATACGGCGGACATCACGCCTTGTCGTGCGGTGCGGGCTCCGGCAGGAATAGCAAATAGAATAACAATGATCGATGCCCAGGGCATTGCGATGTGGCTATGCAAGCTGAATTTTCGTTCATGCAGGTTTCGTTCCGGCATGTCTGGATTGGTGCGGATGAAATGCAGCATTTCGCGACCATTCAGGAATTCCCACGGGCGTGCGGCACTGGCAAGCACGGCGGGCGTTTCGCGATAGTGGCGCATGTGTATTATGCTATTGGTATCCACTCCCAAAGGGGTTTGTCGGCCAATCGGGTTGTCGGCCTCTCCAAAACGCTGGATCTTGGGTCCGAAAAACCACCATTGATTATCGAGATATTCTGCACGCGGAGCTGTGATGATATAGCGACGAGTTCCATCGGCGCGCTCCTGCTTGATTTCCACTTCATGCAGGATATGCGGATGTTGCGGGTCAATGCTTTGTATTTGCCAGCGGCGGTTTTCTGCCAGGTTTAGATAAATGCTCGTGCGGATATCCTGATACTCTTCGGTTTGAAAATGGCTGTTTTTCATGTTTTCGGCCCATTCGTACGCACGTGGAACCCACACTTCATCCAATATGCCAGCGAGGATGCTGAAGGCTAGAGCGACCAGAAGAAAAGGCAGCATGAGCCTGTAAATACTGATGCCGGTTGCGCGCATCGCAACCAGTTCGCTATTACGGGTCAAACCAAAGAGCGTGTAGAGCGTGGCTAGCATGAGAGCGGCCGGAATGAGGTAGCGCAGCAGCGGGGATACGACAGCGAGGTAGAATCGGATTACGACATGCCATGGAGGGCGCGCTTCCAGAATCCGGGATACGTCGCCGAAAACTTCGCTGAGGATGATAATCATCATGAAGCCGCCAAGGCAATATATCACTGGTCCGATAAGCAGTTTGACTAGATAGCGATCCAATAATTTCATGCAGGATCTATAGCAAGGATGTGATAGAATTGGAACTATGTATTTAGCCGGTGTTGCGTTTTTACTACAGCTATGCCGGGCGCAGCGCGTGTCGGGCGTAGAGGGATGGAGGTGGATTGCAGATGGGATGATGAGAATCTTGTGTCCTGTTGTTCTGGGCAGGGCAAAAATGGTTTCGGTCTTTGGTTGACTGTGTTAGGAAGTTACGCTAGGTTGCTCGCTCGTTTCAGGGGGTCACCGGATAATTGAACCGGCGCACATGAGCGACATTTCCTGGTTACTTACATAACAATGATAATGGGTGGAGGTTACGAGTATGGCAATTCAGATGGGTATCAATGGTTTTGGTAGAATTGGGCGTTTGGTTTTCCGTGCAGCGATGGAGAATCCAGCAATTGAGATTGTTGGTATCAATGACTTGTTCGATGCGAGCCAATTGGCATATATGCTGAAGTATGACACGATTCACGGGGCATTTGATGGGACGGTTGAAGCCGCTGATGGTGCATTGATTGTAAATGGTCAGAAAATTCGCCTGACCGCTGAGCGTGATCCTGCCAATTTAAAGTGGGGTGATGTTGGTGCAAAATATGTTTGTGAATCGACAGGGTTCTTTTTGACAGAAGAGTCTGCGGCGGGCCACATTCAGGCGGGCGCGGAGCGCGTCGTGATGAGTGCGCCTTCAAAGGATAGCACGCCGATGTTTGTGATGGGCGTGAATCACAAGACGTATGCGGGGCAAAAATTTGTATCAAACGCTTCTTGTACGACGAACTGTCTGGCTCCGGTTGCGAAGGTTCTGCATGATAACTGGGGTATTGCTGAAGGTTTGATGACGACCGTGCATGCAACCACAGCGACCCAGAAGACGGTAGACGGGCCTGGCGGCAAGAAAGATTTTCGTGGTGGTCGTGCTGCGGCAGGCAACATTATTCCTTCCTCTACCGGTGCTGCTAAAGCTGTAGGTAAGGTTATTCCGGAATTGAACGGAAAGCTGACAGGAATGGCATTTCGTGTGCCTACGCTGAATGTTTCTGTCGTGGATTTGACGGTGCGTTTGGAGAAAGCGGCTGGCGCTGATACAGATGCAGCCTATGCCGCGATCAAAGCAGCGATGAAAGCAGCTAGCGAAGGTGAGCTCAAGGGTGTGCTGGGATACACGGAAGATGATGTGGTTTCGAGCGATTTTAATCATGAAGTCAAAACATCTGTATTCGATGCTGGAGCCGGCATCATGTTAAACCCCAGCTTTGCCAAAGTGGTTTCGTGGTATGACAATGAGTGGGGCTACTCCAACAAGTTGTTGGATTTGGTCGCACATATGGATACGGTTGCGTAACCAATATCGTTTTGTGAAGTAAATGGCCTGCTTGTCCGATGTATTTTCGGGCGCGCAGGCGTTTCTAAGTTATGAGGATGAGCATGAACAAGAAGACGCTGAAAGATGTGTCCTTGCAGGGACGCCGAGTGGTAATGCGCGTGGATTTCAATGTGCCGATCAAGGATGGGGTGATTGGCGATGATACGCGTGTTCGGGCTGCGCTGCCCAGCATCAAGTTTATTTTGGACGAAGGTGCTCGTTTGGTGCTCATGAGTCATCTTGGTCGCCCCAAGGGCAAAGGATATGAGGCTGATTTCAGTCTAAAGCCTGTCGCGCAGCACTTGGAGAAGCTGTTAGGTCGTCCGGTAGGGTTTGCCGAGGACTGTCTTGCTGCGGATGATGCAGCGGAAGGACTGCAGCCGGGGCAGGTTTTGATGCTCGAAAATACGCGTTTTTATGCCGAGGAAGAGGGCAAGGTCAAAAAAGCCGATGATATGGACGACGAAACGCTAGCGAGTCTGAAGAAAGAGATGAAAGAGAAGCAGCAAGCGATGGCGCAGAAGTTGGCATCGTATGGCGACCTATATGTCAATGATGCATTTGGGACGGCGCATCGTGCGCATGCTTCCACCGCGGTCATTTGCAACTATATCGATGAGTGTGTAGCTGGTTTTCTCTTGGAAAAAGAGATTACGTATCTGGGACAGGCTGTTGAAAATCCGGAACGTCCGTTTGTCGCGATTCTAGGTGGCGCGAAAGTCAGTGATAAATTGGCGGTTGTGCGCAATTTGCTGACGAAAGTGGATGTGTTGATCATTGGTGGCGGTATGGCCTACACGTTCCAGAAAGCACTGGGCAAGAAAATTGGTGATTCGCTTTGTGAAAATGATCAAGTGGAATATGCGCGTGAGATGCTTGCCGACGCAGAAAAGCGTGGTGTGAAGTTTTTGTTGCCCGTTGACAATATTGCGGCCGATCGTTTTGCGGCGGACGCTGCGACGCAGGTGGTCTCTGGCGGGATTCCTGACAACTGGATGGGGTTGGATATTGGGCCCGAGAGCGTGCAGCTTTTCACAGAAGCGCTGCAAGGCGCGAAGACCGTTCTCTGGAATGGGCCGATGGGCTGTTTTGAAATGGAAGCATTTGCATCCGGAACCCGTGGGGTATGCAAGGCTGTTGCCGAAACGGATTCGGTCAGCATTATCGGCGGTGGTGATAGTGTCAGCGCCGTCAACCAGAGCGGGTTGGCAGACAAAATGAAGCATATCAGTACGGGAGGCGGGGCGAGTCTCGAGTTTTTGGAAGGTAAAGTGTTGCCAGGAGTGGCAGCTTTGACCGATAAATAATCTGTTTGGGTTGAGGAAAGGGTATGGCATGAAATTCAGGAAGAGAATCATTGCAGGCAACTGGAAGATGAACAAGACCGTCTCGGAGGCGGTTGAGCTTTCCACTGCTATTCGGCAAGAGCTGGCAGAGACCAATGATGTAGATGTTGTGCTGTGTCCACCGTTTACAGCACTTGCGGCGGTGGCGGAATCGCTGGAAGGTACGACGATCAGTTATGGTGCCCAAAACATGCATTGGGAATCGGCAGGTGCCTACACAGGCGAAATATCTCCCTTCATGTTGCGTGGTTTATACTGCCATTATGTTATTCTGGGGCACAGTGAACGCCGCACCTATTTCGGGGAAACAGATGAGATTGTAAATCAGAAGGCGCAAGCCGCGCTTGCCGCAACCTTGCGTCCCATTGTTTGTGTTGGTGAGACCCTTGCGCAACGTGAGGCGGGTAATCATATCGCTGTTGTTGCAGCGCAAGTGCATGCCAGTTTGGCGGGGATATCGGAGGCGGACCTGAAGAAGACCGTAATTGCATACGAGCCGGTTTGGGCGATTGGTACTGGGTTGACGGCATCTCCCCAGCAAGCGCAAGAGATGCATGCCTGCATCCGGAAGGAAGTGGCTATTTTGTCGAGCCAGGAAGCAGCGGATTCCATTCGTATTCAGTATGGTGGCAGCATGAAACCTTCGAATGCCGCTGAACTGCTTTCGCAGCCAGATATTGATGGAGGTCTCATCGGTGGTGCATCCTTGGAGGCACGATCCTTTGTAGAACTGGTAAAAATCGCAAAAGAGCGGAACTGAGAGCGTTACTATGGGTGTGTTATACGGCTTTCTTATTGTAGTGGAAATGGTGGTTTGTGCCTTATTGATCGTAATTATCTTTATGCAGCGATCCAAAGGGGGCATGGGGGGCAGTGCATTTGGTGGCGGAGCCGGTGAAGCTATTTTCGGGTCGCGCATGGGGAATGTGCTCACCAAAGCCACGGTTGTTCTCGGGGTTATCTTTCTGGTTAACACGTTGTTGTTGACGGTTTTAACAACGCAACGCGGGCATGTGGGTTCCGTGATGGAAGGTGCGGCACGGCGTCCGGCAACACCGCAGCCAACGGCTCCCGGTCCTGCTGTTACGGATGACTGGATGGAGATGGACATGGCGCCTGCTGGAGAGGTTCCTTTCCCTGGCATGGATATGCCACCTGCTGATGTGGATGTGGATGAGGTTATTCAGGTTCCACCCGTGGGCGACATGGATGTGCCTGTAGTTGCGCCTGAAGAAGCAGAGGATATGGCATTGCCTGTTGTGATCGAAGAGGATCTGACTGATTAGGGGTTAGGGGTTAGGCTTTAGGCGTTAGGGGTTAGGCGTTAGGGGGGGGGAATAACCAACATCCAAGTCTAATATCGAACCGATCAAGTATGAGACTCCTGTGTTTGGACATTCCGTGCTGTGCCATGCCGTCTTGTTCAGCGTAGCTCGCAGAGCGAAGATGGAAGTCTATGGCGAAGGATGGTTGGATTATTGGCTATTGAAATCGTCTTGTGGTGGCGCGTTGGTATAGCCACAACGCCTTATGTATAACCATGAAGTTACCTGTTCGGGCAATACATGCTTGCTGACGTCATCAATCGAATACAGTCTGGTCCGGTTTGGATTGCATGGGGGACTTTACTAGCGGCTTTTGTCCTGCTGGCGAAGAGTTCTAATTTTTTTGTGGATAGTTCGGTTGGGATTGCGACGCGACTTCATGTTCCCAAACTCGTCATTGGTCTTGTGTTGGTTTCCTTTGCCACAACGACGCCGGAGCTGAGTGTTTCCTTGATGGCGGCCGGATACGGCAATCCGGAAATGGCGCTGGGAAATGCCATTGGTTCCGTGATTTGCAATTGTGGGATTGCGCTTGGGCTATGCGGTTTGCTGTCTCGTCGCCCTGTTCCCGTTATGCGCCGCATTTTTTTGAGTACCGCAACGTTTTTGACATTGGCATGTGGTCTTGTAACTTATTTTGTATGGCGTGACGGTGTCTTAAGCCGTGGTGAAGGTTTCGTGCTCTTTAGCGTCTTTGCGGTGTATAGTGGGGTACTATTCCAGCAATATCGGCGTGGTGACATGCGGGAGAACG
Organism: PVC group bacterium; assembly: GCA_003567805.1. The sequence goes on from PWYP01000118.1 coordinate 35,069, forward strand.
CGATTACGGAAACCATTGCACCACCTGCCTCCCGGTCGCTCCTGTATTTCCTGGTGACATTTTTGTTGGGTTTGGGTGGTGTGATTCTGGCAAGCCGGTTTGTGGTGTTGTCGGCCACCACCATTGCGACACGTTTGGGCGTGCCGGAATCGATTATTGCCTTAACGTTGGTTGCACTGGGTACTTCGGTGCCAGAGGTGGCAACCAGTGTTGTGGCGGCGATCAAAGGTGAAGGCGCTTTATCCGTCGGTAATATTCTAGGGGCAAATATCATGAATATATGCTGGGTTGCTGGCGTTTCGGCGATTGCGAATCCCCTTGAAATCAGTAAAGGCGAAATGGTGCTGATGTTTCCTGCGCTACTGATTATCGTTGGTATTACACTTATCGTGTTATACACTCGGGAAACGTTGAGTCGCATGGAGGGGGGCGTTTTGCTGGCGGGGTATAGCGCATATGTGCTTCGTTTCTTTGTTGTGTGAGGGTTACAGGGGAGCATGGGTTGCAGGGGGGCTGTGGGATGCGTGGACCACGCAGTGGTCGCGCGAGAGTGTAAAAAAGGTCTGTAGTCTTGAGGTTTTGGCCTTTGGTCTTGCGTCTAGTCATATGGAAACATGGATAACCAGTGATGTGCATTTAGGCGCTCGGCAGTGCCGTGCGGAAGCGTTTTGTGCCTTTTTACGGCGCGTTCCGCCCGGTGTGCGTTTGGTTTTGAATGGGGATGTGATCACTCGTTTGCGTGGGGAGCATTCCATCCCGCCAGAACATGTGGCGGCCTTGGATCTTTTGCGGGCATTATCACTGCGCCAGGACGTCATCTGGATTGCGGGGAATCACGACCGTAAAGTGCGCGTGACTGGCGAACACAACATACAGTATCACAAAGACTTTTCCTTGGGTACATGTCTTTATGTTGGTCATGGTGATCAGTTTGATCATCTATCGCGTCTGCTGCGATTCCTTCTTTTGCCTGTCAGGGTACTGTATGAATTTAGCACACGTGTAATCGGCTCCCAAACCCATGTTGCCGATTTCGCGAAACGGTTTCCGGCTGTTTATGAGGTCTTAAATGGTCATGTAGTGCGAAATGCAACGAGCTATGCGCAGATACATGGTTTTGGGGCGGTCACATGCGGGCATACGCATCACGCAGGAACGCGTGTCGAAAATGGCGT
>PWYP01000021.1 GCA_003567805.1 PVC group bacterium
AAAACAGCCACCGTGGAGGCGGCGGGTCGGGCCTCGTTTGTACCGGGGCAACAAGATGGAGAGGTCGAGGTGCCTTTGCTCGTACCGGAAGATGTCGTGCGGGTTCGACGCAGTTCACGTGGTGGACGTACACAAACACGGCGACAAACGCTGCATAAGGCGAACGATCCCGCAGGTGTCGCCAAGTTGGAGCTTTCGTATTATCGGTCGTAGGAGCCCTTCTCGCATTACAGCTAGCGATCGAAATCGCCAGCTGCTTCGGGCTGATATAGTACTTTTACGATTTCGAGGCTTCTTTCGCCAGAAGGGACTTTCCATGTGACCTGATCGCCTTCTTGGTACCCGAGAATCGCGGTTCCAACAGGTGCCAGAACCGAGATGTCGCCCCTGTCAATATTTGCATTCTCTGGAAAGACAAGTGCATAGGTGATTTCCTCATGGGTAGAGACATCTCGCAAGAGCACTTTGGAGTTCATTGTGACTACATTAGCGGGAACTTCTGCCGGCGCTACGATTTTGGCCCGCTTGAGTTCGGCGGAAAGTCCATCTAAATCACCGTGTGTCTTGTTGCCGGACGCTAGTGCAATTGCAATCAACTCATCCAATCTTTTTTTATCGAACTCGGTAATGAAAATTTGTCTTTCTGTCATGCTATCGGCTCCTTTTATCAGACTATCTAAAATTACACAAAAGCATCATGTCGCTAATGGCAATATAGCCTTAGCAATAAATAATGCGAGCAAGAATCCTATTTCGTGGGGAGGCGAGATTTGTGCAGCCATGGGGTTCAGGGCGCATCAATAATTCTTTGTTCCGTTTCGAGCGTAATGCCAAAGCGATCGTACACGCGGCCTTGTATGTCTTTAATGAGAGCAAGCAAGTCGCGGCCACTACCCTGTTCGATATTTTCGATGAAGCCGCTGTGTTTTGGAGAAACACGAAACCCACGATGCGTATGGCCCTTGAGTCCGAGCTCGTCGAGCATGGGGCCGACATATCGGCCGTTGGGTCGTTTGAACACACTCCCTGCATTGGGATATTCGCGAGGTTGTTTGGCCCAGCGCTCAGCTTTGATGCGATCCATTTTCTCTCGTATGTGCGTGGGGTTATCCTTGCGCAGTTGTACATCTGCAGAGATCACAATTTTTGTGGGGTCGTTCTGGAATAAGCTGTTGCGGTAGTGGAAGCCGGCTTCTTTTTTGGGGATGGTGTTGATTTGGTGGGTTTGGGTATCGAGGTAGGTAACGGTTTTCAGAATGCCAGATATATCTTCTTCGGGATAGCCAGCGTTCATGACAATGGCTCCACCCATAGAACTCGGAATATCGTAAAATAATTCGAAACCGGCGAGGCTATGGGCGAGGGCAAACTCGCATACTGCTTGTGTGAAAGCGCCTGCCTCGATGGTAATGGTTTCGTTACGCACTTCGATTTTGCTCAGATTGCCATGAAAAATAATGAAGGGTGTTTCGTAGTGTTCGCGTGCGAGGACAATATTGTGGCCGCTACCGAGAATGATCGGTTTGGTATGGGATAGGTGACTGCGAAAAATCTCGGCCAGATCGGCAGCAGATTCCGGAAAGTATGCAATCCGGCAGCGCGCCGGTATGTTATACGAGTTAAAGCGCGTGAGGTCGCAGTTGTGAATCACTTTCATGAGCGTCAGACTATTGAATAAGGATCTTTTTCGAGGTGGGGTATTTTCTTTTTTACATGGCTGCGCCACATGCCATCAAGCAGCGTGTACAGATATCCTTGCCTTCCTTGAGCTGAAGGATGGCCTCTTTGATTGCCTCGGGGTCCTGAAGTCTTTCCGCATGTGGATTTGATGTTATGTCCGAATCCTCTGCATCGTCCAGCTCGGACAGCATTGTGCGCAGCAAGGCTATGCGTTCTTGCTGCGCCGAGTCGGCCAGATCTGGTTTGTACTCTGGTGTCTTTTCTTCGATATGGTTTGGCGTATCGATGTATACCTCAGCTTGCTCCTGTTTGCGTGAATCTACAGAGGATACGTCCTCCTTTGATTGATTGTTTTCTGTACGTTTACATGAGCTGGCGACAATCGCGATTGCGATTATGCTGAAAGCAAAGATGGTGATGGGTTTTAATTGTGGCTTCATTCTGTTTTCCTAGGATCTTGTGTTGCCGAAATGGTCGGACGAGCATACTTGCTCTTTGGTCTGCTATCTATCTGCTACAACGTGGGGGCGAGTTTGCGAATATAGTCGGCAAGTTCCTCGCGCATTTCGGGATCGCGGAGGGCGAAGTCAATATTCGTCGTAACAAAGTCGGTTTTGTTGCCTACGTCGTAGCGTTTTCCTTCAAATTGCAGGCCGTAAGCCGTACGGGTTTGCAGCAGCGAACGAATTGCATCCGTGAGTTGGATCTCGTTGTTTTTACCGCGCTGGGTTTCGGCGATAAACCCAAAAATTTCTGGTGTGAGAATGTAGCGCGCAGATACGGCGAGATTGGAAGGTGCTTCTTCGACGGTGGGCTTTTCGATGAGATCGGTTAGTTCCATGACGCCGTTTGTTGGGGAGGAGCCTTTGGCGATACCATAGCGGCTGACTTGTTCGCGCGGGACTTCTTGCAGCGCGATGACAGGTGCGTCATGCGCGTCATGAATGTCGGCAAGCTGACGGGTGATGGGGCGATCCGTGGCAGACTCGATGATCGTGTCGCCAAGCAGTACGGCAAATGGTTCGTCGCCAACGTGATGCCGGGCGCAGTAGATGGCATCGCCCAGCCCGCGCATCTCGCGTTGCCAGACAAAATGAATGTCCGCCATCTCAGAGATTTGACGAATGGATGCCAAACAAGAGGTTTTGCCGCTTTTTTCCAATTGTGCTTCGAGTTCCAGGCTGCGGTCGAAGTGTTCTTCGATCGCACGTTTGCCGCGTCCAATCACGATAATGATATCGGTAATGCCAGACTGTACGGCCTCGGTGACCACGTATTGAATTACGGGGGTATCTACCACGGGAAGCATCTCTTTGGGTTGCGCTTTTGTGGCAGGTAAAAACCGGGTTCCAAATCCTGCGGCAGGTATGACGGCTTTACGAATCATGATTGCGTTCCTTTGGTGGTAGGCGTTAGGGATTAGGGGTTAGAAGTTGGTTCTGGTTTTGTGTCGTTATGATGGCATGCGTGTTCGCTCGCTGTCCAAATTCTTGTCTTTAGTCTTCGGGCTTCGGTCTGTTGTCTGGAATGGGTGGGGAAATGATGGGTTGGAGAACATCGCACTTTAGTTTTGCGAGGGTTTGCTGCAATGCCTTGAGCATCGACTCGTCTTCGTAGGTGCCGATGATGGCACCGCCGGATCCGGTGAATTTAGCGCTGGCGCCTGTACTGCGAGCAGCCTCTACCATTTGTCGATTGCCTTCACCAACATCGTAGAGAGCGGCGCGTCGATCAAAGTTGGCGTTGAGGAGTTGGCCAAGTTTATGCCCTTCTCCTGCTAATAAACATGTGTGTGCCTGATCCGTGAGATCCGCCCAGAAGGCAATGGCCTCAAGTACTTCGGGGTCTTTGCGTATGAAGCGTTGCCGTAAGTTGTTGTGAACAATTTCTGACCCCTCGGAGAGGTCGCGTCGATAGGCAATGTAAAGAGGCGGCAAAGTGGCTGGATCGATGGGTATATAATTTCCGTAGCCTGCGTTTTCCATCATTTCTTGATTAAAGTCCATGTATACCAAGCCACCGTAGGCCTGTGCCACGCGGTCCTGGAGCCCTGCGGAGATACCGAGTTCTTCCGTTTCTACCGCGAGTACAAGGTTGGCGAGTTCCGGGTGGGGTATGGAAACATGATAGCATTCCATGAGACATCTGAGGCAGGCGGTAATGATGGCGCTGGAGCCGGCAAGTCCGACTTGATGGGGGATATCGGACGTATAGTGTAATGTGAAGTTCCGGTCATGTAACGGGTATCCGTGTTCGGTTGCATAATCATAAAACTTTTTAACGGAAGCTTTTAGTAGGCGTATGCCCCCGTAATACCCAAAGCTATTTACATCTCGTGCGAGCTCGTCGATGCCGTTAAAGCGGGAGTGATCACGGCGATTCGGGAGAATTTCCAGGTCAGGGGTTTCATAGAGCACAACATCGGCGCGGAAGTTGGTAAAGGTGAGAGCAATGGTTTTGCCGTAGTAGCCATCGGATGGATTTCCGATGAGTGCGCCGCGCGCGAAGGCGTTTTGTCGAATCATCATGTTATGCGTGTCCTTGTGAGTTGCTGCATGCTGGGTTTGTAGCAGAGGCGGGTGTCTGGTGTCGAGAGCTGAGTGCTGCTTGAGATTGACGATTTGTTGTAAAATGCTTGTCAGGGCGAAGGAGGTCCTTTAGGTTGAAAGACACATTTTTGTGGTAGGTATGCCCTCGGGGCTACTGTATCCGCGCGGGTAGAAACAAAAGGAGGCAGGGAAGGTGTGTGTTGGCCGGTGGCCACGAAGCACGCGTGAGGATAATGACGGCAGCAAAAGAAATAACGGTTCGTGCTCCATGCCTGAAAGATGGCGGGAAATTGATGGAATTAGTGCATGCAGCGGGCACGCTGGATGTTAATTCTTCTTACTTATATTTTTTGCTGGCAGACCACTTTTCCTCAACCTGCGCCTATGCAGAGGCAGAGGGCGAACCGGCTGGTTTCGTTACTGCTTATCGATTACCGGATGACCCTGCCTGTCTTTTTGTCTGGCAAATCACGGTTTCTCCGGCTTTCCGGGGGTGTGGGATCGGTCAGAAACTACTCGTAGATTTGGCCGGGCGCCCATGGTTCCGTGAAATTCAGCGGGTTTGCTGTACAATCAGCCCATCGAATGAGGCGTCACGGCGACTTTTTGCCAAGTGGGGAGAATCCTTGGGTGGTCATTGGCATGAAACGCCGTATCTTCGTGCGGAAGATCTGGGGGCTACACATGAGGATGAACCGATGCTGACGATTGAACTTTCGCATGGTGGTGCATAACAAGATAGGGGATAACAATGAACATTGAACTTTTTGAAAAATATGAATCGAATGTACGCGGCTATATTCGTTCCTTTCCGACGATTTTTGATCGGGCAGAGGGTGCCACGATCTGGGATGTTGATGAAAAGCCCTACATTGACTTTTTTGGTGGGGCGGGCTCGCTGAATTATGGCCATAATCATCCCGTCGTGAATGAGGCATTGATTGCCTATATCAAACGTAATGGCATTAGTAATGCGCTGGATAAGGCCACGGTTGCCAAACATGATTTTCTCGTTGCGTTGCAGGATGTAATTCTGAAACCACGCGGTCTGCACTACAAGGTGCAGTTTGTGGGGCCGACTGGCACCAATGGCGTGGAAACGGCGCTCAAGCTGGCGCGGAAGAAAATGCAGCGCAGCACGGTGGTTTCGTTCACCAATGCGTATCATGGCCATACTTTGGGTGCTTTGGCGGTGACCGGCAATGAAATGTATCATGATAGTTATTATGGCGTGCCATTGAATGTGACCAAGATGCCATATGATAACTACTTTGACCACGACATGGACAGTGTTGACATGCTGCGACACTATCTGGAGGACGGTAGTTCGGGATTTGAAACGCCAGCGGCTGTGATTGTGGAGTCAATTCAAGGCGAGGGTGGCGTGAATGTGGCCAGTGCGGAATGGCTTCGGAAACTGAATCTGCTTTGTGACGAAAAAGAAATTTTGTTGATTCTGGACGAAATTCAGGTTGGCAATGGTCGCACGGGCGACTTTTTCTCGTTTGAGCGAGCGGGTATTAAGCCGGATATTATCACGCTATCCAAATCGATCGGCACGGGATTGCCGATGTCGATCGTGTTAATGCGCGATGATGTTGATGTATGGGAGCCGGGAGAGCATACAGGGACGTTTCGTGGCAATAGCCATGCTTTTATCTCCGGTGCCGCCATGATCAAGCATTACTGGCAAGATGATGCCTTTTCCAAAGAGATCCGGGAAAAGGGCAAGAAAGCGGAAGAACGATTTCGTGCGATTCGCGCGCGTCATCCAGACCATTTTTCGGATGTACGCGGTCTCGGCATGATCTGGGGTATCGAATCCTCGATTAAAGATTTTTGCGGCTTGGTTTCTCATGAAGCATTTGAGCGTGGTTTGTTGATGGAGACTGCAGGATCCGAGGGACAGGTTCTCAAGTTTTTGGCACCCTTGGTGATTTCCGAGGCGGAATTGGACAAAGGGTTTGATATTCTGGATGAGGCTGCTGCTGCCGCCGTAGCCAAGGAGCAAGCCGGTGCTTTAGAGGAGGCAGAATGATTATTCGCAAATTGGATGAAATCAGTGGTTCCGAACAGGATGTGTTGGCGGAAAACAAGAATTGGCGAAGTCGTCGGTTACTGCTGGCAAAGGATGGCATGGGCTTTTCGATGCACGATACCCTGATCTATGAGGGCACCGAAACCTACATTCATTATGCGAATCATCTGGAAGCGGTTTATTGTATTGAGGGCGAAGGCGAGATCGAGGATCTGGATAATGGAGAGACTACGCAAATCGCTGCTGGTACGCTGTATGCCCTAAATGGACACGAGCGACATTATTTACGTGCGCGTAAAACAATGCGAATGGTTTGTGTATTTAATCCGCCTGTGACGGGGCGTGAAGTGCACGATGAAAACGGTGTATATCCGTTGCTCACGGAAGCGTGAATGGCTCAGGAGACAGGGTAGGATCCAGGGTTTCTGCGTTTTCAATTTCGCCGAGGCGTTTGTTTTTTTGCTGGGCGACTTGGCGCTCGATCCAGATGCCGGCCAATGCTAATGCGAGCAAAGCTATGAGTGGCCATAATACGTGCCATGACCATATTTCTGTGTTTTCGTCGATGTAGGTAGCGCGGTGTACCGCTGTGGTATACACCACGCCTTTAGCGACAAATCCTGCTGCTGTACTGCCGATAAATAGATGCAGCGGAATTTGTAAGGCGCCAGCCGTGTAATTAATGGCGGCGTGCGGAACACCTGGGCAAATACGTAGTGCGAATAGAGAGGAAAACTTGGTTCCTTCGCGCATGCGTTTAACAAGTCCGGGTTTGGTTTTTCGTTTATTGATGCCGCTTGTGGCAAGTTTGCGAGACAGGAAATACGCAAAGATGCTCCCTGTTGTCCCGCCGATAAATACGATGATTGTTGCCAGCGATGGATGAAAGAGAACACCACACATTGCCATTAGTGGTGCAGCCGGCAGCGCAAAGGTGTAGAGAGGAATCATGATGCCGATCGTGGCAAGCGGTAACCATCTACTGTTTTCCGCCCGCAGCTTCTCGAGCATACCCGGCGTGTCGATCCAGCCATGATATTGCGCGATGAGCCCTGTGGCGATCAGTGCTATAAGACAGAAAGTTTTCAGCAATAGGGTCACGGGCGGGTTTGGGCGGAATCCGTTTTTGCGTGCTGCAGCAATTCGCATGGCTGCTTGCCAGGCCAATCTAACAATGAGTTGTCCGGCCAGTGCACCAATCGCGGCATACAGAAGTGAGCCAGCAACTAGATATGCTGTGTTGAGGAATAAGAAGGCCCCAGCACTTCCCGGAGGCGTGAAGAAGGCCATGATCTCGGCCAATGGACTTTCCGGCCCCAGCAGCAGTTTTCCAATATATCTGGCCGATGTAATGACAGGACCAATTGTCACAGGGTTGGTGATCCATACGGCCAGCACCGCAATGGGCAAGTTCACTTTAAGGAGCAGTGCACAGCAGGCGGCAAGCAGCATCTGAAAGGGAATTGTCGGCGTAAAGGCAATAAACAGCCCTACCGAAAGTCCCCCGGCCATTCCTGCTTGATCTGTGCGCCACACACTGCGATGAAACAAACGCTCTCCAAATAAGCGGTGCAGGGCAGAGTTGCGCAAAGATTTTCGTACGGACCGTTTATGCGTATGCCATCGTTTAAACCACATGTTCGAATGGCCCCCCATTTCCCTAACCGGTCAATGTATTGTAAATCGCGGTGTATTGTGGCCTTACTGTGGAACACCCGGAGGGATGGAACGTGGTTACGTGACGCGACTTATTTAAAATCCAAAACGCAGACCAATTTCGATACCGAAATCGGTATTGGAGGTTGAGAAGGAGCCATCCTGTTTGTTTTGTTTGTAGTCGAGGATATCTTCTTCCGTCCAATTCAATACCCCGGAAAAAGAAACTGCCACATTGTTGTTGAGGGCGAATTTTAGGCCTCCCAGCAACGCGGCATGTACCGAGGTTGGATTCGTTGGCCCCGTGGTGTCGATAATGCCTAAGCGTAACCCGCCAAATGGTTGTACGGCTGCGCGTGGTGCTGTGTTATATTCGGCAAATAAACCTACGCCATATAGTTGCTTCATCCGTTGTGGAAATAAGCGATCGGAGTTTCGCAGGGAGCCATAGACACCAATCGAAAGGTTTTCTACAGGGAAGTAGCCGAGTCCACCGATCAAGCTTAGTGCATCGTGGTCATTGCTGGAAGTGTCGACTTGTGTGCCGATAAATACATGATACCGCTGGCGCGCCAGAAATTCCACCAGCGGGTTGTCGGTATAAGGGGCCAAACCTGCAGGGGTGGCTAGGGCAGATATACTCACGAGACTGCAAAGACAAACAATCAAACTGCTATATAAAAATTTCATTCTTTACGCTCCTCTGGTTTTGCAGGGGATCAAAAACATAGTGCTCTCGTCATGAAAGTCACATTTCCTACAGCATATACGCCTGTGAGAATGTGTCCACTATAAATCGTGCGAATTGTGGTTTAGGCATCGTCTTCTGTTAAGGCGGGGCAAGTGCAGACGAGATTACGGTCACCGTAGGCATTGTCCACACGACCGACGGGAGGCCAGTATTTGTCAATGCGGAATGCGCCGGGGGGAAAGCATCCTTGTTCACGGGGGTAGGGGCGTTCCCAATCCGCTACGAGATCTTCGACGGTATGGGGAGCGTGTTTGAGAGGACTGTTGTCAGCGGGAATTCGCCCTTCGGCCACATCGTCAATTTCACTTCGTATGGCCAGCATAGCATCGATAAAGCGATCCAGCTCTGCCTTTGTCTCGCTTTCGGTGGGCTCTACCATGAGGGTTCCAGCTACGGGCCAGCTCATGGTGGGCGCATGAAACCCATTATCAATAAGTCGCTTGGCAATATCGTCAACGGTAATGCCGTGCTCGGAGAAATGGCGTGTATCCAGAATGCATTCGTGTGCCACGTGCCCAGTGCGTCCTGCATACAGGATGGGATAAGCCTTGCGCAAACGTGCGGCGATGTAGTTGGCATTCAAAATGGCTACTTTTGTTGCTTGCGTAATGCCGGGACCTCCCATCATGAGGCAATACGCCCAGGAGATAAGCAAGATGGATGTGGATCCATAGGGCGTGGCGCTCACAGGCCCTTCGTCGCCTCCGGTTTCTGGGTGACCGGGTAGGAACGGGATTAAATGGGACTTTACGCCAATGGGGCCCATGCCAGGGCCTCCGCCACCATGTGGAATGGCGAAGGTTTTATGCAAGTTGAGGTGAGAGACATCCGCGCCTAGCGCGCCGGGTTTGGCAAGCCCAACGAGTGCATTGAGATTTGCACCATCCAGATAGACTTGGCCACCGTATTCGTGCGTAATGGCACAAACTTCATGAATGGTTTCCTCAAATACGCCATGCGTAGACGGATAGGTGATCATACAGGCAGAGAGTTTTTCTCCTGCGGCGGCTGCCTTCTGGCGAAAATCCTCCACATCGATGTCGCCATTTTCCGCCGTTTTCACGGCTACGACTTGCATCCCGCACATTTGGGCGGACGCAGGGTTGGTGCCATGAGCGGAGACGGGAATCAGGCATATATTACGGTCCGTGTCTCCCTTGGACTGGTGATACGCGCGTATCGTGAGGAGCCCGGCATACTCGCCTTGCGCGCCGGAGTTCGGTTGCATGGAAATTGCGTCATATCCGGTGATCGTGCATAGGCGCGCCGCTAGATCATCCATCAGGGTTTTGTATCCTTGCGCCTGATCGGCGGGGATAAACGGATGTAAACTGGAGAAGGCCGGCCAGGAAAGTGGTAGCATTTCGGCGGCGGCATTTAATTTCATCGTGCAGGATCCGAGGGGAATCATGGCGCGATCCAGAGCAAGATCTCGATCGGAGAGACGGCGCATATAGCGTGTCATTTCGGATTCGGCGCGATTCATGTGAAAGATGGGATGGGTTAAGTATTCCGATGCACGTTGCAGATCGGAAGGGAAGGCAACATCTTCGGCCGGTGGCGGTAAGGTATCGATGCCGAATGCACGGAGAATGCGCAGGAGGACATCCTCGTCCGTGGTCTCGTCCAGACTGATGCCGACACGATCATTTCCGATTTTGCGGAAATTCAATCCTTCGTGTCTTGCCGCAGCTAGAATGCCGGCCTGGCCGACACCCACAGTGACCGTGAAAGTGTCAAAGAAGCTCTCGGGATGAAGGGTGGCACCTGCATCGCGTAAAGCTTGCGCCAAGCGAACGGTATTGAAATGTATTTGTTCGGCGATAGCGCGTAATCCTTCGGGTCCATGAAAGACCGCATAGAAGGAGGCCATTACGGCAAGTAATGCCTGTGCCGTACAAACATTGGAAGTGGCTTTTTCGCGACGGATATGTTGCTCGCGTGTTTGCAGGGAGAGACGAAAAGCACGGTTTCCCCGAGCATCAATAGATACCCCGACAACGCGTCCGGGAATAGCACGTTTCAGTTTGTCTGTGCATGCGAGAAATGCGGCGTGCGGGCCGCCATAGCCAAGAGGCACACCAAAGCGCTGGCTGGAACCCACGGCAATATCGCATCCCATGGAACCGGGTTCTTTGAGGATGGTCAAGGCCAGTAAATCTGTTGCCATGATCGCGGTTGCCTTGGCGGCATGGAGGGCCGCTATTTGTGCAGAAAAATCGCGAACATGTCCAAAGGTGCCGGGATATTGAAAGATGGCCCCGAACACATCTTCAGCCGGAA
>PWYP01000109.1 GCA_003567805.1 PVC group bacterium
AACAGCTTGAAATTTATGCAAAATATCAAGGTTACATTGTGCGGGAACAGGCGAATATTCGTAAGCTCGCGAATCTGGAAGATCAAAAAATTCCGGACAATATCGATTACTGGCCCATCAAGGCACTTAGCTACGAGTCGCGGGAAAAGCTAAGTAAGATTCGTCCTGTCTCCATGGCGCAAGCAGCACGCATTCCCGGCATCAGTCCGGCCGACATAGCCATTCTCGGCGTCGCGATTCATAAATAAGGTGAGCCTTGACACCAAGGACTCTCAGCTGATGCAGGTAGAAACTTGTGTGTGAGTTTGCGGGCGAGTGGGGGTGCAGACAATGAAGTTACAGCTTAGCCCCGACCCCGAGCGCGCTCGGATAATGCAGGAGTGGAACTTGATAATTGAATATCCAATATCCAGCTCCAATATCCAACGGACCAATTTTGCGAGAGAGGAGCATGAGAAGTCTAGAGGCTAACAATGCGCTAGCTTCACTCTCCTTGGACATTGGGCGTTCCTTGTTGGTTGTTGGATATTGAAATAGTCTTGTGGTAGCGCGTTGGAAAACCACAGCACCTTGTGGATAACAATAAAGTTACAGCTTAGCGCAGTGCGAGCCAGATGGTGGCTACGATCAGCGGCGTAACCGTACCGAAAACAAAGGCGAGGGGATAAGTCTTCGGAAGGTCTCGTGAACGCCACCAAGCCAAAACACCTGCAACTGAAATCCACGGCAAACCAAATATGAAGGTGCGCAACATTCCAGGAACTTGGGGTGCGCTCTCAAGCCAAAAGAATCTCAACAGCAGACTGCACGCACAGATCACAAAACCAAGCACATAATATATCACCACACGTTTATTCATCGATTGTGTCTCCCTCTTCAGCCTCAGCGGGAAAGTCTTTAATTATGGTCACAACAAGTTCAGCTACCCGTATACCGAATTTGCGCATGTACGAATGATTCAGCATCACACCATCCGGCTGTAGATGTAACCAATCCTGTACCGTTAAGTCAATCGTACGATTGCGATAGGGGACACGAATTACGTAATCCATACGAAGCGTATTACCGTTCACCACCATGTCGGACTCACCAACGATATCCTCAGCAGTTCCAATATAGCGATTATCCTCAACGGGGCGAAACGTCCAAACACGCTCCTGCACAACTCCGTCATTATATACAAATACTTCATCCAGCGTACCTAAGCCATCTTCATCCCAGCTACCAACAAAGTCTGCCCGGAAGGAACTGGTAATGCGGCCACGCCGATCCTTGATCACCCCATACGCCGTCAACCTACCATTAAAATACTCTTCGAGAACAAGTTGCGGCATTTCATCTGCAAAGTCTTCTATCCGCATGGATGAACAGCCAGCTAGGATACCGCAAGCAACCAAAGACACTACCAATTTCTTCATATATTTATAAACCATTATTATATAGTTAGATATGCATATAATTACAGCGCGCGAATCCTGCCGTCATGCTCGTCAGCCATCCGACACCCGATGAATATTCTTATTTCCTCGCAATTCCTATCAATCCGAAAACATATATCTCTGATATTTCCGTTAGCTTTGGAATCGCGCGCGCTTACGCCATGCGCGTGGCGTGGTATCACGATGTTTGCGGAAGCAGCGATTAAACCGAGATAGCGTTGAAAATCCGCACTGATGCGCGATTTGTGATACAGGAGTAGGGGTTGATACCAGCGCGTCGCAGGCGGCACCAATACGCGTCTCGGCCAGATACTCAGCAAAGCGCATGCCTGTCGACTTATGAAACGTACGGCTCAAATGTTCAGGGCATACGCCAAGATCAGATGCAATCGTGTGCAAACGCAAAGGCGTATCATACGATTCACGGATGCGGCGGCAAGTCTCCTGGATCATGGACGGCCATACAGCCACATCTGCTATAGGCTCCGGGTTTTCCATTCGTTGCAGTACCTGCCGCATAAACAACGCTAGGGTATCCGACCAAGCCTGTTTTTCTTCTCTATTATAGGCGGGTAGGGCTGACCACGCTTGAAACCAGTCGGACCAACGCATGGGTACCCCCGCACGAGCAAGCCGACGCCACACCTCGCGTGTAGATGAAAGGTCGACATTGTCATGATCCGCATGTCGATAGCCGGATAACACCAAGTACCCGCTAATCTCACGCTCCGCCAAAATGGTATACACAATTTCATGCAGCCCCAAATGGGGCATCGGCTTGCCCGCTAATCCTGATTGACGCACCTCCCTAAACTTTACTTCCGTTTCGGGATGCGATCGCAGAAGCTGCACAAACGAAACCGAAGGATGCCGGGGCACGGATAAACGCATGCTGCCAAGATCATCCAGAAGCAACACATCCATCCCACTGATCGCATGCAACCGCCGCATACAGTCACGTAAGCTGGGGGAGGCTAGTAATTTTGAAAACAGATACTTGGTTATGATTTGCGACATATATGAAAAACCATATCTTCCTTGATGTCATAATAGTGTCATTTTATCTCATGATTTGCACTATTATTTTTCTAAAATCATCTGATAGCTTCTGTTGCGGTTACCAAACTTTCCCTACAACAAGGAGCGTAAGATGACAGACAGAGAGCTGATTCTAAAACAAATTAAGTTATCTGCCGATGCGGAGGCATTACTAACGGAAGCACCCAATGTAATTCTGGGGCGCAATGTTGAGGACCTGCAAAAGCTGGCCTTACGCGATGTGGGCGAAGATGGCTACCACCGCGTTGGTTATGAGGTTGCCGGCAAAGGCTTGGTTGAAGAAGTCAAGGTTTGCAAAGTCAAAAACGGTATTAGCGCAAACTATAATGAAGTTTATATGCGCCGGCGTGACCCGGATTGTATGGTAATAGGTGACAACCGCCCTACAAACAAACCTACCTTTCAGGATCGTTACGGCAAATCTTTTGACGGGTTGCGCCAGGAAACCTTTGACTGGATGAAAAAGCAAGAGCTTGCCGTTTTCCCTTTCATCGCGGGTATGCCGGGTAAAGGCAAAGATGCTTTAGCCATCTGTCCTGCTAATGCAGGATTCTTTGCGCTCGGGCTAGCCATGCTGCAAGGCATCATTCCGGCGGATGAACTGCCCGCAGACTTTGCACCGCAGGCGATCGTTTATGTAGCACCCCCTTTCCGCCATACGCATCTGGATGGCAAGCAGGTCGTTGTGCATAATCGTATTCCCGGCATGCATGAGTTGTTTAGTTATAATCTGTATCCAGGTCCAAGCGCGAAGAAGGGCATTTATGGTGTCTTGCTGCATCTGGGCGAGAAAGAAGAATGGGTAACCATGCACTGCTCGGCGGCGCAGGTCATTACACCATATGAAAACCGTGTTGGGATCTCCCATGAAGGCGCCAGTGGCGGCGGCAAAAGCGAAATGCTCGAATTGCCCCATCGCCAAGAAGATGGCAGCTTGGTGCTAGGAAAAAATATCCTGCACGGGGAAGTTCGTAGTCTAACGATTCCGCAGTTCTGCAATATCCGGCCCGTGACCGACGACATGGCTCTTTGTCATCCCTCAATAGACAAGGGTAACGGAAAATTGACATTGATGGATGCCGAGGAGTCCTGGTTTGTGCGGGTCAATCACATCACCGGATACGGGATTGATCCACATCTGGAAAAATTAACGATTCATCCGCCTAAGCCGTTGTTGTTCTTGAACATCGACGCCAAGCCAGACTGCTCTGCGCTGATCTGGGAACATATTCAGGATGAACCGGGAGTGCCATGTCCCAATCCGCGGGTCGTTGTACCTGCTGATATCGTACCCAATGTACATCGCGGCACATTAGATATCGACATCCGCTCGTTCGGAGTACGCTGTCCGCCTTGTACGAAGGAAAAACCAACCTACGGCATCCTCGGGATGTTCCATCTGTTGCCACCATCACTCGCATGGTTGTGGCGTCTGGTTGCACCGCGTGGGCATGCCAACCCGAGTATTGTTGATACCGAAGGCATGTCCAGTGAAGGTGTCGGTTCGTACTGGCCTTTTGCAACAGGCCGGCGGGTAGACCAAGCCAACCTTCTGCTGAAACAAATTCTGGATACACCGAGGGTCAAATATATCGTGACCCCGAACCAGCATGTCGGTGCTTGGGAGGTGAGTTTCATGCCGCAGTGGATCACGCGTGAGTATATGGCAAGACGGGGTGGGGCAAGGTTCAGCCCATCGCAGGTAACAGCTTGCCGCTGTCCGCTCTTGGGCTGGAACCCCGAAAGCATCATGGTTGAAGGACAAAACATCGGGTCCTGGTTCTTTAAAGTCAATCTGCAACCGGATGTCGGAGATGACGCCTATGACCAAGGAGCGGCAATTCTGCATGATTTCTTCAAACGCGAAATCAAGCAGTTCCTCTCGGATGATTTAATGCCCCTCGGACGGCAAATTATTGAATGCTGTCTGAATGGCGGAACCATTGAGGATTATGCGGCTCTGATTCCGCACGAGAGCATTAGCGAAGACTAAGTACCTTTTGATCTTCCATCCAAGAACGCACGAGGCGAGATATCTTGCCCCGTGCGTTCTTTTTTTGTTTCAATACCGTTGCAAGCATGGGAAAGATGCCCCCAGCAACAACCCGATATGCAAGGAGACCGGTATGATTAATGGTTTGTTTTTAGCTACTGCTGCTGTCGATGCGGCTGCACAAGCAACCAAAAGAATAGACGTCAACGTCACTGGCAGTGCAGGCGCGGGTAATGGAATACGCACGAAGGTAGAAAGTCTCGGAAACGATGTCGAAAAACTTTTCATGGTTACCGAAGCGCTCTGGACTTTATTAAAAGAGGTCAATGGCCTGACGGATGCGGACTTGGAAAACGTCATTCAGGAAATCGACTTGCGTAGCGGAAAACTCGATGGCAAACGCGCTCGACAAGAGCGTCCCGTCTGTTCTGCCTGCCAGCGGCGCAATTCAGGGAAAACGCCGAATTGTATGTATTGCGGCAAACCGTTGCCGATCGAACCTTTCGCCAAATTCTAGCCAGTAACTTCATTGTTACCCACAAGATGTTGTGGTTTTATCCAACCGATCACACAATATAATCGACCTATTCGGAACACGATTACGGGCGACGATTACGATGGACGATCCGCCTCCGCGCTTCGCTTGCTACGGGACAGGTTGGTGCTTCGCTCTCCTCGTAACCCGTAATCGTCGCCCGTAATCGTCCACCGGCCCGAAGTTTCTCTCCCGCATCATCTTGGCCGCCCAATTGCGCCTACTAGCATCCTAACGACGAACGACGGGAATTCGGCATACGACTTACCACTCGACAACTTTTGATAAATTTGAGAGTAATGAGCCTGTTTTGCATGTTCCCAAAAAGTTTTTTACACGACATCTCACATGAAAGGATGCGCATGTCTACGAAACCTTCCCACAAAGAGTTGCTATTAGCCGCCAACACCATTCGCGGGCTATCCATGGATGGCGTACAATCTGCCAATTCTGGACATCCGGGTATGCCTATGGGCATGGCTGACGTTGCTGCTGTTCTATGGTTACAGTACCTGAAGCATGATCCAACCGACCCAGCATGGCCAGACCGGGATCGATTTGTTTTGTCGGGTGGCCATGGCTCCATGCTCCTATATAGCTTGTTACACTTGTCCGGCTACGATCTGCCGCTTGCCGAACTGGGCCGTTTTCGTCAATGGGAAAGCATGACGCCCGGGCATCCGGAAGTGGGGGACACCCCCGGCGTTGAAACGACGACCGGCCCGCTGGGGCAAGGTTGCGGCAATGCCGTAGGTATGGCTATCGCAGAAAAAATGCTCGCGGCACGCTTTAATACGGATGAACACGAACTTGTAGATCATTACACGTATGTGTTTTGTGGCGACGGCGACCTGATGGAAGGCATCAGTCATGAAGTCTTTTCCAGTGCCGGACATCTGGGCCTGAATAAGTTGATTCTCTTTTATGACGACAACAGCATCACCATTGAAGGTCGTACGAATCTGGCATATAGCGATGATGTCAGTCGGCGCTTCAAGGGCTACAACTGGAATGTTCTGCAGGTGGATGCCCACAATGTTGAAGAAATTGATAAGGCCGTTCGCAAAGCGCGGCGCTCCAAAGATCGACCAACCATTATCATCTGTACGTCTACCATCGGCAAAGGAAGCCCCAATAAAGCCGATACCGCATCTGTACACGGTGAACCGTTGGGCGAAGAGGAAGTCATCTTAAGCAAGCGGGAGTTAGGCTTACCTGAAGATCAGAAGTTCTATATTCCGGATTCTGTGCAACAGATGTTTGCCGACCGGTCGGCAAAGCTACAGCGTAAGCATGCCAAATGGAACAAATTATTTAAGGCCTATGGCGAAGCATATCCCGAAAAGGCTGAGGCTTGGCAAAACGGCCTAGATGATGTACTGCCTGAAAATTTGGCTGAGCAGTTGCCCTCCTTTGATGTAACCAAAGCGCAAGCTACACGAGCAGCAGGGGGTACCATTTTACAATCGATGGCAGCAGCTGTGCCGCAACTGGTCGGTGGCGCAGCAGACTTGGCGCCAAGTACCAAAACGTTGCTCAAAGATACAAGTAGCATTCATAAGGGCGACTTTTCAGGGCGCAATTTCCACTTTGGTGTGCGCGAACATGGCATGGGCGCCATTATGAATGGTGTGGCTTTGCATGGCGGCTTGCGGATCTTCGGCTCAACCTTCTTTGTGTTCGTGGATTACATGCGCCCGGCTGTGCGTTTGGCATCGATCATGAAATTACCCGTTATTTATGTCTTTACGCACGACAGTTTCTATGTAGGCGAAGACGGTCCTACGCACGAACCTGTAGAACAATTGGCATCGTTGCGCTGTATGCCCGGTGTAACGACGATTCGTCCTGCCGACCCAACAGAAACGGGCGCCGCCTGGGTAGCCGCTTTAGAAAATAAGAATGGCCCGACAGCAATCATGCTCACACGGCAGAATCTCAATGTCATTGATCGTAGTGTATATCCTTCCGCGCTGGAGCTACGGCGCGGGGGCTATATCTTGTGGCAAAGTGAAGCAGTGGATCCCGAGGTAACGTTGGTTGCTTCCGGTTCCGAGGTAGAACTTGCCCTCGGCGCCGCCAAACAATTGGCAGCAGAGTGCTGTGTGCGTGTTGTTAGCATGCCCTCTTGGGAACTATTTGCAAAACAGGAAGCTACGTATCAAGCTGCTACCATTTCCAAAAAATGCCCGGTACGCGTTGTGATTGAAGCTGCTGTGCCAATGGGCTGGGAAAAATATGTTGGCGATGATGCACATTATATTGCCATGGATCGTTTTGGCGCATCCGCACCATGCGGCATACTGGCCGAACAGTTTGGCTTCACCGTGGATAATGTTGTACGCACCGTCCATGGCCTGAGAGGCTGATAACGCGGTCGATACACACCATAAGAGGTAGGGGATGTCGGAGTTTGTCATACGGGGCGGGCATTGTGTGCAGGGTGTGCACCGAAGCCCGGGAAACAAGAATGCCGCCTTGCCCATGCTGGCAGCTTGCTTGTTAACGGACGAAGCCGTGACCCTGCGTAATGTACCTGCAATTCGCGACGTAGAAACCATGCTACGCATTCTCGATGGGCTTGGTGTAGCCATCAGCCGCAAAGGCCATCAGGTTACGCTATGCAGCAAAGGGGTTCGCAAGCGCGTTCCAGATCCCGCACTTTGCCGGCATGTTCGTACATCGCTTTTATTTGCAGGCCCTTTAGCTGCCCGGCATGGCAAGGCTGTAATTGCCAGACCCGGAGGAGACAGCATCGGTCGCCGACGATTCGACACCCATCTGGATGGTCTGCGACAACTCGGAATCGAAATCGGCCGCAATACAGCAGGTAGTTGCACGTTCACACGTAAACAACTGGCAGGCGCAGATATTTTACTGGATGAAGCTAGTGTTACCGCGACGGAAAATATTATTATGGCGGCGGTGTTGGCGCCGGGCACATCCACGATGTATAACGCAGCTTGCGAACCGCATGTACAGGACCTATGCCGTATGCTTTCATCCATGGGGGCACATATCTCCGGCATTGGTACAAACTGCCTTATTATCGAAGGCGTGCGCAAACTGCATGGCGTGAATCACCGTATTGCCTCTGACACCATTGAAGCAGCAAGTTTTGTAGCCGCTGCCATCCTCACCGGAGGGGAACTCACCGTGGAAGATATCGTACCTGATGACTTCAAGGTCATCGATAAACACTGGTCGAAACTCGGTGTGAAGTGGAAATGGGAAGGCACCCAACTCCACATTCCTGCAAATCAAACGTTGCGGGTACAGAATGATTTTGGCGCAGCCATTCCTAAAATCGAGGACGGCCCTTGGCCGAATTTTCCGTCTGACTTATTAGGTGTTACCCTTGTGTTGGCTACGCAAGCTGAAGGCACGGTATTACTATTTGAAAAAATGTTTGAGAGCAGAATGTACTTTGTAGATCGGATGATTGATATGGGGGCGCGCATTGTACAGTGCGATCCGCATCGCGTGGTTGTCACCGGCCCAGCAACGTTGCACGCCACAAGACTACATAGTCCAGATATTCGCGCTGGTATTTCTCTCCTGCTTGCAGCGTTATGCGCAAGTGGAGAAAGTCGCATCGGCAATGCGGATATAATCGATCGTGGCTATGAATCTGTAGACCGTAAGCTCCGCCATCTCGGTGCTGATATTCGCCGCAAAAAAGTTACGTAATACATGTCATTGGTTGTGAATGTTTTACGCACATATCTTAATGTATTGCGCGGATCATTGCCGCGCCAGACTTCCTTTGCGTAAAAATACGGGGACTGTTGATAAAACCATGGAGCAAACCACTTTTTTACATCTTTTGCATCTTGCAAGTGCCGTATTCAGAATCAGTTAGCACCAACTGTTCATAACCTGTTAATATGTTTCATTTTTTTTTCTTGTTAAAGAGTTGTGTTAGACAGACTATGTCCACGCTTTGTGATTGAACCTTTCATCGTGAAACGCAATCAGAATGGGGCGAATACTAGTGGATACCATACATATTACTTCTTTGTGGAAACGAGCCTGCGAGCACTTGCAAGATGCATTACATGCCGATGTGTACTCGCGTTGGATTTCTGTCATCACCCCCGTACGTATGGAAGAGAATACACTCTTCCTGGGTGTTGATAATGACTTCTATCAATCATGGCTGGAAGAACACTACTTGCCCTTGATTTGTGATGCCCTGCGGGCCGTATCGGGCAAAGACTGGAAGATTTCCTTTACCGTGAATCCGGTGGATTTGTTCACACATGCTGAAGCACATCAGCCCGCTAAACCCGAAGCACAAAAAACCTTGCGCGAGCGTTTGTTGCCAAGGCGACACGATACACGCTTGCAGTTAAACCCCAAATACACCATGAGCACGTTTGTGGTGGGGCCACCGAATAGTTTTGCGCATGCCGCAGCACTTGCGGTCAGTGAAGCACCAGCCAAAGCGTACAATCCGCTCTTCATTTATGGTGGCACTGGGCTAGGTAAAACACATTTGATGCAAGCGATCGGACACTCTGTTTCCGAAAAAAACCGCGCTGGTAATATCTGCTATGTAACTTGTGAAACACTACTCAATGAATACATTGATGCCCTGCAAAAACGCTGCATCACCGATTTTCGGAAACGGTATCGCAATGTCGATCTCCTGTTAATTGATGATATACACTTCCTCTCCGGAAAAGAACGAATCCAGGAAGAATTCTTCCACACCTTTAATTCTCTTTTTGATGCACATAAACAAATCATTATGACATCCGATCGTCCTGCCAGTGAAATCAGCGGGCTGGAACAGCGTTTGGTGTCACGTTTCGAATGGGGCTTGGTCACCGAATTGGAACGCCCGGACTTCGAAACACGCATGGCCATCCTGCGATTCAAACAACGCGAAATGAAATTATCGGTTGATGAAAGTGTGCTAACCTTTATTGCCGAGAATGTGCGCTCGAATGTACGGCGTTTGGAAGGTGCATTGGTGCGCGCGGTTTCGTTCATGTCCTTAACCCAGCAACCTTTGACACTCGATGCCTTGAAACGTTTGCTGCGTGATACCATTGAAGAAGAACAGCAAGCAGAAATCAGCTTGTCTGCCATTCAAAAAGCGGTGGCCTCGCATTATGATATACGCTTGGCTGACATGAGCAGTGCCTCGCGGCCGCGCTCCATTGCAGTACCACGACAAGTTGCTATGTTCCTATGCCGATCTCTGACACCATCGTCGTTACCGGACATTGCTACTGCATTTGGTAAAACGCACGCCACGGTACTGCATGCCTGCCGCACCATTCAAAATCGTATGGATGTAGATCAAGATCTACGACGCCAAGTACAGGATATCTCGACGAAACTTGGTAAATCTGCGCACAGCTTGCAGCAAACCATGTAAGGTTCATCATGCGTAAAATCGGTCTGTGGCTGCAGAGGCATGCGTTGGGGATTGTATGCACCATATGCAACCGATTCGGATCTCAAGCCTGATCCTTGGAGATTTTTGATGCATCCCCTCGAAGCTCGGTAGCGTATCATGAAAGATAGATAAGGTTGTGTGTGTGCTTTGTGTAGGAACAACATGCTGTTTGTAAGCATAAGAATGTAACGTGAAGATGTATTTGATAACTTGTTTACCAATTGATGATGCATTGATGATAAATCGAAAGTTATCATCAATCCGGACGATATGATCATTGTTTGATCAATCGATGACCAAGACTATGAACAGGATAGGGGACACCATTCGCTTGCTAATAAGGCCTAACGATTAGTTATCTACAAATCAACAGGCTATAT
>PWYP01000067.1 GCA_003567805.1 PVC group bacterium
GCAAAGCGTGCTTGGGGTAAAACATCCTGTACGGCTTTGCACAAAAGAAAACAAACGGAATTACGGTATATGCGCAACCCATCGGGATCCTGCGTATTAAGGGGGCGGACTGAACAGTTTACCGTCAATGGAAACGTGAGAGATACAAGATCGTTATTTACCATGGCTCCCATCCAAGGAAGCATAGGGTCCTGGGCGGGTGGCAGCACCTCGCGGACTTCGGTTCCTTCCGGGACAAGCATGGGTTTTTGGTTGTCCACTGTTACGCTAATGACAGCTTTCATGCAAAAGACCGTATCATGTGTTTGGCCGTAAAATCAATATGGGATGATGGGGCCGTCTTTAGCGGCAGCGAATGCCGTTGAATACGTAATTTGTCTTTTTGTGACCAAATGATTAAATATGATTATTTGTGATTGACTGTGATTGCGCTTGTCTGTTATTGATAGATCTATGCAGGCAGAAGTATCGCATAAAAATTTGGCACCTGAGCGGCAAAAGCGTTTACTCGCGCTTGTACGCGATCGCGGGGCAGTGCGTGTGGATGAGTTGTGCGATGCTTTGACGGTTTCTCCAGCGACCGTTCGCCGAGATCTGGAGATATTAGAGGGAACAGGAGCGCTTCGACGTGTACATGGTGGCGCGATTTCCGGTGGAGGGCTACTTGATGAGCCGTTGTTTGATGATAAAACACAAGTAGCTAGTGGGGAAAAACAGCGGATCGCCCAACGGGCTCTTCCGTATATCAGTTCTGGCGATACGGTTTATCTGGATGGGGGGAGCACGCTCTTGGAGTTGGCTTCTTTGTTGCGGGAGCGGGCGGATATAACGGTGGTAACGAATTCGTTACGTGCGGCAGCTGAGCTTTCGGCATCGGGGCCCCGTTTAATTCTTCTGGGGGGAGAATTGCGGCGGCGCAGTCAGACCATCACAGGGCCCTTGACGCGAACGTTGCTGCGCGATCTTTCGTTGGATATTGCCTTTATGGGTACGATTGGTGTGACGGTTGAAGGGCTGACAACAACGGATCCCGGGGAGGCTTACACCAAGGAGTTGGTTATGTCGCGTTCCAAGCGTGTCATGCTATTGGCGGACAGTCAGAAAATTGGCAAGGTATCGTTTGCCAATGCGGGCAGTCTGCAAGATGTTGATGTGTTGATTACCGACAAAGATGCGCCGGATGCTTTTGTGAAAGCGATTCGGAAGCAAAGTGTGGTTGTTGAAATCGTATAGTTGGGGGCGTGTATTTGCCCAGAGTCTATCTGGATTCATGAACGAAGGAGGAGCAAATGGCAACAGAGGTATTAATGCCGCGGCAAGGGCAATCGGTAGAAAGTTGTATTTTAGTCGAATGGCTTGTGCAGGAGGGTGATACTGTTTCTACAGGGCAGCCCTTGGCTAGTATTGAAACGGACAAAGCTGTATTTGAAGTTGAGAGTCCTGCCGATGGTGTAATGTTGAGGCAGTTTTTTCCGGCTGGTGAGGACATTCCCGTGTTAACGGTAATTGGTGCCGTTGGTTCCGCCGGTGAAGATGTTTCCGGTATGCAACCTGAAGGTGGTGGTACGTCGGCTCCAGCCGCGGAGGTGGCTCCTGCACCCGTCGCAGAATCTGGCCCCGCGCCTGCGCAGCAGCCTGCACCAGCATCGGTTCCATCTGCATCTGTATCGGGGGATGTTGGCGTGAGCCCAAGGGCCCGCAAGCGTGCTGCAGAGACGGGTGTTGTGGTTGCAGAATTAGCAGGGACAGGGCCAGGCGGACGGGTGCTTGCTCGTGATGTGGAACAGGCTGCCGCTGCATTGCCACGGATGAGTCCAGCAGCTCGCGCGGCGGGCGATGCAAGCCAGGTTCCTGCAGTGGGGTCGGGTCCGGGCGGCATGGTCCTTTCGGGGGATCTTGGTAAGACGTCGGAGCCGGTGCTTGATACTGCTGTAGAGACACGGGAAATCCCGGTGAAGGGGATCCGCAAGGTGATTGCGGACAAGATGCGTGCATCGCTTTCGCAGACCGCGCAAATTACCTTGAACAAGAGTTTCGATGCGACGGCCTTGCTGGCGTATCGAGCGAATGTGAAGGCCCAAGCTGAAGCGTTGGGCTTGCCGAATATTACACTCAACGATTTGATCGCTTATGCAACGATTCGTACGTTGCTGCGGCATTCCAGTTTGAATGCGCATTTTCTGGGTGACAAGATTGTGGAGTATGGTCATGTGAATCTTGGTGTAGCTACGGACACAGAGCGTGGCTTAATGGTTCCGGTTGTGCATGGTGCACAAAATCTTAGCTTACGTCAGCTATCCGAGACGATCAAACCGATGGCCAAAGCCTGTCAGTCCGGCAATATCAATCCCGATTTGTTGCAGGGCGGTACCTTCACGATCACGAATCTCGGTATTCTCGGTGTAGAGAGTTTTACCCCGGTATTGAATGTTCCCGAGGTGGCGATTCTTGGCGTCAGTGGTTTGTTTGCCAAACCTGTGTTTCAGCCGGATGGCAGTGTCAAGCACGTGCAGGCTATTAATCTCAGTCTGACGGTTGATCATCAGGCTGTGGACGGAGCACCTGCCGCTAGGTTTCTCAAAGATCTTTGCACGGGATTGGAACAGATCGCATTGGTGTTGGCAGGATAGAGCGCGCACGAGTCGTGTTTCGGGCTGCGTGAACGTGTGATAAACGAGGTACTACGATATGGAATATGATTTGATTGTGATCGGTGGGGGCCCTGGAGGGTATGTGGCTGCCGAGCGTGCTGGCGAAAAGGGCAAGAAGGTTCTATTGGTGGAAGCATCGGAGTTAGGCGGTGTGTGTCTTAACTGTGGATGTATCCCTTCTAAGACGCTTCTGCATTCTGCCAAGGTTTTTTATTATGCGAAACATGGCGAAACGTATGGCGTGAAGACCGAACATGTGACATTTGATTTCGAGCGAGCCATGGCGCGCAAGCAAGAGGTCATTGCAAATTTGCGCAAGGGTGTCGCTGGCCTAATGAAAATGAATAAGGTTGAGGTGGTAAAGGGGCGTGGGCGTTTGACGGCAAACCGGGGAGAGGTTGCTGTCGACGATCAGGTCTTTCGTAGCAAGGCTATTATGGTGGCGACCGGCTCATCGCCAGCCCGTCCCCCGATCCCCGGTATTGATTCGCCCAATGTTTATGACTCGACCGGTATTTTAAATCTGGGCGCTTTGCCCGATAGGGTCACAATTATTGGTGGGGGTGTGATCGGGTGCGAGTTTGCCTGCTTCTTTGGAACGTTAGGTATCCCGGTTACCGTGATTGAAATGCTGCCGGAGATATGTCCTGCCGTAGATCCGGAGGTGGCCAAAGTGCTACGCCAAGAGTTGAAAGCGCGTGGGGTAACGTTTCACCTTGGGGCGAAAGTGCAGTCTATCAGTTCTGAGGTGGTGCAGTTTGATACGGGTAAAGGGGTGTCTGAGGTAGCGGCTGGCGTCGTACTTATGGCAACCGGTCGCAGTTGTAATGTGCAGGACCTAGGGC
Organism: PVC group bacterium; assembly: GCA_003567805.1. The sequence goes on from PWYP01000067.1 coordinate 3,497, forward strand.
TCGAGGAAGCTGGTATCGATTTTGATCGTCGTGGCATCCGGGTGGATGATCGTTGTGCCACCAATGTGCCGGGCGTGTATGCAGTGGGGGATGTGACGGGGCGTCAATGGCTTGCCCATGCAGCTTCGCGCATGGGAGAAGTTGTTATCCATAACTTATGCGGGCGGCCGGATCGCATGCGGTATGATGCGATTCCTGGCGTGGTATATACCACACCCGAAGTGGCTACAGTTGGCTTGACGGAAGCCCAGGCAAAGGAGAGAGGCATTCCCGTTAAAACGGCAAAGCGTCCGATGGTTGCCAGTGGTCGTTATCTGGCCGAACATGCCGGAGGCAAAGGATTTTGCAAGGTGATTGTGCATGCCGAAACGCAGGCTTTGTTAGGTGTGCATATGATCGGTGGGGTTTGCTCCGAAATGATTTTTGGTGCAACTGCCATGATCGAGACGGAGCAGAGAATATCAGAGATTGACGATATTGTATTTCCGCACCCGACGGTGTCGGAGCTAATTCGTGAAACGGTGTTAATGATTCATTGAGTGTTGTTCATATGTACGGACTGACCCCTTTTGGGGGGGAGAAAGAAAGAGAGAGTATAAGATGCCAAAGCATGTAGTTGTGGATCCCAATAAAGAACGTCAGGCGGGGAGCATTACGTTTCCCGAGATTGCATTGAATCAGTATAAGAAAAGCATTCCACAGGAAGCCAAGAGCCTTGGTAAGCAGGGGCTTTTAGGCATGTTAGAAGATATGCTGTTGATTCGTGAGTTCGAGTTCATGTTGAACGAAATCAAAACAGCGGGAGCATATAAGGGCATTGCCTATAATCACCCCGGCCCGGCACACTTGTCGATGGGACAGGAAGCTGCTGCTGTTGGGCAGGCGTATCATCTTGATGTGAATGATCATATCTTTGGATCGCACCGTTCGCATGGTGAAATATTGGCCAAGGGTATGTCTGCTATTCGTAAGCTTGATGATGATGCCCTTTTGGATATCATGCGTTCCTTCATGGGCGGTGAGTGTCTTTCCATCGTCGAAAAGAACAGCAAGACGGATAGCGTTCGGACATTAGCACGACAGTTTCTTGTGTATGGTTCATTGGCTGAAGTTTTTGCGCGTAAGACGGGTTTCAATCGTGGCCTTGGTGGCTCGATGCACGCCTTCTTTACGCCATTTGGTATTTATCCGAATAATGCCTTGGTTGGTGGCTCAGCCGATATTGCTGCAGGTGCTGCCTTATTCAAGAAGATCAACCGTAAAGAGGGTATCGTTATCGCCAATATCGGTGATGCTTCCATGGGCTGTGGTCCCGTTTGGGAGGCCATGAATTTTTCGGCCATGGGACAGTTTCATCATCTTTGGGATAAAGCGCATCGTGGCGGTTTACCGATTATTTTTAATTTCATGAATAACTTTTACGGTATGGGCGGGCAGACCTCTGGAGAAACCATGGGGTATGATGTGCTTGCCCGTGTTGCGGGTGGCGTGAATCCGGAAGCCATGCACGCTGAACGCGTGGATGGGTATAACCCCTTGGCGGTTGCCGATGCCGTCAAGCGCAAGGCTGCGCTGCTGAAAAAGGGTAAAGGACCAGTGATGCTGGATACGATGACGTATCGATATTCGGGACATTCGCCATCGGATGCATCGTCGTATCGCGAAAAGTCCGAAGTTGAATTATGGCAGTCGCAGGATTCGATTGCCTGGTTCACGAATGAACTGCAAGCCGCGAAGCTGCTGGATGAATCCACGCTGGATGCATTGACTGGCGGTGTCGTTGATGCGGTGACGACGGCGTTGAAATTGGCTATTGATGATGCCGTCTCGCCGCATGTGGAGCCGGTGTTTATCGAGTCTGTGATGTTCTCTAATGAGACGAAGCACAGTATGGAAGATGGTCGTGAACCGGAGCTGTTGGATGCTGGTGAGGACAATCCGCGTGTTAAGCAGATTGCCCGTCGTGTACGGTCTGCCTTCGAAAATGGCAAACCCGTTAGCAAGAACAAGATGTATCAATACAGGGACGGCATATTCGAAGCAGCGTTACATCGGTTCAAAACGGATCCCACGATGGTCGCGTATGGAGAGGAAAATCGTGATTGGGGCGGGGCGTTTGCCTGCTATCGCGGCCTGACGGAAGCGCTACCATATCATCGGTTGTTCAACTCTCCGATTAGTGAAGCAGCAATTGTAGGCACAGGGGTTGGTTATGCACTCGAGGGGGGGCGTGCCTTGGTGGAGTTGATGTACTGCGACTTCATGGGGCGCGCTGGTGATGAAATCTTTAACCAGATGGCAAAGTGGCAGAGTATGTCGGCAGGCGTTTTGCAGATGCCGTTAGTGCTTCGCGTTTCCGTGGGGTCGAAGTATGGTGCGCAGCACTCGCAGGACTGGAGTGCTCTGGTGAACCATATTCCTGGGCTGAAGGTGGTGTTTCCTGTGACGCCGTATGATGCAAAGGGCATGATGAATGCTGCTTTGGCGGGTACGGACCCCGTTGTGTTTTTTGAAAGTCAGCGTCTTTATGATGTGGGCGAGATGTTTGAGGATCAGGTGCCTGAGGAATATTATGAGGTCCCATTAGGTCCGCCAGCAAAGCGTCGCGATGGTAAAGATATTACGATTATCACAATCGGAGCCACTTTGTATCGCGCATTAGAGGCTGCAGATACGTTGAGCCAGAAGTATGGTGTTGAGGCAGATGTATGGGATTGCCGCAGCATCAATCCGTTGGATTATGAGCCGCTGGTGGAATCGGTACGTAAAACCGGGCGTGTCCTTTTGAGTTCGGATGCCTGTGAACGTGGTTCTGTTATGCAGACGATTGCCGCGAATATCGGGCAGTTTGCTTTTGATGACCTTGATGGACCGCCTGTGGTTGTCGGGTCGCGTAACTGGATTACGCCGGCATACGAGCTCGAGGATGCCTTTTTCCCGCAGCCTGAATGGATCGTGGATGCGATTCATGAAAACATCTTGCCCTTGCCGGGGCATACGGTGGTGACCAACCAGCGGTCGGCTGAGCGGATGCGGCAGAATCGTTTGGGTGTGTGATGCATTCGAAGTAAAGCAAGTGGTGTCAACTTGCTTCAACGTCGGATGCGTTGTGCCGGTTGCGTGCGGCGCGTTGGGAGCAGCAGGTTGCGGGATCATACTTCGTCCCGACGCCCTATGGGGCAGGGGAGTTCCATACGTCGTCCCGCTTGGCGGGACTATGCAGGACAAGATCGTATGACAGGCAACCTGATGTGCTGGCTGATTCGCGCTATGCATTTGCGGTGTAATATGTAAGATTTGTGTGCATGAGTATGTTGCTGGATAAAACGATACGGCTGTTTCTTGACAGTATTGGTCGGCGGGAGGAGTACGAGTATTATCTTGAGCGGTTTGCGCTTGGGGGACAGTCTGCCTTCGCTTTGATTGTGCCAGATTATGAAGGATTTTCTGAATCCGCGTCTGTCTTTGTTTTTGACCTTACGTTTCTGTTACGCTTGGGGTTGCATCCGGTTGTCTTATTGTGTGGTGAGCATACACGGCAAATGTCTGATCTCATGAAAGGGGATGCGCATCCCTTTGTATTTTTGCCGCTTGCAGAAACACAAAATATGGTGACGTGTCAGACGCGCTTGCAAGAACTTGCCAACGCAGGGAAGATTGCCGTGTTTTGTGATTCGGACTCCTCTCTTGAGGCAGCACTACCGTTGATTGTTCCGCAATTCACAAAACGTATTCACATGATACGGGCTTCGGGACCGCTACATCAGGCTGATGGTAAACCGCTATCGTATTACCAAATGCAAAATCCTGTGCCTTTGTTGCCCGAGGAAGAAGGGTTGGTACAAATTGCTACGGGACTGTTTGACCAATGGGACGGATTGCATATATCTATTGCCTCTCCGCTGAATTTGCTGGCTGAACTGTTTACCGTGAAGGGGGCGGGGTGTCTGATCCGTCGTGGCGCGCGCATTTCATGCTATAATGGTATAGCCACTTTAGATCGTGACCGTCTTGTCGCCCTTTTGAAGAATAGTTTTGGTAGGGATCTTGTGCGTCCCGGGTGTTTAGAAGAGGCTGCATGCATTTATGTGGACGACAATTATCGTTGTGCGGCGATGTTGGAGCCGCATCAGGACTATATGTATTTATCGAAGTTTGCGGTGCATCGCGAAGCACGTGGCGAGGGCCTTGGTCAGGAGTTATGGCGAACCATTGGCGCGTCTTATCAATCTATTTTCTGGCGGTCGCGTATACGCAATCCGTTTAATCAGTGGTATGAACGTCAAGCAGACGGGGCACACACAGAGGGGGATTGGCGCGTGTATTGGCGCGGGATAGCACGGCGCGACATTCCTTCCATTATTGCAGCTGCTTTGGAACGCCCATTAGATTTGGCGGCAGATTCTAGCGTTTAGTGTAGAGCATCGTAAATGGTTTGAGCCATGGTTGTGCCGATGCCGGGAATTGCGGCTATATCCTCAACTGATGCTTTGGAAATGCGCTGTACGGAGCCCAAGGTCGAAAGCAGAAGCTCTTTTCGTTTTGTGCCGATCCCCGGAATGTCATCTAATGCCGACTCTCGCAATCGCCGATTGCGTAGGTTGCGGTGATAGGTAATGGCAAAACGGTGGGCTTCATCCCGAATGCGCTGGAGCACTTGGAGTGCGGGGTTGTTACGCTCCAGTCGCAGTGGCGGGGCGTCAGCGCGGAAATATATCTCTTCGTGGCGTTTCGCGAGTGAGGCCAAGGGTAGGTCAGGTACACCCAAGTCATGGAGTACCTTTTTTGCAGCTTTGAGTTGGGTTATGCCTCCGTCAACGAGTATGAGCCCCGGTAGTGGTTTGTGTTCCTCTTGAAGCCCTCGAATGCGTCTTTGGACAACTTCTGCCATCATCGCGGGGTCATTGGCGCCCTCTACGGTCTTGATTCGGAATCGTCGGTAACGATTAGGGGCCGGTATCCCGTCTACGGCGCAAACCATACTGGCGACGGCATGCGTTCCCATAATGTTCGAGATGTCAAAGGTCTCGATGACGTGTGGAATGTCCGGAAGCTGTAGGAGTTTTGCCAAGGATGCTATGCCGTCGTGTGCGGTTTTGCGCTGCATGCGCGGGGTAGGGGCTGCGCGTGCATTCTGGCGCACAGCCTTTTCGATGAGTAGCAGAGAGTCGCGTAATGCGGCCGCCTCCTCAAAATCGAGTTTTTCGGCAGCCTCTTTCATCTGGCGGCGAATTTCGGCGAGAAGTTTCGGGCGGTGTCCGCGAATGAAGGCGCAGGCTTCTTCAAATCGAGCGCGATATTCTTCCGGGCTGATACGGTTTACGCAGGGTGCCGAGCATTGGCGAATGATGTCATTATGGCAATGTCGATAGGTTGTTTCGTCGGGCTCTTGCGGAGTGCATTTGCGCAATCCAAAGTGTTTTTCGAGAAAATCGATTGTTGCCCGTGCCGCGAGCGAGTTGACATAAGGGCCAAAGTAACGAGCACCATCGTTTTGACGAAACCGGACGGTTTCAAAGCGTGGATAGGTAAGTCTGGGATCTGCTTTAATCAGTAAAAATCGTTTGTCATCTTTCAGTAGGATGTTATAGCGCGGTCGGTATTTTTTTATGAGTTCGCTTTCGGTGAGTAGTGCCGCCGCTTCATTGTGTACAACGATATATTCCAGATCAGTCACGCTTTTTATGAGGCTACGCAGTTTGGGGTCACCTTTCTTCAGGGCTGCCTTACGAAAATAGGACTGTACACGTTTTCGTAGGTCGAGTGCTTTGCCGACGTAAATAATCGTTCCGGTTACATCTCGCATGATATAGCAGCCGGGTTTCGTAGGAAGCTCTTTGAGCACTGCGCGAATCGAGGAGGAGATATGCATCGCGGGATCTCAGGTTTGTAGCACTTTGTGTAGAATGGCGGCGAGGGTTTGCCCTGTTGCCGGTTTCATGACAAATTCGGATATGCCAAGGTCTTTGGCTATTTCTTCATTGACCGTGTCAGAGTACCCCGTGCAAAGAATAAACGGAATATCCGGACGTATGGCAAAAACGCGTTTTGCAAATGCAAAACCTGTCAACGTGGGCATGGCTTGGTCGGAAATGATGCAATCGTATTGATCGGGAGCATTCGTGAAGGCTTTTAATGCTTCTGGACTTGATGTAAAGGCGGAAACATCATAGCCGAGATAGTTCAGGGCGGTACTGATCATGGTTGTCAAAGGCTCTTCGTCATCCACAACCATGATTTTTTCCTTATTACCTTGCGGTAAATGTATTTTGTGCACCGTTTCTTTTTCGGGGATCATGTCGCTATTTTGGCAAGCTGGAAATAGAATGGTAAATGTGCTGCCTCGTCCCAGTGCCGTTTTTACATGAATAGCACCGTCGTAGTTGGAAACGATTCCGTGGACCGTTGCAAGGCCTAAGCCGGTTCCATCTCCTCCGTGCTTCGTCGTAAAGTAGGGTTCGAATATTCTGGCTTTGATGGCTTTTGTCATGCCATGTCCAGTGTCAGAAACCGAGAGCCCGACACAGGTGTCAGGTAGTTCTGCCTGCCATAGTTGTTTTCCGGCAGACAAGTCTTGTTTAAATATTTTTACGGTAAGTGTTCCGCCATGCAGCTGCATGGCATGGGCTGCATTGGTACACAAGTTCATGATGATTTGCTGCATTTCCGTTGCATCCCCAAGAATAGGGGGGACGCTGTCGTCGAAAGAGGTAACAATTTCTATGGATGTAGGTAGTGTGCTGCGGAGAAGCTTGAGTGATTCCGCAACAATCTGCTTTAGGAATAATGGGTGACGTTCGTTATGTTTCCGACGACTAAATGTAAGAATTTGGGAGATGAGGACAGCTGCGCGTTTCGCTGCTTTGAGGATCTGCTCCAGGCTCTCTTGCACGGTAATATGCTCTTCTTCGTCCAGAATGGCCAATTCTGTATAGCCAATGATGGCACTGAGAATGTTGTTAAAGTCGTGCGCAATCCCTCCCGCTAACGTACCGATTGCTTCCATTTTTCGTGCTTGTTGCAGTTGTGTGCCCAGTTGGTTTTCCCGTGTTAGATCTCTGCCGATAA
>PWYP01000025.1 GCA_003567805.1 PVC group bacterium
GTTGACGCGCTGGTCTCGTTTATGAAAGACTTCGAGGCCCGCCACGGATAAGCTGGCGCTAGTATCTACGCACCCGTAGCTCAATTGGATAGAGTGTCGGCCTCCGAAGCCGAAGGTTGTGGGTTCGATCCCCGCCGGGTGCACCATGCTTCGCTCTTCGAGCTACGCATGGCAAGCCAGCCTTCGTCCCGCTGAGCGGGACTACGCATGGCAAGCCAAATTCGCTTGTTGCGTTTCGTAGGGCAAGCGAGTCTTCGGGGCGCAATGCAGCGTATCCTGTTTAAAGCTCGTATCATTACCTACTAGAGCGTTTTTTAAACCGCTCTAGCCATTTCCCGTTTTCGGGAGACGTGGTAGGCTTGTTGGGAGAGGTTTTGCCATGAAAGTATTGATGACGGCGTTTGGGCCCTTTGGGGATGTAAAGGCCAATCCCAGTGAAATGGTTCTGGAATATGTCCAGCGACAGGAACAAGCAGATAGCTGCATGGTGGAATGGCGTGTTCTGCCAGTTGCCTTTGATGCCGTTGATCGCTTTGTTCGCAAGATTTCAAGTGAAAAATACGATGTGATTATACATACGGGCGTTGCTGTTGGGAGCTTGCGCCCCCAAATCGAGCTGAACGCTTGCAATCGCGTTGCAGGACGGGATGTGCATGGGGTCGCGTTGGATGGAGTAATCGAAGAGGATGGGCCTGCTTTGCTGAATAGCTATCTGGCCAGCCACATGCACGAGGGGTGCAAGGCACGGCATATTGCGATCGAGGTGTCCGAGGACGCGGGTGCATATCTGTGTAATTACATCTATTACAAGAGCCTTCAGCGTTTGGGGCGGCACACAGGGGTTGCATTTATACACCTTGCTGACTTCTTGCGCAATCCGAACGCAAGCAGTCTTGAGAGCCAGGCGGGGCTGCTTATGAAATTTCTGGATATCATACGGTAGGGAGGCGCGATCATTAGGTGTTCCTAAAAGAGAACATGATGCTTTCAACTCGCATGGCGTCTGGTGGATCGATTGTGTTTTCGGGTTCGGCGTCGTAGAGGAACGTCAATAGCAGTAGTCCCAAGCGCTGGCAGAGGATTAGCTGTTGTTGCCATTGTTGCGAGTCGGGTTCATACGATTCCAGCGTATTGATGGATCGCTGCATCATTGCCGCCAGACTACGGTAGTCGTCTTCAGGAATACCGCTCCATAGCTCGGTGTCTTGATCACGCACATGTTCGGCAAAGATACTGAGCGATTGCTTGAGGCAAAAGAGGGCATCCGATACTGGCAACCTGTCTGCTTCAAATACGCCCTGCTCGGCGATAAGATAATTGTGTGGTGGATTCTTCGATGCAACGACTATCGTTGGTTATCCAGATAATCTTGTGTTGTGTGTTGTCCAGAAAAGTATTCAGCCAACCCTTATCGGGAGAACTCTTGCTGGAGGATAGCAGGGCATACTGCGTATTGAGTAGCGTGTCGGCCTCATCAACGATCAGGACGCTGCTGCGAGATGGTAACGAGTTCGTGGCTGCAATCAAGGAGACGCGTCTATTCCGCAGACTGAAACCTTCATCATCTTCATCTTCCGGGTGTTTGATCTGGTTGACTGCATGACCTGAAATCGCGGCAATGCTGCGGGCAAACTCGGTTTTGCCGGTGCCCGGGATGCCGTATAGCAAGATATTTGCGGCCCCCGGCTGCTCTAGGAGCTTCGAGATGATTTGCCGAGATGTTGGCGATACATACATGCTTTCAATGTCTAACGTGGGGGCGGTATCCCGGACGAAAAACTTATCTGTAAGCTGCCCTGATGCAATGCCTCCAATCAGTGCAATAACATCATCATGCAGGTTGATTGGTGGTGTGCATGTCGGTGTAGGCTTTTCAATGAGCCCGGTGCGGCGGAGTTGTCCGTTTGATTTGGCTACTTCGAGGAGTTCCCCATGCTTTATGCCCGTGGCGTCGGATGCCGTTTTCAGGAATCCCCGCAAACCGAAGAGCCAGGTAAATCTGGATAGTGGTTCATATGTGGCGTGATGGTACAGGTACATGACAAATTCAACGTGAGCATGGTCAAGCGCCAGCATGTCGGCAAGGCGCTGGAGATCCTTTGGTGGCGGGACATTAGCGGGTAAACTGGTTCCCAGCCCCTCCTGCAGTTCTTGGACAAGAGAACTCCGGGTAATGTCCGAGTCCTTGCGACCTATGAGATCCATGAGTTGCTGCGCCATGTCTTCGGCGTCCATTGATGTATGCTCTACAAAATCCAGCTTCTTGCTGTGTTGTTGGATTTTGCCAATAAGCTTCTTTTGTGCGGAAGGGTGCAGCGTATAGATTGCGAATTCCAGCAGATGGGCATCCAGGCGTCGCGTATCTAAGAGTCGGCGGGCATAAGACCGGATGCGTTTGGCCGAAGGTTTGTGATAATAGCTCAGTGCTGTCATGTTGGTATCGGATGTGCGGCGGCGTGATTCCATGATATTTTCCTCCAGTTTATAATTGTTCCATCTGAAAACCATGCTACGCTCTGTTGACGGTCATCCAGTGTCTGTCTGGGGGTGAAATAATGGCGACCATAAAAAAGTAGATCGCACAAAGTCGCAGCTGCTGCGCGTCATTGAGCTTGATCGTCAAATTCGGGAAGGCAAATATCCGAATTGCCTGACGTTCTCCGTCGACTGGGAAGTTTCACAGAAGACCATCCAGCGGGATATTGATTATCTGCGTGACCAGCAGGGAGCACCAATCGAATACGACCGGGAGCGCAAGGGATTTTACTATACTGATCCTTCCTGGTACTTACCGGCATTGTCGCTTCATGAAGGCGAGCTGTTGGCATTACTGATGGGCATAGAGGCCCTGCATGGTCTGCATGGCACGTCCATGGCGCAGCAACTGGAGGGGATGTTCAACAAGCTCAACCAGATGTTACCGGACACTATCTCTATTGCCCCCGAAATGTTATTCCAGGAATTCTCGATTGTGTGCGCTCCATCAAGGTCCGTTGATATAGAAACTTGGAAGGGCGTTGTGCGTGCGCTTACGCATCGTCGGCAGCTAAAGGCTCGGTATCACAGTTTTGGTAGTTCGAAAGAACATGAAGTGCTTCTGGAACCCTACCACTTAGCAAACCTACAAGGGGAGTGGTACCTGTTTGCTGGTCAGCCCGGCAAAGATGGATGGCGGCAATATTCGTTAGGGAGGTTGCGTGACGCAGAGGTCATAGATGTCGGATATCAGGTGCCAGATACTTTTAATCCGGCTGATGTGGTGCATGGTGCCTTCGGGCGTGCCCGCGCCGGGAAGCGAGTTACCGTAAAGCTGCTATTTGATGCCGGAGTACGCGACTGGGTACTGGAGCGCGAATGGCATCCCTCGCAAAAGCTCAAGCACCGCAAGGACGGCGCGGTTGAGCTATCCTTTCTGGCTCACGGTCTCTTCGAGGTTCAACGCTGGGTTCTGAGCTGGGGACGCTATGTCCGCGTGCTTGCCCCGAAAGAGCTGGTAGATGCGGTGCGGGATGAGGTGAAGTCAATGCAGAAGACGAATCGGTAGATTATTAATAGACAAATTATACAGTGAGGTACTGAATAATGAATGCACCAGTGACAGAAGCTTGTCTAAAAATATTTTTGTATGGAGATCAGTTTGAAAAATTGAAGCACATGGCGGGTGCGTTTAACCCTTATCGAATGCTAGGGATTGCGCATAAAGAGCTGGCACACTCAAATCTGTTAGCATACCTGCTTGATCCACAACGTGAACATGGTCTTGGAAGCCGTTTCACAAATGAAATATTCAAAAGGATTATGGCTGAATCGAGCCCAGATCGTATTCCTGTTCCGGTCGGAGACACGAATATTATCGTCCGACGTGAGTTCATGAATATCGATATTATTATTGAATGTTGCAGTCACAGGCATGTGATCGCAATCGAAAACAAGATTTGGCACCATGAGCGGGATAACCAAATTAGTGATTACCAAGATCGTGTTCTGAAAAAGTACAAAGGGTGGCGGAGTACGCTTGTTTTTCTCACACCTTCCGGGCGGCAATCAAAGACACACACGGCGCAACTGATGTCAAAATGTCCCGTTGTATCGCTCGGCTACAAAGCGGTGGCAGATGCTATTTTGGTCGTGGCACCTGCTTGCGAACTGAAGCTGAGAAGTTTTTTAGAGCTCACAGCAGAACATATAAGAGAAGACCTAGTAGATGGAGGTAAAATGAAAGAATTAGTTCGGGAAATATGGAGTGAGCCTGCGAACCGAGAAGCTCTGCGTGCGCTTGAACAGTACAGACCCCGTTTGGGTGATATGCAAGAGACATATTTCACTGAGGTACAGAGTATGTTGAGAAAGCGCGGATTTCTGGATGGTGCCATTACTTACACTTACCCTCTTGAGAAAGGAGAGGCCAAAGAACTCAAGTTCAAGGTCAAAAGATGGGAAGAGAACAATCTTCCTTTTGAATTTGTCCTCTATTCCCCAGATGGTGTTTTGCCCGTATTTAAGCTCATGGTACACAAAAGTTCGTTTCCAAAATGCAAGCAAACGTTGGATAAATTTGCAAAGGAGTGTGATAAATTGGTTGGCAATCCCCCTTATTCCGATGTTCGAGATTGGACTGGTTGGTGTGCGGTGCTCGCTGGCGACGATGAGCAAGATAAATATACGCCTGTGGTTGGTGATGGGAGGCATGACGAGGAGACTGTACGGCAAGCCATTGCTAAGGCTGAAGAATATCTCGACAGACTAAAGGAGCATGTTGATGCGTTTATAAACAACCAAAATGTTTCTTCGCAATAATACATTTCGCCTGCTTTTCCTGCGTGTAATACTATAGCATATTTTGCCAAACATAACTCATTTATGTTGGATATTGTTTGGTAATTCTTTTTTTTGTGATGTGTTGACTGCGTTTACCAAACAAGTTAGGATTAAATCGATTTAGTTTGGTAAACAGGAGCCCGGCATGTTCATCAAAGATATGTTAAAAGAAGAGTTAGAGAACTCGATTCAGATCCGGAAGGATTATGAACGGGCTCTGAAGGATCTTCCTAAAGGTGCACTTGTACGGAAGAAGATCGGCAGAAATGAATACTATTACCTGGCTGTCCGCAATGCCGACAAGGTGCAGTTTCATTATATGGGGAAGCTGGACAAGGCCGAGATTGCTAAGCATGAAGAGGCGAAAGTGTACCGGGCTCGGTATCGCAAGAAGTTGTCAGAAATAGACCAGCAGATTCGGTTCATCAGAAAGGTTTTGCGTGGACAAGGTCCAATATAATCTTTGCCGTGAAGTGTTCCGACGCCTGGAGCAGGCGGCGGTGCTGGATACCGTTGTTCTGATCGGTTCATGGTGTCTGGTGGCGTACGAAGATTACTTCAAGAGTGTTCAATATCGGTTAGGGGTGAAGACGCGTGATATTGATTTTCTCATTCCAATACCTCCCAAGTTTAAACAGAAGGTCGATATGGATCTTTTACTAAAAGACTTGGATTTTGTGCGTAGTTATAAAGGTTGCAGTGGTCACATGCAGTATAGCCACAAGGACTTGATGCTTGATTTTATTGTTCCGGAACGCGGCAGAGGAACGAACAAGCCTTTTCCGGTTCCTGCTCTCGGTATTCATGCACAACCTCTGCGGTTTATGGATTTTCTGGCGGATAATGTTATTAAATTACCGTTTGCTGGGTGCAAGGTATGGGTGCCTCATCCTGCGAATTTTGCGCTTCTTAAGTTGCTCGTTTCTCCAAGGAGGCAGAAACCGGTAAAAATGGAAAATGATTTTAGGCAGGCTGTCACTGTCTTACGGGCTCTGATTCAGATGGGAGAAGCAAAACATCTGCAGTATATATATTCATCTTGTCCTCGGAAATGGCGAAATACGATTATCAAAACGTTACAGGAGCAGCCGCAGACAGAAGTGATCGTATCGATTCTGGAAATGGGTGCATGACAGCCGGTGAGCATTGGCAAGATGAAAAACGAAGGGTGATTTCAGTGAGTAACGTTTGGTTTACATCTGACTATCATATGGGGCACTTCAATATCATCGGGCTTTGTCAGCGTCCTTTTGGTGGCGTTGAGGAGATGGAGAGCGCAATTGTCGAGCGGCATAATGCTGTTGTTGGTCCCGACGATGTGGTCTATGACCTCGGCGATTTTGCTTTTCGCTGTTCTGCCGAGCATGCCGTCGAATGTTTGCGGCGACTTAACGGCCGCCGAACCATTTTGTGGGGCAATCACGACAAGGCCCTCCGGCAGGCTTTGAAGCGAGGATTGCTGGATGATCTTTTGGAATCCGGCAAGATCACATTCATTGGTGATCCGGATCCGCATTTACAGACCGGGTTGCAGGTTGTCGTCGAAAACCAGAGGATTGTGCTAGCCCACTATGCCCAGCGGACCTGGCAAGGTGCTTTTCGTGGAGCCTGGCACCTATACGGTCACAGTCACGGCAATTTACCTCCCTTTAAAAAGAGTATGGATGTGGGTGTAGACGCTTGGGATTTCCGGCCCCTCAGCTTTGAGCAAATCCGGGAACAAATGCATGCCGTTACCGAGGCGTTCTGCGAGGAATGACACCTAGCGCGTCATGGAGATACGATTGGCGTGACGCGAACGAGGATAAGTCATACAGGTAGTTCGTTGTCTTTACCATTTGGAAGGTAGCGATTCGTACCCCCTCAAATTTCAGAAGTGTGCGGCATTACTTCTGATATATCCATTAGGTGTCCTCTTCGCAAATTTTCAAGACCGTGTCGCGGATCCAGGACACTGCAGTCCGTGTGTCCTTGGGTATGGTTGTTCGCAGGTGTGGAGGTATAGCTTTGCGCATTTTCCGGATTGTTTCATCTGTGATTCGATCAGGCCCAAGTGCTTTTAGGCCCTCAACAAGCAGGCTGCTTTCTCGAATCTTGAAGCCGGAATCGCGAACTGCTGTATGAATAAAGGTGAGGTCTCTCCCGTCGATATCGTATTTTTTATTCGGGCCATCAGACATGTACGCATATCGCCCCTGTACTACCGTTGACAAACCTAGGATATTCAATGCAGCCATGCCCATCGGGTGAATATTCCACCGAAATTTTCTGGCTAAGGCCATGGCCACCTCGTCAACGTCTGGGCGAAAGGTTGTATTTAATCTTTTGCTTTGAGCGGGGTAATCATAGATGCCACGTATGACTCGTCGGATCGTGCCCTTAGATGCCAGCCGTTGCAGGGATTTATCTAAAGCGGCACGGGGGCCTAGGTCGGCAAAGTCAGATTGTGAAAATGCCCAACCCCTCCCGTGTCCGTATATCCTGTTAAGTACTTTATATTCAACGCTTTGCATTGTTTGTTTCCTGTTTCATTTGTCCGAAATATCCGCATTATTTCGGACAAATGCAAGACGCTTTTTAGCACAGATAGTTACATCTGACCTATTAAATGGTACCGTCACGATTTAGACAATGCGTGCCGAGTTTTGCAATTCTTCCCGGAGTACACCTTTGATCGACATCACATAGCTCCTTTTTAGTTACCATACAAAGTATTGAAAACATCAGATTGTGTGTTAACGACTGGAGTGGGTGTTTTAGGGGTGTATCTGCGCCGTTATCATGATCGAATACAGGCAATGCGTGTAGCATAATGGTGAATGATGTGCTAGGGTAGCGCCGCGAAACGTAATTTGAATAAAAAGGGGTTGGTATGGGAATGAATATGGTTCGGGTCTGGTCGGAAAAGGTGGTTCTCCCTACATGTGGGGTGGGGGAACCGAATCCGAACCCGATGTTTTTGGAAAAGCGCGTTTATCAGGGGAGCAGTGGGGTGGTGTATCCGCATCCAGTCATCGACAAGATTGCTGATACGCTTGAGGAGCAGTCTTGGACGGCGGTGTTTTTGGAAAACGAGATTCTCAAGCTGATGATTTTGCCGGAACTGGGTGGACGGCTGCACTACGCGATCGATAAGAGTAACGGCTACCGTATGGTATATCAGAATCAGGTGATTAAACCAGCTTTGGTGGGGTTGACGGGGCCATGGATTTCCGGGGGTATCGAGTTCAACTGGCCCCAGCATCACCGTCCATCCACGTACGAGCCGGTCGACTGGACGATGGAAGAGCATGCGGACGGGGCGTGCACCGTCTGGGGCGCAGAAAACGAAATCATGTTCCGGCAGCGTGGGCGTCATGGGTTCAGGCTGGAGCCGGGGCGCGCATCTTTCGATGTGGTCGTGCGACTTTCCAATCCCAACGAGCAACCGGGGACATTTTTGTGGTGGGCTAATCCGGCTGTCCATGTGAACGATGGCTATCAGTCGGTGTTTCCTGCTGATGTGCATGCGGTAATGGATCATGGTAAACGCGATGTATCTTCTTTTCCCATCGCAACGGGCACCTACTACAAGCAGGATTATTCACCCGGCACCGACATTTCTCGCTATAAGAACATTCCCGTGCCGACGTCCTACATGGCGTATCATTCCGATTATAATTTTGTAGGTTGCTACGATTATGCTGCACAGGCGGGTATGTTACATGTAGCCAACCACCATCTTGTGCCCGGCAAAAAGCAGTGGACCTGGGGCAATGGTGAGTTTGGGCAGGCATGGGATCGACAGCTTACGGAAGTAGACGGTCCCTACATCGAGCTTATGTGTGGCGCATTTACCGATAATCAACCTGATTTCACATGGCTTGCGCCGGGGGAAGAGAAACGTTTTACGCAAACCTTTCTTGCGTACAAGGGGATTGGGCCTGCGTCGAATGCTTCTCGTGACTGGGTCATGCAGCTTGACACCACTACGCCCGGTATGGCGCAACTGGGGGTGTATGCCGTAAAAGCAGGTTCCGCACAGTTGGAACTCTGGCGCACGCCCACGCCACCTCCGCAACGGCACAATGCCAAAAATATGCACTTGCCTGCATTGGATCGTCCCGTTGATGAACATGCATCTCTCCTGTTTTCTCATGCAATTGAGCTCACGGCAGGGGGCGTTTGGCGTGAATCGGTTTCGTTGCCCGATGGCGTTCGGGAAGGCGAACTCACGTTGCATTTGCTTTCTGCAGATCGAAATACCATTTTGCTACGTTACAGTATTCCTCCGGCGGAAAAGCCGGAGATTCCGTCACCAGCAACGCCCGCGCCGCCACCGGAGCAGATTGCCACCAATGAGGAATTGTATTTACATGGTCTGCATCTCGAGCAATATCGCCATGCTACCTACAGACCCGAGCCGTATTACGAGGAGGCGCTACGGCGTGATGCTGGTGACAGCCGATGTCTGACAGCTCTCGGACGATTGTTGCTGATGCGTGGCGATTTCGTTTCTGCAGAGAACGATTTTCGTCGGGCGATTGATCGGCTGACGCTTCGTAATCCTAATCCGGCCGATGGGGAGGCCTACTATCAGCTCGGGCTATCCCTGCGGTATCAGGATCGGGTTGATGAGGCGTGCGATGCCTTTTATAAAGCCGCTTGGAGCGAATCCTGGAAGAGTCCGTCCTATTTCGAACTGGCGCGTATCGCTTGCCGTCGCGGCGACTGGCAGGAGGCGGAAAAGCTGATTGATGAATCGTTAGCTCGTAATGCCCGACATGTTCAGGCTCGGCATCTACAAATCCGTATTTGCAAGGAGCTAGGACGAACCGATGAGGCTACACTGCTGGCGCAGGCAGCGTTGCGCGAGGATCCGCTGGATTTTCGATCTGGGTTCGAGATGGGCGCTCAGCCAACACCTGCGCAAGCGCTTTTACTGGGACTGGATTTCTTTCATGCAGGATTTTACGTGGAGGCAGATGCCCTTTTTATGCTTGCGGCAGACGAAAACTTTCTGGGGGGCTATTTTCAGGCATGGAATGCGGCACGGGGCGGGGATGCAAAACGCGCTGCGTCTTTGTATCATCAGGCAGCAGAGCAGCCAATGGCCTTTGCCTTTCCGAATGTGCTGGAATGTGTTCCCGCTTTAGAGAGCGCGCTGGAGTTGAATCCAAACGATGCGCTAGCGGCATATGCCTTGGGTAACTTTCTCTACGCACATCGTCGTTATGAACCGGCCATTCACTTGTGGGAGCGCTGTACGGAAGTTCGTCCAGACTTTGCTACCGCTTGGCGTAATCTTGGGTTGGCCCGTATGAACAAGCTGAACGATCCCCGTGGGGCTGACGCGGCTTTACAGCAGGCATTTGAAGCGGATCCCACCGATGCCCGGGTGTTGTACGAGTTGGATCAGCTGGAAAAAGAGACGGCCGGTGA
>PWYP01000044.1 GCA_003567805.1 PVC group bacterium
GGGCTAGCGATATGTATTTCGTTCGACATGGCGTATCTGATTTGTGAATCTACTTGCCGACTTGCGTTTCATCGTTGTGTGTATGGTATGGCAAATGAGGTGGATATGGACCAGAATAAATTGTGCTCTAACCCTTGGGAGCAACCGGAATTAACACAGCTAAACCGTTTGCCGGCACGGGCAACGCTATTTCCTTTTGCGACAATCCCGCAAGCGCGTAAGGGCGATCGCGATCAATCTCCGTGGTATCAATCATTGAATGGACAGTGGGATTTTTGTTTGGTTCCAACACCAGGGGATGTGCCGCATGACGTGATGCAGCCTGGTTTTCCTGCCAAGAATTTCAAGCCATTGGCTGTTCCCGGAAACTGGACGTTGCAGGGGTATGATAAACCGCACTATACGAATGTTCAGATGCCATGGAAGAATGATCCGCCATTTGTGCCGTCTGATGACAATCCAACCGGTCTATATCGCAAAACGTTTACCGTGCCAGCAGCTTGGAAGGGGCGGCGTGTTGTGCTCCACTTTGGTGGGGTTGAGAGTATGCTTTATGTATACATCAATGGCACATTTGTTGGCATGAGTAAGGATTCGCGGCTACCCGCAGCATTCGATATTACTCCTCATTTGACGTCTGGGCGGAATGTGCTGGGCGCGATGGTGATTCGGTATTGTGATGGATCGTACATCGAGGATCAGGATCATTGGTGGATGGCTGGTATTTATCGTGATGTGTATTTATACAGTACTGCGGAAAGCTACATTCAGGATGTGTTTGCCACGGCGACACTGGACAACAACTATAAAGATGGATTGTTGTCTGTAAAAATACAGCTTGGGTTGATGCGGGAGCCATGCAGTGACTTTCGGCTGGAGGCTGTTCTTTATCACAAGAACAAGGCTGCGCTCAGGTTGCGTGGGGCGATATCGCGGTCTTACCGGGTTGATCAGTACGAGACGACCTTGCAGGGCAAGGTTACGAGGGTTTTGCCTTGGAGTTCGGAAGCGCCCAACTTGTATACACTCGTTGTATTGCTGAAGAATGGCGGCCACGTAGTTGATATAACGCGTTGCCGCGTAGGATTCCGGACCGTGGAGGTGAAAGGGCGGGCGTTGTTGATTAATGGAAAGCCGGTTCTGATGCGCGGCGTGAACAGGCATGATCATCACGATGCGCAGGGCAAGACGATACCACGAGAAACGATGATCAAGGATATCGAGGTCCTGAAACAGTTTAACTTCAATGCTGTACGCACTTCGCATTACCCGAATGATCCGCTGTGGTATGATTTGTGTGATGAATATGGACTCTATGTCCTTGATGAAGCGAATGTGGAGTCTCATGCAAATTATGACACGATTTGTCGGGATCCGCGTTGGTCCCAGGCTTTTTACGAGCGTTGCATGCATATGGTGTTACGAGACAAGAATCATGCTTGCGTCATCGGATGGTCTTTGGGAAATGAAAGCGGGTATGGGGAAAACCATGATCGAGCGGCTGATGCAATACGTGCGTATGACCCCTCGCGGTTTATTCATAATGAGGGAGCGTTAAAACCTGGGTGGAGTCAAGCGGGTAGGATCTATGATAGGCATGGTAGCCGCTCGAATGATATATTTGATCCGATGTATCCGCCTTTGGACGAACTTCAGCAACTTGCATCCATGGTTTCTAGCAATGAATATCGCCCATATATTCCCTGTGAGTATTCGCATGCAATGGGGAATAGTAACGGGAATCTCAAAGAGTATTGGGATCTGGTTAAAAAGCATCACGGTCTGCAGGGGGGCTTTATTTGGGATTGGGTAGATCAGGGGATCCTCCAGGAATCGGGAGTCGGGGAGAGGGCGTCGGGTGTTTCTCCTTCACGAAAACTAGGGAGGACATGCGGGTGTCGAGCGTCGGAGATTAAGGGTAAGGCATTAGATGCCGCACGAGCGGAGTGTCACAAACCCGGCGGATCGTTTCACTGGGCTTATGGCGGGGATTTTGGAGATGAACCGAATGATGCCAATTTTTGCATCAATGGTATGGTGTGGCCCGATCGGACGCCCCATCCGGCCATGTATGAATTCAAGAAGCTGGTGCAGCCCGTCTCTATGCAATATCGAGCCGGATCATTGCGGATTATCAATGAGCATGATTTTTGTGATCTGGGGTGGTTGCAGGGGGAATGGGTTGTGAAATGCAGCGGCAGAACCGTTCAGCGGGGATTGTTGCCGCATTTGCGTGTATTACCGGGAGAGAGGATCGATGTTGCTTTGCCTTTGAACGCGGTTGACCTTAAGCCGGGTGAAGAATTGTTTCTGCAGGTAGCGTTTACAGCACGGCAAAAGATGTCGTGGTGTTCGCGTGGACATGTTGTGGCGTGGGAGCAGTTTGCGATTGGGAAAAGCCGCAAAAAGGTTCGGTTTGGATCTCGCACATCGGTCGCGCCTTCGTTTACGGAAGATGCGACGGCTATCCGGATTGTGGCAGGAACGAAGGAGTATGTATTTGATAAACAACTGGGTACATTATCTTCCTTGCGGTGTGCCGATGAAGAGTTGTTTGTGACGGGACCTCGCTTGCAGGTATGGCGGGCGGCGACGGACAATGATGGCATCAAACGTTGGTCTGGTCAGGGGGGGAAGCCATTGGGCAAGTGGCTTGAGGCCGGTTTGGATCAGTTGCAGTTCGTGAAACCGGATCTGGATGTTAGCGCTGCAGGTAGCAAGGTTGTGGTGACTATTCGGCAGAAGGCCCATGGTCGCTCCGTTGCGAGTGGGTTTGAGCATGTGCACAAGTATAGTATTGGTGGAGATGGTGTTGTCTCGGTAGACAATCGTGTGACCAGCTTTGGGCCTTTGCCTTCCTTGCCGCGAGTGGGTGTGACGCTATTGCTGTCTCCGGGGCTTGATGCGCTATCTTGGTTTGGGCGAGGGCCGCATGAAAGCTATTGTGACCGCAAAGCAGGTGCGCCTGTGGATTTGTACAGAAGCACGGTGGCCGAGCAGTATGTTCCTTACATTATGCCGCAGGAGCATGGCAATAAAGTGGACGTGCGATGGTTAGAGCTTGCCAGGGCAACACGTAAGATTCGTTTTGTTGCTGACGGGGTGATGGAATGTTCTGTCAGTCACTTTACGGCAGATGATTTGTATCAGGCTTTTCATACCAGTGAACTAGTTCCTCGTAAGGAGATTGTGTTGAATATGGATTACGGGCAGCGTGGGCTGGGTACTGGTAGTTGTGGTCCGCAAACACTTCCGCAATATGAAATCAATGCTGGAACCTATGCGTTCAAATATTCGATTCTGGTAAGCTAATGCCTTGTTGGGTTATTGCGATGATCATAGGTGCGAATATGCATTGCAGTTTTATTCTGGTGTGTTCTATTATGCGGTATGGCTACAGCAAGTTATATCTCCGCGATATTAGAGAAAACAGGCTTATTTCCGGCTTCCGGTATTGAAGAAGCGTCGGTTGAAATTGCCGAAGGGCGTATTACGCCGGGTGCAGCAGCGGTTCAGGCTGGTGTCTCGGAAACCGCGTTTCTGGAGGCTCTGGCTGGTGTTTTGCGGATGCCGTATTTACGTTTAAAAGATCGTGAAATTGATACAGATACTCTGGCGCGACTTCCCACGAAGGCTATTTTTCAATATCAAGTGATTCCTGTTGCATTGGAGAATGACACGCTTCGGGTCGCGGTAAGTGATCCTTTTACGGCTGGTTTGGTTGACTCGTTACGCCTTGCCGCTGGTTGCAGGGTGAAGTTGGCTTTGAGTCCTTCCGAAGATATTGGGGATGCTGCGCGTTCTTTTTATGGTGTGGGGGCAGAAACCGTTGACCGCATGATCCTGGATAATCGGTATGAAGAGCTGGCGGATGAGCAGATTGCCAAAGCCGATTTAAGTGAGCTTGATCAGGAAGCTTCCATTGTAAAGTTTGTGAATCAGATTATCCGGGAAGCAGATCGACAGGGTGCTACGGATATTCATTTCGAACCGATGGAGAATCGTTTGCGCATCCGCTACCGGATTGATGGTGTGTTGCATGAAACGCCGGTTCCTGTGCAGTTGATTCGTTTTCAGGCGGCTATCATTTCTCGTATTAAAGTCATGGCGAATTTGGATATTGCGGAGAAACGCTTGCCCATGGATGGTAGAATTGGTTTGCGTGTGGAAGGGCGTAACATTGATATTCGTGTTTCCACCATGCCGACGGTGTATGGAGAAAGTGTAAGTTTGCGTCTGTTGCAGAGCGGCACCCAACTGATTCGCATTGAAGATTCCGGCATGAGCGATGAAGACAGTGCAATTGTTCGCCGCCTGATTCATCGGCCGAATGGCATTATTCTGGTTACGGGGCCAACAGGGTCTGGTAAGTCGACATCTCTGTTTGGTTACTTACAGGAGCTGAACCGGACGGATGTCCGTATCATGACGGCTGAGAATCCGATTGAATATGAGATGAGTGGTGTGAATCAGGTGCTAGTTCGTCCAGAGATCAACCTGACGTTTGCGCGCGTCTTGCGTTCCTTTTTGCGTCAAGATCCAGATATTATCATGGTTGGGGAAATTCGTGATTTGGAGACTGCTGAGATTGCCATTCAAGCTTCCTTAACGGGGCACTTGGTCTTTAGTACGTTGCATACGAACGATGCCTCGGGCGCTTTTACGCGTTTGGTAGATATGGGCGTGGAACCCTATTTGGTGGCATCGGCAGTCGAAGGGGTGATTGCGCAGCGGTTGGTACGGAAATTGTGTAGTGCATGCCGCAAAGCAGTGCCATTACCGGAAGCAGATGTGCTAACCGACATTCGTTTCCCGGTTGATCGGTTAGTGCGTCCGGAAGTATTTGAAGCTGCTGGTTGCGATTCTTGTCGTGGCACGGGGTTTAAAGGTCGTTGTGGCATTTTTGAAATACTGCCCGTTTCGGAGCAAATCCAATCGCTTGTGACGGGTCGGCATAGTGCAGGTGATATCAAGCAGCAGGCTTTGCGTGAGGGGATGCATACGTTGCGGGATGATGGTTGGGCGAAGGTTGCGAATGGTACAACTACCATTGAAGAGGTTTTGCGGGCCACGGAAGACAATGAAGAATAAGGCTAACGTCAGGAGTTGGCAGAAGACGTTTCAGGCGATGGAGATTTGGGATGGGCGTATTTACGTATACGGCAAGGACGCGCACAGGCGAGAAGGCAAGCGGGGAGATAGAAGCGCCGGATAGACGAATTGCACTTGCGCAGCTAGAGCGGCAGGGATTGTTGCCCATTTCGGTGGTGGAGGGGACCTCTGCGAAAAAGGGTAAAGAGCCTACTTCGCGGCGTTTCCAGTTAGTGCGTCCTACACACATGGGGATGCGTGAAGTCTTGGTTTTTACCACAGAATTGAGCGATTTGCTCGCATCGGGCATGACGTTGGGAAATGCTCTCAATACGCTTGCTAACCGTAAGACAGGCCGTGGTTCCGACAAGATACTGGAAGAGCTGCGTAACGAAATTATTCGAGGGGCAAGTTTGTCTGAGGCACTTCGTCAGTTTCCACGCGTTTTTTCTGGCTTGTATTGCAGTATGATTCAGGCAGGGGAAGCTAGTGGGGCCTTGGACGAAGTGCTGCGGCGGCTGGTGGAGCATTATGAGCGCATACAGGATCTAAAGGAAAAAGTGGGCATGGCTTTGGTGTATCCATTGATTGTGATTGTGATGGGTGTGGCCACGCTCATCTTTTCGATGGTTAGCATTGTGCCGCGTTTTGAGTCTATTTTCGAACAACTGGACCATGCCTTGCCCTTGCCCACACGCATTTTGATTAGCTCAAGTGAATTTTTAAGTAGATATGGTTTGTTGGTTTTGGCGGTGCTCGGTGTGTTGAGTGTATTGGTACATCGTGCGGTGAAGACGGATCGAGGCCAATTATGGTGGCATGGAGTCTTGCTAAAGATGCCATTGGTCAAAGGTGTTGTCGCCAGTGGTGTCTATGCGAACTTTGCGCGCACGTTTGCTGTGCTCCTAAAGAATGGTGTATCCGTTTTGCAGGCGCTTCAAATTGTTGAACGCACAGTTGGCAATGCCGTGATTAGCCACGAACTGCATAAAGCCCGGGAGCGTGTTACGGATGGTACTTCCATTTCCGGTCCGCTGGCGGCGGGCAGGGTGTTGCCGCCCATGTTGACGGATATGTTGTCGATCGGAGAACAAACCGGGGATATGCCGTCGGCGTTAACGCATATTGCCCGACGTTATGAAAATGAATTAGATCGTAATGTGAAAATCTTTACGACGGCGCTGGAACCGATCCTGATCGTAGGGGTTGCATTGGCTGTGGGATTTGTTGCAATCAGTATTCTTATGGCGGTGTTTAGTATGACGGAAGGCATGGGCGTTTAGAAAGAAGCTGCATGGCAGGAATGCGTTATACTCGCATGACGAAACACTTACTAGGGGATGATAAAATGAATGAGACACGAAGAGTTCATAGTGCAAATGTAATTATAGGCCTTTTGTCAGTGCTAGTGATTACGGCGATTTGTTTTGTGTTACGCGAGGCGCAGCAGGTGATTCTTCCATTGATTATTGCGTGGCTGATTTCCTATATCCTCGGTCCGGTTGTTACGTTTATGACGCGGCGGCGAATTCCCGCTGGGATTGCGGTTACACTTGTGCTGTTACTGCTCATGGGGGTGGGGTATCTCGGGGGGCTTTTTGTTATCGCTCGTATTCAAGATTTCTGGGAGGCGTCCCCGCTCTACCAAGAGCGCGTGATGACTTTGTTGGAGGAGATGACCGAAACGTGGGATTTGCCATTTGATCCTCTTGTTGGGGTTGATTGGGGCGGTAAACTGACAGGGTGGATGACGGGTGCGGGACGTTGGGCATTTTCGTTCTCTATGCAATTGACCATGGTGATCATTTATCTCGTTTTCCTACTATTGGGAAAGCCGTTCTTTGATGCGAAATTGCGTGCGGCCTTTAATGAAAAACAGGCAGGACGCATTACAAATGTTTTAGGTGCCATATCGGGGCAAATCGGTGCCTATCTTTCATTGCAAGTTTTGATTAGTGCGGCGACGGGTTTCTGTGTTTGGTTGGGTCTGCGGTGGATCGGGGTAGAGTTTGCGATTACATGGGGTGTTTTGGCCTTTTTGTTCAACTTCATTCCCATTGTTGGATCGATTTTGGCATCGGTGCCACCTTTGATGATCACGTTTGTGCAGTTTGAATCGTTATGGCCTTTGCTTGGTGTGGGGCTTTTCCTGTTAACGATTCAAATGACGATAGGGAATTTTATTTCACCTAAACTACTGGGCGAACGTTTGAACCTGAGTCCGGTTGTGGTACTTCTTTCGTTGGTTTTCTGGGGATGGCTTCTTGGCGTAGTTGGTGCACTCTTGTCGGTTCCGATTGCCTCGGCCATTAAGATTGTTTGTGAGAACATTGAACCGTTACGTCCGATCAGTATTATGATGGGGTCTGGCCGGATGCACCAGCGGCAAGAGGACGCATGATCGCTGGCACGCGTTTTGCGTTATGATTCCGGCTGCTTTTGACGCGAGAGCCAAGGGTGATGTGTCAGGTTTAGGTAGTCTCTGATGATTTTTGCCCATTCTGCGGCCACAATCCAGGGGGCGCGGTTTTCCCAATGCTGCATGACGGGGATCACTTTTGCGTTAATAGATTCGGGCGCATGCTTTGAAAATCGTTGGAGCGTGCGTCGAGCATGAAACCCGCATGTGACGAGCGCGATGTTCTTTGCATCTGTTTCCTGTAGGGCATGCGCAAGCGCTATCATTTCGCTATCCGTGTTGGAAAATGATCCTGGCACAATGGTTGTTTGGTAATCAGGAAAATGTTTCTGGGTATATTTATAGGCCCACTCAGCCCGTGTCAGATTTCTTTGGTGGGCGCGTGACCAAAAGCTGTTTTGCGTGTCGTTGCCAATCCAGATGGATGTGGATGGGATAGCAGCTTGGGTAAGCCACGCATCGAGTGCCTGTAATCGGCGCTGCTGTGCACGTGCACCACATACCAGGTATACGATATCCACGTGGGTTGTTGCTGGCGCCCAGTGCGATTGCATCTGCAGGCGCGTAGCCATTGGACCGCTGAGTATGCCCATGCCCAGGAGGATGGAAAAAAATAGGATGGCTATTCGATTACGATATTTATGTTTGGTTCTTATCATGTTGCTTACTGTTGTTTTTGCTTACGAGGTGTACGCTGCCATTTTCCCGATAGGTTCCCTCTGCAATAACGGATGAATCCCATGAAGAGTGCCGCTTGCATCATTACGAAATGGTGGCATGCGGACGGCAAACGATTCCATGGATTCATGGAGCGAAATGCTTTCCAATGGTACATTCCCACAAGGGAGGCGATTAGTCCCGTACTGATGCATATACTATAGGGTAGAATGATAGATGGTCCCGCAATCAAAGGTTTATGTAGCAAGGCAATGCATGTTGTCGTAAGCATTGCGATATAAAGATGTGGCGTAAACCATCGAAGGACTTTGTGGGACCAGAAAAAGAAGGCGAAATATCCATAGCGCGGAAGCAAGCATGCGCGGCACCATGTGAGGGCTTGAAATGCACCGCTACCGATACGTACACGGCGCTGCCATTCATCTCTGATATCGGGTAAATCTTCGTGCGCTATGGCCTGTGGTTCAAAAACCATACGGAATCCAGTTTCTCGAACTTTTATCCCAAGGACGAAATCGTCAATGATTGTTTGTGGCGGCATATCAAACCAGAAACATGGTGCCCGGATGGCGTAAATGGCGCCGTTTGCACCCAGACATGAATCATATACGGATTCAATTTCTTTCAGTCTGGATTCCCACGTCCAATACGATTGTTCGGGTTGTTTTTTTGCCTGATCAAAAATCAACCGCCCACACACGCCGCCTACATCGGGGTCCGATAAGCGTTGCACCAGTATTTGAATTGCGTTGGGCTCGAATATGGTGTTGGCATCTGTGCATACAAACACGGTGTCGGCAGCGGTGTGATCTTGGTGAGCTTGTTTTGCAAGATCCTTCAGTACGGATGCTTTACCGCGGTTCTCCTTGTATTCGTATAGGATAAGGTTGATGGATACCTTGCTTGCACAATTGCGTACGATCGAAGCCGTGTTGTCTGTGCAGCCATCTGTGCCAATATAGATCGTCATGCATTGTGCGGGATAATGAAGTGCGGCAAGATTCATGATGCGTTGTTCGATTACATCTGCCTCGTTCCAAGCCGCAATCAAGATGGATACATGCTGCTTTGTGTGATTGTTCACAGGGGGCGTTGATGTTTGATGCCCTTGCATATGATGTTTCCACAACATACCGCACGGGAACAACAGCCATGTGTATATAAGGGTTGCTCCAGTAAGGGATATTATGATGATCGCCAGTGTGTAGATCATAATCGCGTGTCAGTCGGATAATGTTTTCTTCTTTTTGGACATAATGAATCGTAGTGATTCTCTTTGTATAAAAACAAGTTAAACTACAAAGATGTTATTGACGCGTGTTCCGTTGAAACTTACATTTCGTAGTAGGTTGTGCAAAGCGTAAAGCGATGCATGTGACGTGTGGTTCGCGGACTACAGTTGAAACGATACGTTTGTATGGTATCTGTATCCGACGACCTAAACGGCCGGAGACTCCGGCACAAGTAGGAGATGCTGACTATGGCAGCAAAGAAAAAGGCAAAGGCGGCAGCAAAAAAAGCACCAGCCAAAAAAGCTGCAGCTAAAAAAGCAGTAGCGAAGAAAAAGGCGCCCGCAAAGAAAGCGGCTGCCAAAAAGAAGGCTCCTGCAAAGAAAAAAGCCCCGGCGAAGAAGGCAGTAGCGAAGAAGAAGGCTCCTGCGAAGAAGGCAGTAGCGAAGAAGAAAGCTCCTGCGAAGAAGGCTCCTGCAAAGAAAAAAGCCCCGGCGAAGAAGGCAGTAGCGAAGAAGAAGGCTCCTGCGAAGAAGGCAGTAGCGAAGAAGAAAGCTCCTGCGAAGAA
>PWYP01000049.1 GCA_003567805.1 PVC group bacterium
GGGCCTGCGGAAGAACCCAGCGGGCACTTGAAGGCATTGGCTGGCATATCTCGCATCACAGGTTCGGCGCGTCGTCGTCGTGCGCTATTAGAGGCCAAAACCTCCGAGGCATTATATGAGGTTATGGTGCAGCAGTGTGATCCCTCTGCGGCGGTTCCGGTTCAAGCGCAACGCATGCGCATTCTTCTGGTTATTCTCTATGATGAAGATTTGCTGTATGATGTGTTGCAGTATTTTCTGGAGCAAGGCATTGAGGGCGCAACTGTGCTGGAGGGGCTCGGGATGGGGCATTACATATCAAATGTTCCTGTATTTGCAGAGTATATTGGTTTTATGCAGCAACGAAAGCAACATAGCCAAACCATTTTGACTTTGATCCCGGCAGAGCGTGAAGCGGCTTTGTTGGAAGGGCTTGAGTTGATTACGGGGGATATGCAAACGCGTCAGGGGGCAATGGTTATCACCGTTGATACAGCTTTCCATAAGGGGAGCATGCGCATGTTATAAAGCCGTTGCAGGACTATCGACTGGTGATGGCATCAAATTCCTGCGAATAGAGCTCGGCAATCGTATCCGAAAAGATAAGGACGGCGTTTTCATAACTTTGTGTGGCGGCGGTTACGGTGAAATTGAATGAGCCGGTAAAGACTGCGGCTTGGTCGATGACGGCAAACTTATGGTGCATCGAAGCAAAACGTCCCCGCATTTCGACAGGCGTTGTCGTGATGTTACGTTCCGAGGATAACGTCGCCATGATCTCTGACATTCTGCCTACGTTTATTTGGCCTTCATCATATTTAATATGAATTTCAACCCGCCGTTTTGCTGCTTCCTGCAGCGCTTCGGAGATGGAGAGACTTGTCATGGTGTAAATGGCGATAAGAATTTCGTGTTGGGCATCCTTGATCGCATCGATTAAGAGCGCTTCACAGTCTGGTCCGAAGGAAGCGATGACACGAGCATCTGACTTGCGGCGTCCTCGGGTGACTGCGCGGCGATCTCCCGAGAGTGATGCCGTGCCGCTAACTCCGGCCAGTCTGCGTGCCATAATTTGATCGCGCCAACGCAAGCTGTGCATAGGGATGACAATACGCTCGTCCTTGCGATCTTTTAATGAAACTTGGTTTTCGTGAAGGTTTATAAAGGCAGCTTCGATGGATTGGCCTGCTTCACTGGTCCAAGTGCGATATGTGAGAGGTGGTACGTCAGTCTCATTCGTTTCATTGGCAACCGCGAAATGGGTGCATAAGAACAAAATGAGAAACACTTTGAACATACCCAAACAGGTTTTGTCTTTTCGCGATATTTTTCCCTGTGAAACCTTCATTTATCAATATTACCGTGTTTAAATATGGTTCGCAACTCTTAGCATTGCGTTCGCTGCACGCCAAAACAATCCCAATCCCAATATGGCGTGCGGTGATCCTCCTGCGCCCCGACTTCCCTTCGGGGCATGGGGCCTACGTCGGGACAGGCGAGCGACTGCGACCTCACCGCATTGGAGGGAGCGAGAGATGAAGACATGTGGTTGCTACTTTGGCGGAAGCTGTGACTCCAGTTCGGCTACCCGTTTTTCCAGTGCGTTGATGCGATCATTGCTGTCTTCGTGGATACCTTGCAATGCAGCCAATAGAAAACCGTTGATTTCATTCTGTTGTGACCAGAGTCGATAGGTGTAAAAACGGAGCATGCTCCAAATGGTTTTTTTCAACGCGATTAAGGGGCGGCTCCACCGCTGGCGTCGCTCAATAATCTCAAAGTCGCTAATGTCTACAAAAGCGGTGTCATGCAATGTCGCCAGCAGCGCTTGGATAAAGGCTGTGTTGTTGGCAAATCCTGCGGGGGATTGCACTTTACTTTCCATGAGCCGTTGCATGGGAAAGGTTGCGGATGTATGCCGTTTGGCTGCTTCTTCTATGATCTCTTGAGAAGCACTGTCCGTGTTGACTCCAGAGGCAAATATTTTCAGCATGAGTTGGACTTCCGGTTACAGGGTGTCTTGCAGGAAAGGGTTTGTTTGTAATTCATTTTCGAGTGTGGATGCAGGACCATGGCCGCTACAAATGGCAGTTTTCGGGGGCAATTCGAGTAGGCGCTTTAGAGACTGCTGTAAATCGGAGGCACTGCCGCCAGGGAAGTCGGTGCGTCCAGTAGACCCAGCAACAATCGTATCTCCTGTGAATAGGGTGGCTTGTTGAGAAAAGTACAAACAGACGGATCCGGGAGAGTGGCCTGGGGTTTCGATGACATCGAATGTAAATCCGGCCATCTGATTGCCGGTAGATTCAGTTAGATCTGGATGCAAGAGTCCTTCGGGAGGGGGGGGTGGTTCCGGATAATAAGGCGGCATTTGATTGGCAGATGAGAACGCCCATGTGGCGTCGGCTGGATGTATCCGGATGGGGGCGGGATATTTCGTGCTTACATCCGCGAGGGCCGATAGATGATCCATGTGGCCATGCGTGAGTAGGTATCCTTTTATATTGAGCCGCATTTTTTGAATGGTCGCCTCGATCAGAGGCGCATCCGCCCCAGGATCGATAATGATCGCATCTCGATTATAGTTGGATATAATCCAGCAGTTGACTTCAAACGCGCCTACAGGAATAGCTTTTATTTTCATGATGTTGCAGGGTACCTGTTTGGGGTCGGGGGATTCAAGATCATAATGCAGCAGATGACTTGACAGGTACATGGTATAAGTGTATTGGGCAATGGGGCTATAACACGTTTTGAGCATCCCTGGTATATTGCAGACATGTCAGGAACAAGATGGACACCGTTCCTGTGGAAAGGTTTAGAAAGTGGAGAGGGCATGGAATACAAGCTTGCGGATCGGGTAGGAAGGATGAATCCTTCGATGACTTTGGCTATTGATGCCAAGGCAAAAGAGTTACGCCGAAGTGGAGTCGATGTTGTTGGGTTTGGTGCAGGTGAGCCGGATTTCGATACACCCGAACATATTAAAAAGGCGGCGGTCGATGCTTTGGAGGAAGGTTTTACCAAGTACACCCCTGTCGCGGGTATACCTGAGTTGCGTCGTGCGATAACGCATAAGTTCGAACGCGACAATGGTGTTTCGTATGCACCTGAGCAGATTGTGGTTTCATGCGGAGGAAAACACTCTTGTTTTAATGCCATACAGGTGATTTGTCAGGAAGGCGATGAAGTCGTGATTCCGACGCCGTATTGGGTTAGTTATCCTGAAATGGTGAAACTTGCAAATGCAGAGCCTGTCCTTGTACAAACGGACGAGTCGACAAGTTTCAAGATGACGCCGAGCCAATTAGAGCAAGCCATTACACCGCGAACCCGCTTGTTGATTTTGAATTCGCCGAGCAATCCGACGGGGGCGGTTTATTCGCCAGCAGAAATTGTTGCCTTGGCCGATGTTTGCTTGGAAAAGGGCGTGTATATACTAAGTGATGAGATTTATGAGCACTTGCTTTATGGAAAGGCGTATCACCGGAGTCCTGCTTCATTTGGAGCGGAGTACAAAGCCATTACGATTATTGCACATGGGTTTGCGAAAGCATGGAGTATGACAGGTTGGCGTTTGGGATTTTGTGCGGCACCGTTGCCGATCGCCAAAGCCATGACGACGCTGCAAAGTCATAGTACGAGTAATCCTGTCAGTTTTGCACAAAAGGGTGGTGTGGCTGCGCTGGAAGGCCCGCAGGATCATTTGGTGGCATGGTGTGCAGCTTTTCAAAAACGACGGGATTATGCGGTAGAACGCTTGCAGGCCATGCCCGGGGTCGAGTGCTGTAAACCCGAAGGAGCCTTTTATCTTTTTCCGAATATTGCGGGAACAGGACTGGATTCTATGCAGTTTTGCGAATTGTTGTTGGAGGAGCAGAAAGTCGCTGTTGTGCCCGGGATCGCATTTGGTGCGGATGCTAATGTTCGGATTAGCTATGCCACCGACATGGCAACGATTGAAAAGGGGCTCGATCGCATGGATGCCTTTTGTCGATCGCACGCGTAATTTCATGTTAAGGGTGGTTCTATGCAGATTCGCGATACGGTTTTCACTTTCCGCTTAAAGCGCTGGGCGATGCTTGTTGCTGTATTCCTGATGCAGACCTGTTTGGGAGGACTGTATGGGGGGAGTGTTTTTGTTCCGGTTTTGCAGAAAGATTATGGGTTTACGCGCATGCAGACCCAGATTGTATTTGGGCTCACGATTGCGAGTTTTACCATAGCAATGATTTTAGCGGGGCGACTACAGTTGCGCATAGGTGCACGGTTGAATGGACTGATTGGTGGTGTGTTGTTTGGAAGCGGATATGGGATTGCTGTCTGGCAGCAGGGACAATTTTGGGGTCTGGTCATGGGGATTGGGGTCGTTAGTGGGGCTGCGATCGGATTCGGTTATGTTGCAGCTTTGAAATCAGGTATGCTTTGGTTTCCTGCTCATCGTGGACTGGTAACGGGTGTAGCAGTGGCGGGATTTGGCGGCGGAGCGATATTGTTATCGCAAGTTTCTGCGTTTCTTCTTGGTCGGGATATTGGGTTATTGGACATATTTCGTATGGTTGCATTCGCATATGGTGGATTGATTTGCCTATGCGCTTTGTGTCTCTTTCGGCCACCGGAGAGCCGTGCGGTGCCGGTTCCGCAGCCCTCTTTGCGAAAATTACTATATGACAGGCGATTCTGGCTTTTAGG
The DNA here is from genome assembly GCA_003567805.1 of PVC group bacterium. Next base: position 4,672 of record PWYP01000049.1, read on the forward strand.
ACTGGGGATCTTTTCGGGTACATTTGCAGGATTGCTTGTTGTGGGCAACCTCAAGCCGCTTGGGCTAGCACATGGGGTGTTGGAAACGACGGCGATACTATCGATTAGTTTCTTTGCCTTTGGGAATGCTGTGGGGCGGCTGACCTGGGGTTGGGTTTTTGATCGAATTGGGTATCGTTCCATACCTGCTAACTTATTGATAACAGCTGTAGTGATTCCGGCTATGTTCTTGTTGCGCGGATATACGCTCGCGTATTTAGGTTTTGCAGCGTTTGTAGGATTTGCCTTTGGAGGTTGCTTTGTGGTTTATGCTGCCGAGGTTTCGCGGGTGTATGGTTTGGAAGGCGTGAATTGCGTTTATCCACTTCTATTTCTTCTATATGGCATTTCTGCTCTGTTGGGACCTGCCTTTGGTGGATGGGTCTATGATTGGATGGGGGGATATGCAGCTGCCATCTGGTTAAACGTAGCCGTGTTATTCGTGGCGGCTTTTGTTACCTGGTCTCGCCGTCGCGATATGGTGCTTGCCGAGGCTGAACTGGCAGAGGAAGCCTGATATCTGATTTTCATTACGCAAGTTGGTTTTGTTTATAAAGTTTGTCTTGACTAAAGATGTTGTGCATATTAAACAAGTTTCCGTTTTCCGTTTATAGCGGGACTGAAGAAGGCGTCAAAGTAATAGGTGAGGGAGTCATATGTATTCGCATTACAGGTTGAAATGGTTGAGCTCGGTTATGATGGGTGCGTTATTAACTGGTACATGCTGGAGCGATGCAGAGCTTCCACATGTGTTGGCTCCTTTGACGGTACTGGGAAGGCAGGATGATGCTGGGCTTCAGCCCGGGGCGGTATCTATCATAAAAGAAACGGAGATTCAGCAGCTTCAGCCTCGCTCAACGGAGGATGTATTGCGGCGTGTTCCGGGGATTTATATTAAAGGCGAAGAGGAAAATGCGGTTGTTGTTAATGTCGGGGTACGAGGGTTGCCGGCGGGTGATTATAAAACGCTGGTTTTGGAGGATGGCGTTCCCGTGCAACCGGGTATTTTTGTGGGCAATTCGCGTTATTATAACCCTCGTGTGCAACGCATGGAAGGCGTTGAGGTACTCAAGGGTGCGGCTTCGTTGCGTTATGGACCGAATACGATTGGTGGTGTGATTAATTATCAAACGAAAACACCGGATGATGGTATTTCCATTCGCGCACGTTACGGTTCCTGGAATACGCGTGAGGCCACGATTACGTTAGGCGGAAATATTCCCGTGGAGGGATCCCGTTATGGGGTAATTGTAACTCGTGCGAAAAGTGATGGCTTTATGGATCGGGGCGTGGATATGACCGATATAATGGTTAAGACCGGGACAGCGATTGGGGAAAATCACTTCATTACACTCAAGTTCTTATATCACGAGACGGATGCCAATATTTCGTATCGTGGATTTTTCCCGGATGCCTACAAGGCTGGTGCCCAGTTCAATCCTGCCCCAGATGACTGGTTTTTGACTGAGCGCATGTCGTTTGATATCAGCCATGACTGGCAGATCACACCGGATGTATCGTTGTTGACCTTAGGATACTGGAGTGACATGAATCGAGACTACTGGCGCTTCGGCCTGGTCAGCGGGCAACCCACGACGGTGAATACAGATGGTTTTCGGGTATGGAATTATTCTGATGACGTGCAGGGGAACAACCGTTCTTTTGAGCGTTTTGGGGTAGATACGCGTTTGGTTGCAGGACATGGTGCGTTCGGGGTGGAGAATGAAGCCCAGTTCGGGGCACGCGTGATGCGTGAGGAGATGCTGGATCAGACTGTTCGCGCAGATCGCACTGCACCAAGAACGCCAACGCAAGCGTTCCTTCGCGATCGGGTTGACTCTGCAGATAGTCTGGCCTTATTTGCGCAAAATCGTTTTGGATTTACAGAGCGATTAGCGATTACAACTGGGTTTCGCATGGAGGCGTACGAACAGAAGCGTGATAACCGGCAAAGTGCTGCATCCCCTGATCGTTACACGAATACCGAAGTTATGCCTGGCATTGGGGCAACGTACCAAGTTACGTCTTTAGCGCAAATTTTCGGTAGCGTATATCGAGCTTTTGCTCCACCTCTTGTTGGCAGCGTGGTAGGTGTAGAACAGCCACCCACGGATGCAGAAACGTCAATCAATGTTGAATTGGGGATACGAGGGGCAGATGGCCGTGTGCAGTACGAAGTGACTGCGTTTCAGATGGACTTTTCGAATCAAGTGGATCCGGGTGTTTCCGGAATCCGTAACCCCAATCAAGGGAGTGCACTTATTCAGGGGCTAGAAGGTATGCTCGGGTACGATTTCGATAATGGAATTCGTGTCAGCGGGAATCTGACGTGGATTCCTACTGCTGAGTATGGTGAGGATCGGCAAGGTGTCGCTGATAAAGGTAATCGTTTGTCTGACTCGCCAGAGCTGACGGGGAATTTTGTCGTGGGCTATCAACAGGGACGTTTGCAGACGGCGATTCTGTTTAACTATGTGGGAGAGGCATTTGGTGACGGATCGAATGCCAGGGAGCTGACGACGGAAGAAACCGGTACATGGGGTGGCGAAATCCCAAGCTACTACACCATTGATGTGACGGGGCAGTTTACAGTGAACGAATCGATGGATGTGTTTGGCGCGATCAAGAATCTTACGGACGAACTATATATATCTGGTTTGCGGCAAGGTATCTATGTGGGACCGGAGCGTAGCTTTGAGATCGGCGCGAAAGTTCGTTTCTAACGCCGTAACCTACTATGGCGAAGGATGGTGGATATTGAAACTGCCTTGTGGCAGTATTTTGGCGAAACCACAACATCTTGCGGATAACAATGAAGTTACAACCTAGCCCCGGCACCGAGCGCGCTCGGATAATGCAGGAATGAAACTTGATAATTGAATATCCAATATCCAACAAGGAATTTCCAATCATCAAGTTTGAGAGTCCTATATTTGGACATTGGACATTCCTTGTTGGATATTGATTATTGAAATCGGCTTGTGGCAGTGCGTTGGTAAAACCGTAGCATCTTGTATGTAAAAATGAAGTTACAGTCTAGGGCAGGGCGGGTAGGCTGGCGGCAGCGACGGCTTGACCATGGCGTTTCATGGTTTCGTCTGGTATGTGTAGTGCAAGGGATTCAGCCAAGCGAGGATACTGTTCTTTCAGGCATTTTTGCGTTTGATCCAGCATTAGGTCGCCGCCGCTACCACTGGTTACACGGCCGAGGATCAATACGTGTTCCAATGTATAGAATGTGGCCCAATGTGCTAATGTATGACCAAATGCATTTCCGATGGTGGTGTAGATCTCCTGTGCTATCGGATCGCCGGTACTCATACGATGCTGAACTTCAATCAATTGCTGAGGAAGCGGCATTTCCGAGGACAGATTCATTCCTGCTTCCCGGGCAAGCCGAGCAACGCCTTGCTGCGAAAAATACTGGACGGCACAGCCAATGTCACCTGACCATTCATCCACTGGCGCCTGATCGCTGTAATCGACGGGAACAAAAGCAAGTTCATTGAGCCAGTTGGTGAGATGTCCATTGGGGGTGACATAGCCGGCGGCTGTACTTGTGCCCATCGATACGCCCAACAATGCGGATGCTTTTAACGACATCGCCCCGGCTAGCGCGGTAACTTCTCCATCGTTGATCACGACAAAGGGGACATCGTTCCAAGCTGCCTGCACACGATGAAAGATATGTCGGACGGATCGCTCGAAGTCGTTTTGCGGGACACCGCGGAAAAGCGAGGCGACACGCACCTCATTATCAACGTATACTCCTGCGGCACTACCGCCAATGGCATCCACACGCGGGAGATGTTTGGCTGCCCGTTGTATAGAGTCCATGATGCCATCAAAATGATATTCTGGTTTTTTTTGAAAGTATGGATCCCAAGTGATTTCCTCGGAGTAAACGACTTTGTCGTCGATGAGAGCTGCGGCTTTGCGGTCGCTCCCGCCTAGATCAAACCCGATGCGACACCCTTTCAAATGGCCACCGATTGTTTGAGATTCGGTTTTGACCTCGGGAATTTCACTGCCGTCAGATACTGTTTCAATCGATATGGGGGATCCATAAATTTTATTACCGATAAGATCGGAATCGAATTGTCCGGTAGGTGTGGTGAGATAGTGATCTTGAAGTTTCTGGAAAAGGATATCAGGTCCGGCAAATAAGATACGGTTACCGCCATGGATCCAGAGCAGAGATTTAATATGGCGTTCTATGCGTTTGAAGGTTTTTGCGATCTGCGAGTCTAGACTGCGTATCGGTATGGTTGCCCGCGCAATTGCGGTGTCTCCGCGCAAAATGCCAATCGTGACCGATGATGTTGCATGTTTATCAGCCTTACTTTCATTCTGGTACTGTTGATTCCAAAGAATGGCTGGTTCAAAAGAAGAGGGCATTATTGTTTCTCCATGCAGGGAATGATGATTTGTGTCTAACGAAAGAAGGAAAATCGATCATGTGACTCTTTTTCAATGTGTGCGTAGTCCGCAGGTCCACGCCGATAAGGTGGCGGACTAATCACAACGGTTTCATCATCGGGTGGGATTTCGTGAAATTCCTCTCTGCCGGTAGATCCAAAGAGGGATGAAAACCCGCGCTGCTGCATAAGTGTTTCGATTTGTACTTGGCGATATTCCCGGTTCCCCATGATGTAGATAAACCCGGCGATGATGATGAGTATGAAGGACGTATGGGGCGTGAGCCACTCCATGATTTGCATGATATGCAGAATGCCTGTGAGTCCAAAGGTGATGGCAAAACCACGTCCCAGCAGCATCGCAATGCGTGTGGCGCGTAAGCGGCCAAAGCGTGTTGTTAGCAGCGCCCTCGCGATACGTCCTCCATCCATAGGAAAAGCTGGTAGCAAGTTAAACATTGCAAGGATACCGTTGCCCCACGCCAGCACCCGAAAGAAGAGTCCGATCCAGGATTCAACTGCGAACGGGGCAGCAAGCAGGCCGAATGCGATCGCCAGTGTGGCGCTTACGGCAGGACCGGCTATCGCCATGGCAAATTCGTCTTTAGGGCGCTTGGGTATATTTTCCATGATGGCAGCCCCGCCCGCGATCATAAGGGTGATTTCGCGTACCTTGCAGCCTTTACGCATGGCGATGAAGCAGTGGCCCAGTTCATGCAGGCCAATACATGTAAAGGATAAGGTCAAAATGAGGGCTACAGAGACTACTGCGAAAAGCGCAAACCAGACCCCATACGTCTGAAACCCGACTCGGAAGGCTTGCA
>PWYP01000141.1 GCA_003567805.1 PVC group bacterium
AGTTCCCCTGATTGTTGAACGCATCCAGCAATTCCAACGCCACGGCCTGCTCCATCGGCATACCCCGCCGCCCCTGGGAATACATCACCAACCAACGAAGCGCTAATGCCAACTGGCGACGGTCGCTGATCTCCACCGGCACCTGATACGTAGCACCGCCAACACGACGGGATTTAACCTCCACGCGCGGCTTGATGTTATCAATCGCCCGAATCAATACACCCAAGGGATCCTGACCCGACTTCTCTTCAATCCGGCTTAACGCACCATACACAATCCGCTCGGCTGTGGTTTTCTTGCCCTTGCGCATAATGTAATTGATCACGCGCGCCACAAGCTCACTATTGAACCGCGGATCTGCTAACACTTCACGTCGTTCTGCTTTTCTTCTACGTGCCATAACTTCTTACTCCGTCTCAGCTAGCGGCCTTGGGACGCTTCACCCCGTATTTCGAGCGACCCCGCTTGCGGTCGTTTACACCCAACGTGTCAAGTGCACCCCGCACCACATGATAGCGAACACCGGGTAGATCCTTTACACGACCACCACGCACCAGCACAACACTGTGCTCCTGCAAGTTGTGTCCCTCGCCACCAATATAGGCGCTAACTTCATAACCTGTCGTCAAGCGAACACGCGCTACCTTACGCAAAGCCGAATTCGGTTTCTTCGGCGTCATCGTCTTCACTTGCAAGCAAACACCACGGCGCTGCGGACATTTCGTCAGCGCACGAGACTTGCTTTTCTTCTTTACTGGCTTGCGCCCTTTGCGCACCAGTTGATTCATTGTCGGCATATTCTTATCCCCTGTTTTACAAGCGAGCGGGAACTATAGTACATTCCCATAATCACATTCAAGCTATTTATCCCACAATTGATCAAATTTTCTTTCTTGCTCCTGGATGTCGATCAATTCCTCTTCCGGAACTTGCTCTCCTTTCGGAACCAGTTTGATCTGACGATTCGTCGGGAATCCCGTTCCACCAGGAATAAGATGTCCCATAATCACGTTTTCCTTGAACCCGCGAAGCTCATCAACACGACCCAATGTGGCTGCATCGGTAAGAATACGCGTTGTATCCTGGAAGGAAGCCGCCGAAATGAAACTATCGGTTTCCAATGACGCCTTCGTGATCCCTAACAAGGCCGGAGCAGCTTCAGCAGGACGACGTCCCTCTGCAAGCGCTTTCTCGTTGACCTCGAGGAAGTACTGACGCATTACCTGTTCACCCCAGAGGAATTCCGTATCCCCAGGATTCGTGATTTTTACCTTACGCAACATCTGACGAACAATCACCTCAATGTGCTTGTCGTTAATCTCTACACCCTGCAAACGATAGACCTGCTGCACTTCGTTCACGAGATACTCCTGTAACTCTTGCGGACCACAGACATCCAAGATCTCCTGCGGAACCACCGGTCCCTCAGTAAGCTGCTGACCCTTGCGCACGCGATCTCCCTTGAACACAACAATGTGCTTACCCATCGGAATCAAATGCTCTTCCGTATCGCCCGTCATTTCGTCACGTATAATCAGGCAACGCTTACCACGCTGATTCTCCCCAAAGTCTACCACTCCCTCGATCTTGGCGATCTCGGCGGCATCTTTAGGCTGACGTGCTTCGAAAAGCTCGGCAACACGCGGCAAACCACCCGTAATATCCTTCGTCTTGGATTCCTTCCGAGGCGTCTTGGCAAGCAAGGCTCCAGGCGTAACTGGCGTTCCTTCTTTTACCACCACGTGCGCGCCGGCCGGAATACTATAGAACCCGAGGATCTCGTGATCTACGCCTTCGCCATCGGCCTCAATGATGATCTGCGGATGCAGATTTTCCTTGCTGTCGAGAACAACCGTTCCGCTCATGCCCGTTGCCTCATCAACTTCCTTCTTCACCGAGACATTCTCAACAAAGTCATGGAAGCGGATCACACCAGACTGTTCCGCAAGAATCGGTACGCTATAAGGGTCCCACTTTGCAAGACACATACCCTTTTTGACCGTACCGCCATCCTCAACCTGAAGCACCGTACCCATAGCCAAGGTATAGCGCTCGAGCTCATGGCCCGTCGCATCATGAATACTGATGGCGCCGTTCTTATTTAAAACAACGAGTTCGCCTTCGGAATTCGCAACAACACGCAATTCATGGTAACGGATCGTACCTTTGTTCTTGGCACTGACCTCCGGTTGTTTGAACACAGAGCTGGCCGTACCACCAATATGGAAAGTACGCATCGTTAACTGCGTGCCAGGCTCACCGATAGATTGGGCGGCAATGATACCAACCGCAGTCCCGATTTCAACCGCACGCCCAGTCGCCAAATCGCGCCCATAGCATTGCGCGCACAATCCAACCCGGCTCTCGCACGTAAGCACGCTGCGAATCCGTACACGGTCAATGCCACTATCCTTGATCGCTTTGGCCTTGACCTCATCAATTTCATCATTGGTAGCAACCAGTAACTCATTTGTTAAAGGATGATGCACATCATTGAGGGCCGTACGACCAATCAACCGCTTGTCGATACCCACCAGATCCTCGTCTCCCTCGGAAATGGCCATAATATCAATACCATTCACAGTCCCACAATCCGGCTCCATGATGATCACATCCTGCGAAACATCCACAAGTTTGCGCGTCAAATAACCTGCGTCAGCCGTTTTCAAGGCCGTGTCAGCCAAACCCTTGCGGGCACCGTGTGTACTAATAAAGTATTCCAACACACTTAGCCCCTCGCGGAAGTTAGCGGTAATCGGGCGCTCGATGATCTCGCCAGACGGCTTGGCCATCAAACCACGCATGCCGGCAAGCTGACGAATCTGCTGACGACTACCACGCGCCTTGGAGTCCACCATCATGTAAACCGGATTAATTTCACTACTATTGGTGTTCTCATCAATGGATGTATACATCGCATTCGAAATCTCTTCCGTAGCATGCGTCCAGATGTCAACAATCTTGTTGTAGCGCTCCCCATCCGTGATCACACCTTGGCGGTATTGCTCGCGAACCTTACTAACTTCATCACGCGCCTCTTGTAATTTCTGCTCTTTCTCAAGAGGAATGATCATGTCAACAATTCCGACAGATATGCCTGCTCGAGTCGCCTGCTCAAATCCTGTCTTCTTCAAAAGGTCAAGCGCCTTAACCGTTGCGGCATGCCCGGCATTTTTATGGCAATGCCAAATCAAATCACCCAGTACGCTCTTGTTTACGGTTTTATTAATGAAGCCCATCTCCGAAGGCCACACCTCATTGAAAAACACCCGGCCTACGGTTGTCTCGATAACACGAGCCTCGGAATCACCAAAGGCCGTTTTGCGATCAAGATCCGGATTCTTCAAGCGAATCCGCTGATGCATCGTAAAAGCCCCTTCTCCGTATGCCAAATGCACCTCTTCCATATCCGCAAAGATAGGCAGACGTTCCGGCATGTCATTGCCGGAACCATTCTGTTTTACCGTCAGACGATCCGCTTGCGATAACGCTGTCATGTAATAAACACCGAGCGCGATATCCTGCGTCGGCGTCATGACCGACTGCCCACTCGACGGCGAAAATATATTGTTGGATGCCAACATCAACAAACGAGACTCCAACTGCGCCTCAACCGACAACGGAACGTGTACAGCCATCTGGTCACCATCAAAGTCAGCATTGAATGCCGTACATACCAAAGGATGAATCTGAATGGCTTCACCTTCCACAAGCACAGGCTCAAACGACTGGATACTGAGACGGTGCAAGGTTGGCGCACGGTTTAACATCACCGTCTTATCCCGCGTCACTTCCTCAAGAATATCCCAGACATCATCGGTTTGCTTCTCAATCAGCTTTTTCGCGCTACGTACCGTGTGAACCACGCCCATCTCTTTCAAGCGACGAATGATAAACGGTTCAAACAACGTCAACGCCATCTTCTTTGGCAACCCGCACTGATTCAACTTCAACTCGGGGCCAACGACAATCACGGACCGACCCGAGTAGTCTACTCGCTTACCAAGCAAGTTCTGGCGGAAACGGCCACCCTTGCCGCGCAACATATCGCTCAAGGATTTCAAGGGACGATTGCCCGCACCTGTAACGGCACGGCCATGCCGACCGTTATCAAATACGGCATCCACCGCCTCCTGCAGCATGCGCTTCTCATTACGAATAATGACATCCGGCGTCTTTAACTGCTGCAAGTTCTTCAGGCGATTATTCCGGTTAATTACACGGCGATACAAATCATTCAGGTCCGAGGTAGCAAAACGCCCGCCCTCCAACGGAACCAATGGACGCAAGTCAGGAGGAATCACGGGCAGAACATCCAAAACCATCCATTCCGGACGTGTATTGCTCGTACGGAATCCTTCCGTAACCTTCATCCGCTTGGAAAGTTTCTTGCGCGTCTGCTTGCTCTTCGTCTTCTGGATCTGCTCTTCCAGCTCCTCCAACAACGCTTGCAAATCAATTTTCACGAGCAATTCACGAATGCCCTCCGCACCCATCTTGGCGGAAAAGTCATCGCCATATTTCTCACGCGCCTCACGGTAGTCGGCTTCGCTCAACAATTGACGCTCCTTGAGAGGCGTCTCCCCCGGATCTGTCACAATATAGTCTTCATAGTACAATACCCGTTCCAAAGAACTGGCCGTCATATCAAGCATGAGACCGATGCGGCTCGGCGTACATTTGAAAAACCAGATGTGAGATACCGGCACGGCAAGCTCGATGTGTCCCATGCGTTCACGACGTACCCGAGAAAGCGTCACCTCGACACCACAGCGATCGCAAATCACACCCTTGTGCTTGATGCGCTTGTATTTACCACAACTACACTCCCAATCCTTCGTCGGGCCAAAAATCTTCTCACAAAACAACCCCCCCCGCTCCGGCTTATATGTGCGGTAGTTGATCGTTTCCGGATTCTTGACCTCCCCACGGCTCCATGCACGAATCGTCTCAGGCTCGGCCAGTGTTATACCGACCGAATCAAATGAGCCAAAATCGTTCAGGTAGCTTGTTTCTTTTCCGTAAATTGGATTCAATGTTATTCCTCCCGGCTGCAAACGTTTATTGTGGCAGGCTGCTGCGCTTCTCACCCTCGACTTGTACATCCAGACACAAGCCGCGTAACTCGTTGATCAAAACACTGAACGATTCCGGCATGCCGGCATCAAGCGTGTTGGTTCCTTTAACGATAGACTCGTAAATGCGTGTGCGTCCGCTCACATCATCACTCTTAACCGTCAATAGCTCCTGCAAGGCATATGATACGCCATATGCTTCCAGCGCCCATACTTCCATTTCCCCAAGACGCTGGCCACCATACTGGGCCTTACCGCCCAACGGTTGCTGGGTAACCAGAGAATAAGGCCCAACTGCGCGAGCATGGATCTTATCCGTAACCAAGTGGTGCAATTTCAGAATATAAATTTGCCCCACAACGACACGCTGATCAAAAGGCTCTCCCGTGCGCCCATCAAACAGTACACTTTTGCCATCATCAGGCAAACCAGCCTTGCTGAGCAGATCATCAATATCCTTCTCAGCAATACCATCAAACACAGGTGTAGCAGCATGCATGCCTAACGCTTTGCAAGCAGCACCAAGGTGCGTTTCAAAAACCTGTCCGAGGTTCATACGCGAAGGCACACCAAGCGGATTTAAAACAATATCAACCGGTGTTCCATCCGGCAGGAAAGGCATATCTGCATCCGGCACAATGCGGGCAACAACACCCTTGTTACCATGTCGACCAGCCAGCTTATCCCCAACGGACAACTTCTTCTTGGCTGCAATGTAGACCTTTACCTGCTTGATAATACCCGAATCCAGATCATCACCACTCTCCAAACGCTCTATCGAGTTCTGGAATTCTTCATCCAGCTCAGCAAAACGAGGTTTGTACTCACTGATAATGTCGTCAATCTTAATCTGGATCGGACTACTCTCAATCCGGATATGATCGCTAACCGCTGACAACTTACGCAAAAGCGTTTTGGTGATTTTACGATTAGCCGGAATGATAATTTCATCCGCTTCAACATCAATCACATCCAAGGGAATCTTCTCGCCCAACAAAATGTTGCTCAAAGCTTCCGTCAAGTCGTTCTGCAACTCTTGCCGTTTTGCTTTGTGTTCTTCCTCAATGGTTTTGCGTTGACGCTTGCGTTGAGCGGGAGACGAATCCGCATTCTTGGTTTCTTTATGCGCCGTCACCTTGACATCCATAACGATACCATACGTTCCGCTTGGCACAGTCAAAGATGTATCGCGCACTTCCGCTGCCTTTTCACCAAAAATCGCACGCAACAAACGCTCTTCCGGCGCTAATTCCGTTTCGCTTTTGGGTGTGATCTTACCCACCAAGATATCGCCAGGACGAACTTCGGCGCCGGGACGGATTACGCCATCCGGCCCTAGATTCCGCAGGGCTTCTTCACCAACATTCGGAATATCCCGCGTAATTTCTTCAGGACCCAACTTCGTGTCGCGAGCACCAACTTCAAAATCCTGAATCTGGATAGAAGTAAACGCATCCTCACGGACCAGGCGCTGACTGATAAGAATGGCGTCTTCGAAATTGTAACCCGACCAAGGCATGAATGCCACCTGCAGGTTTTTCCCAAGCGCTAACTCGCCCTGATCTGTTGCCGGACCATCCGCAAGCGTCTGACCAGCCTTCACTTTCTGCCCCAAACGTACAATCGGCTTCTGATTGATGCAGGTACCAGCATTCGACCGACGGAACTTCTGCAAGCGATATTCCTGATACGCGTCCGCAGGGGTCTTCTTCGTAGGCATGCTACCATCCGATGAAACCACGATACGCTTGGCAGAAACATAAGCCACAATACCGGCCTTCTCGGAAAGCACCATCACGCGGGAGTCGCGTGCGGCGCGTTCTTCCAGACCGGTCGCAACATACGGCCGCTCAACACGCAACAGCGGAACAGCTTGACGCATCATGTTCGCTCCCATCAAAGCACGGTTAGCATCGTCGTGCTCCAGGAACGGAATCATACCAGCAGCAATACTCACAACCTGCTTCGGAGACACGTCCATGTAATCGACTTCCTTGCCAGGCACTTCCAGGAATTCACCACGGTGACGAACCGAAACGAACGGATTGCGGAAATGACCATCATCCTGCAGTGGCGCATTCGCCTGGGCAATGATGTAGCGCTCTTCCTTGTCCGCTGACAAAAACTCCACTTCATCCGTCACACGTCCTTTGTCCACGCGACGATACGGACTTTCTATGAAGCCAAACTCATTTACATGTGCATAAATACTGAGCGAGGAAATAAGACCGATGTTCGGACCTTCGGGTGTCTCAATCGGACAAATACGTCCATAATGACTGCTATGCACGTCGCGAACCTCAAAACCAGCACGTTCGCGGCTCAAACCCCCCGGGCCTAATGCACTTAAACGACGTTTATGCGCCAATTCGGAAAGCGGGTTGGTTTGGTCCATGAACTGACTCAACTGACTGCGACCAAAGAAGTCTTGCACAACAGCCGATAATGACTTGGAATTCACCAACCGTTGTGGCGATAGCGTTCCCGTCGTCGGATCAAAAAGCGTCATCCGCTCGCGAATCAGTCGCTCTGTACGAGCAAGCCCCATCCGACACTGATTCTCCATCAGTTCTCCAACCGTACGAACGCGACGGCTACCTAAATGGTCAATGTCGTCCACGTTTTCCACACCGCGACGGACATTAATCAGATGCCGTAAGGATTCGATAACATCACGTTCATCCAGAACGCGCATGTTATTATCAATTTCATTCTCCAAACCAAGCTTCTGGTTGATCTTGTAACGGCCAACGCTACCAAGATCATAACGGCGTGGATCAAAAAACAGACGACGCAATAACTGCCGCGCATTGGAAGCTGTGGCAGGATCCCCAGGACGCAATTTATGATAAATATCCTTCAAGGCTTCATCTGCCGTGTGAACAGGATCCGCCTTCAAGCTCTTGAGTAAAAGGCCATCATCCCAAGACACATCGACAATATCGACGCTCTTGATGCCAGCCTCATGAATTTGCTTCATCGCAGCTTCAGTGAGTGGTTCATATTTACGCGCCAACACGGTCTTGGAATCCAAGTCAATGATATCATCCTTGAACACTTTGGCCGCAAGATCATCTTCGGATACAGAAGCACTCACCTTTACGGATGCAAAATCATAATACAAACCGAGGATTTCCTCATCGGTCCCATACCCGAGTGCGCGCAAAAAGGTCGTTGCCAAAAACTTGCGACGACGACGCTTGCGATCCATGTAAATCCAGATGAGATCCGAGGTGTCGAATTGTATCTCAATCCAGGAACCGCGATCCGGAATGACACGAATCGAATACAGCATGGCGCCATTCGCATGCACGGAGCGTTCCGAACAAATACCGGGCGAGCGATGCAACTGGCTAACCACAACCCGTTCCGCACCATTCACAACGAAAGCACCGGTATCCGTCATCAAAGGCACATCGCCCATGAACACAACGTCTTCCGTTACGCTGTCGCCATCTTTCAAGCGAAACGTGACATGTAGGGGTGACGCATACGTTTCCCCCTCATAGACGCATTCCACAGGATCAAGTTTAGGCGCGGAAAGCTCGTATTTAACATAATCTAATGCATAACGACCATCGTAGCTCTCGATGGGAAACACCTCTTTGAAAATCCCCTCTAGCCCTTGGGCAACTCGTTTTTCCGAATCTGCAGAACGCTGCAGAAAATCCCGGTAAGAACGGGTTTGCACATCAATCAGGTTAGGAGGGTCAATGATTTCCCGCAATTTGCCGAAGTTAATTCTATCTACCACAAAGACACCTCACATCAATATTTTCAAAGAAGCTTCCCAATCTCAAAACTACCTGCACAGAAATCCGACTACTTGATTTCGACTGTGGCGCCAGCCGCTTCCAGTGTCTTCTTCATCTCTTCTGCTTCTTCTTTGGACACTGCTTCTTTGACCGGCTTCGGCGCACCTTCAACCAAGTCTTTCGAATCCTTCAAGCCAAGTCCCGTGATCGCACGGATCTCTTTGATGACACCAATCTTCTTGGCTCCACCATCCTTGAGAATTACGTCAAACTCGGTCTTTTCCTCTTCTGCTTCAGCTGCAGCAGCTGGTGCAGCACCTGCTCCCGCCATCATAGCAACCGGCGCAGACGCCGTTACACCTAAACGATCCTCGAGCGCCTTTACGAGCTGGGAAAGTTCCAGCACGCTAATTCCCTCAATCCAATCAATAAACTCTGCCATCTTACCTTCAACTTTTACTTCTTCTGACATGACCTACTCCTTATTTATCGTAATGTTTCCACACAGCCTGCTCCCGCGATCAGGCTGCTTCTTTCTTTTTCTCTTCAATGGCGGTTAATACATACAACAAGCTCGACACCTTAGCATGCATGACGCCAACCAGTTGCGTCATCGGTGCCTGAACTGTTCCGACAAGCTGTCCAAGCAACACTTCGCGCGCTGGCAAGTCTGCCATGGCGTCGATATCCTGCTCAGTCAACATTTGGGTGTTGAGGCTACCACCCTTTAAAACCAGTAACTTCTGTTCCTTGATAAACGCTTTAAGAGACTTAGCCACGGCCGTGACATCATCGCCACCCGTTACCATCACCGTCTTCCCCGTAAGCGCTTCTTCCGGTACGCTGCGGTCCTGCGCCTTCAGCGCAACCCCAAGCAGACTGTTCTTTACTACCAGAGCCTTCGCTCCCACATTGCCTAATGCTGAACGCAGAAGGGCAAAGTGCTTTACCTTCATACCACTATAATCAGCCAGCAATACATGTTCGCTACCAGACAAAGCGTCTGACATTTCCTTTAAGATGGATTCTTTTTCCGGTCTCATCGGTATTCCTTCCTACCTTTGCAAACTATTCTTTGATGTTAACCCGAAGTCCGACCCCCATGGTGGTCGAAACCGAGCAGTTCCGAATATAAATTCCTTTGGCCCCGGCTGGCTTCGCTGACCGCACCGCAGCAGCAAGGGTTTCGATGTTTTCACAAAGCTGCTCCACAGAAAACGATAACTTTCCAACGGCAGCGGCAATGTTCCCATGCCGATCCATACGGAACTCAACACGCCCCCCCTTTGCGGCCTGCACCGCAGCAGCCGTGTCATCGCTGACCGTACCGGTTTTGGGATTCGGCATCAAACCGCGAGGTCCAAGCACCCGACCAAGCTTACGAACCTCTTGCATGGCCTCGGGCGTTGCAATTGCGACGTCAAAGTCGGTAAATCCCCCTTTAACCTTCTCGATCATATCTTCGTTACCGACGAATTCAGCACCCGCTTCGCGAGCAGCATCGGCTGCCGCGCCGGCGGCAAACACGAGCACGCGAACCGGTTTACCCGTCCCATGTGGCAGCGCAACCGTGCTACGAATGGCATTTTCAGATTTCCGGGGATCAATCCCCATACGAAAAGCCAGCTCAACGGATTCGTCAAACTTGGCCCCTGGGTGTTCCTTGAGAAACGTAACCGCTTCTTGCAGTTCCAGCACGGTTCGCGGCGCTTGCGCCCGAATCGAATTGAAACGTTTGCCATGTTTCGGCATGTTTTTGCTCCTTTATGGTAAAAGCACAATATCATGTTGTGCCCCCGGTCTACGTTGTCGTTTGTATTCGCAACACCCGTCACGAACACCGATCAACTCCCGGATGTATACGAAATTATCCCTCTACAACTTCTATTCCCATGCTACGTGCCGTACCCTCAACCATGCGGATCGCAGCCTCTTCATCGCGGGCATTTAAATCGTCTTTTTTGATCTGCACAATTTCCTGCACCTGGGCGCGTGTCACGGAACCAACCTTATCCTTGTGCGGTTCGCCAGATCCCTTGGCTAATCCTGCAGCACGCTTCAACAGGGATGCGGCCGGCGGACTTTTGGTCACAAACGTAAAGGACCGATCTGCGAATACCGAAATCACTACCGGTATCACCAAGCCAGCCTTATCCTGCGTCCGAGCATTGAAAGCCTTACAAAATTCCATGATGTTGACACCATGCTGTCCCAATGCCGGACCTACCGGAGGTGCAGGATTCGCTTGCCCCGCCGGAATCTGCAATTTAATTTCACCGATGACTTTCTTGGCCATCTTTTTGCCTCACTCTCTACTACGTTATCGTTACCAATTTCTTATGCTGTCGTCGCGTGGCAACCCACATGCATTATGCGCGTTCAACCTGCCAGTACTCCAACTCCACCGAAACCAAACGGTCAAAAATAGCCACTGAAACCTTGAGCCGACCGCGCTCAGGATCAATTTCATCGACGGTACCACTGAGATTAACAAAAGGACCATCGGTAATCTTAATGGTTTCGCCAACTTCATATGTGACTTTCGGCGCAACCTTCTCTTTCTTCTCTTCCACCTGATGCAAGACTACATTAACTTCTTCTTCAGGCAACGGAACGGGACGTTCGCCGCCAACAAAGCCGATCACACCCGTGGTTTCCTTAATAAAGTGCCATGTCCGCTCAATCAACTGCCGGTTCTCGTCATACAACGCAATATTCACCAGCACATAGCCAGGAAAGAATTTCCGTGTGGTCGTCGTCCGAACACCACGCTTCACTTCGGAAACCTTTTCCGTCGGGATAATGACCTCACCAATATAATCAGCCATTTCATCAATGGCCACACGCTTCAAAATTCCATCGCGAACCTTGGACTCTTGTCCGGTCAACGTGTGCACCACAAACCACTGTTTATCCATTTGCCGTTACCTCTGTTACCCTCTCGGCACAAGCCAACGAAGAGCATATTCCAAAATCGTGTCACTGATGCCCACGTACAAACCAAGCAAAATGACGCCTACAATCACAACTACTGTATGCGTAACAAGAGCACGACGATCCGGCCAGGTAGAACGCTTCATCTCCAAAACCACTTCATGTAAGTAGTTTTTGAATCGCTTTAACGCTGGCTGTTTCTTTTCCTCACTCATGCTATCCTCGTATTGCCTACAGCAACCCATGTTGAATCGTTCGTCTCCATGGCTTGCATGGCAGGCCAGGAGGGAATCGAACCCCCAACCCCCGGTTTTGGAGACCGGTGCTCTGCCAAATTGAGCTACTGGCCTAGAACACTATTTATTTGATCTCCCGATGCACCGTGCGTTTCTTG
The DNA here is from genome assembly GCA_003567805.1 of PVC group bacterium. The sequence continues at coordinate 12,159 of PWYP01000141.1, forward strand.
TCGAACCGACAAAACTTCAGGATCTCCAACCGCCCCGGTGTCTGTGTCTTATTTTTCGTTGTCGTGTAGTTGCGCCGTTTGCACTCTGTACAAGCCAACGTGATCTGTTCTCTGGGCATTTCCTCACCGCCCGTCTACGGACACTACAACCCCGTGGCGCATAAACGCCACGGGGTTGGCAAAAGCCTTTGTATCCTAATACTCGTTCTTACTTGTTGATCTTGGAAACCGTGCCGGCTCCAACCGTACGACCACCTTCACGGATCGCAAAGCGCATCTTGTCCTCAAGCGCCACAGGCTGGATTAATTTAACCGACATCTGCACGTTGTCACCAGGCATGACCATCTCAACACCATCTGGCAAGGTGATGTCACCCGTCACGTCCGTCGTACGGATATAGAACTGCGGACGATACCCCTTAAAGAACGGCGTATGACGTCCACCCTCGTCCTTGCTCAAAATATAAACCTCTGCTTCAAACTCGGTGTGGGGCGTAATAGAACCCGGTTTCGCCAGAACCTGACCACGCTCTACTTCGTCCTTCTTCGTTCCGCGCAACAAAATACCTACATTGTCGCCAGCTTCACCTTGGTCAAGAAGCTTGCGGAACATTTCGACACCCGTGGCTGTCGTTTTCGTCGTTGGGTGAATACCAACAATTTCCACTTCCTCGCCAACTTTAATCAAACCGCGCTCGATACGACCGGTAACCACAGTTCCGCGACCTTCAATAGAGAACACATCTTCGATCGGCATCAAGAATGCCTGATCAACGGCGCGTACAGGTTCCGGAATGTAATTATCCAGCGCATCCATCAACTCGGTGATCGAACCGCAACCGGGATCATCAGGAGCATTTACCTGCGTTGCCGCCAAAGCATCACCACGAATGATCGGGATGTCATCACCTGGGAAGTCATACTTCGAGAGCAATTCACGAAGTTCAAGCTCAACCAGCTCGATGAGTTCTTCGTCGTCAACAAGGTTGACCTTGTTCAAATACACTACAATTGCAGGCACACCAACCTGACGCGCCAACAGGATGTGCTCGCGAGTCTGTGGCATTGGACCATCCGTCGCACTACACACCAGAATGGCGCCGTCCATCTGAGCAGCACCGGTGATCATGTTCTTAACATAGTCTGCGTGACCCGGGCAGTCGACATGCGCATAGTGGCGATTCTCCGAGGAATACTCCACATGGGATGTCGCAATTGTCAGAATCTTGGTAGCATCACGACGACCCTGCGATTCAGAAGCTTTAGCAACTTCATCATACGCAATAAACTTACTCAAACCCTTTACACCCTGAACACGCGTAATCGCTGCCGTCAGCGTCGTCTTACCATGGTCAACGTGACCAATCGTCCCCACGTTCACGTGCGGCTTTGACCTTTCGAACTTCTCTTTAGCCATGTTGTATCTCCCTTTTCCTTCTCTGCCCGTCAACTACGACGTTCTTGTTTGCCTTGCTGTTTACCCAACCGGACACCTCTCCGGCAAAAATCATCTTCTATTGTCTCACGCTATACTGCTATGGAGCCCATGAGCGGGATCGAACCGCTGACCTCGTCCTTACCAAGGACGTGCTCTGCCGACTGAGCTACATGGGCATCGCTTTTGCCAGCACGCTCTAATCTGGAACTGCACGTACGCCTCCGCACCAGACCCTGCATGAGCGGTCCGGTATCGGCACGGCTTCATGTGCCCCACATCTATATTACTTTTTGACCGAATCACGAGAAAAACAGCCGGTACGTTAACATGCAGCGAAATACTGTCAACCATTTTTACTGCTTTTCATCACTTTTTTTTGAAGTCCGGTATATGCTGCCCTCTGCCGTAACAAGTTGATAAAAGTCAGGCCGACCTGCCGCTGGGGTAACGACCCCCTGATCCATTAGTTGCTGCAAACAGAACTGAATTCGGGCAGATGCCGCTCCAATTCCAAGCGCCATTTCCTCCAATGTACCCCCCCGCCGTGCCAACAATGCCATAATTTGTTCGGATAATGGAGTGATATCCCCGGCATGATCCAATAAACCAACCGTTTCAGCTGAACGCCCGATAACCACAGCCTTCGGCCCGAAAAACGAAGCATAACGGTGTAGCATCTCCTCGGAAACAGCGTCCGTTCCCGACACCGACGGAGGGCGCACCACCGTATTCAATTCAATTCTATCCGCCTCAATCCTGGCCGCGCAAGCCGCTAGCTTCGAAACGCAATCTTCTGATGTATTCAAACCCGCAACAAACATCACCTCCAACCGAAGCTCCCCTTTGAACTCTTCCCGGAAGGAGACCATCCCTTCCAGGTAAGCATCAAAGGTCAAACCACTGGCAGGACGATTGACATTGACCATCGAAGCATCATCCCACCCACTCAAAGAAACCTTTACTATATCTGCCCGAGCAGCGCTCTGACGCACATCCGGCATTCCAAATAAACTTCCATTACTAAGCAAAACGACAGGAATGACGCACATCTCATGAATCGCATCAATAACCATCCCGAATTGCGTATGCAGGGTCGGTTCGCCACGACCTGCCAGCGTGATCACATCAGCCACACCGCCACCTCCCAGCCATGCCCGCAGCTCAGCAAGCACGACATCCGTTGGAACATATACGCCGCGCTCCATCGTGCAGGTTTGCGTTGGACCCGCCTCACAGAAAACACAATCAAAACTACAGATACGCTGCCCTAACAAATCAATCCCCAAAGAACGACCAAAGCGCCGTGATGCCACAGGGCCAAATAAATAGCGAAAAGACATTCCGTTCTCCAAACCGCAACAGCAAACGCATCGTATCATAAAAAAAGCCGCACGGAAAACCGTGCGGCTCACCGAAACCAACGCGGCCTCAGCCTGCACTAATAGCATCAACCGGACACTCAGGCTCACAGGCCCCGCAGTCTACACACGTATCCGCATCAATTACAAACTGGCTATCACCTTCACTAATAGCTTCAACTGGACATGTAGGTACACAGTTACCACATTTCGTGCACGCATCGCTAATTACATATGCCATAAAACCCTCCAGAGTTTACCTGTTCCAACATTTCGCTCGCAACCTGCAAACAGAACGTTCCGTTTTTAGACCGAAATAAGATATTCGTCAAGAGCATACAGCAAACAAGAGCAAGTAACCCTAAACTACTTCCCGTGCTCAAGACGACGCGCCAAGCGCTCCGGCAGACCCACTGCACGAATTGCCTCTTGTGTCTTTTCCAGATCATATGGAATGCGACGCAACGTAATATGCCGGCAATCCGGTTCATAGATGATATAGGAAGCCCTCGGATCGCCATCGCGAGGTTGTCCTACACTACCCGTATTGACGAAACATTTACATCCCAATCGCGTCGTATAGGAACTAAAACTTTTACGCGTAACCTGCCCATCACGCTCAAAAACAACAGGTACATGTGTATGACCATGAAAACATACCGATGACGTTTGATAATTAAAATTAGCCTCGGCATCTAGAACATCGATGACGTAGCCCCACCTCTCCGGCATATCTAACGTGCTATGCACAATCGTAAATCCATCCACCATGCGAGATAGACGCAGATTTTTCAAATAATGGATCTGTTCCTTCGTTAACTGCTGACGCGTCCAATCAATTACACTGGCAGCCAATGGATGAAAATCCTCCAAACACTCATCATGCGCCACATAGTGATCATGATTACCACGCACAACGGCCACACAAGTAGAGCGGATCTTCTCAAGACATTCGGCAGGGTTAGCATTATAACCAACGATGTCACCCACACACACAAACGTATTCACATCATGATCTGCAGCATCGGCATACACTGCTTCCAGGGCCTGTAGATTCCCATGTATATCGCCAAATATAGCATACCTTTTGCTCATAACGTTTGTATTCCAGACATATATTGTGAGCACGAGGCTCTATTCAACAACGTATAACCTGTATTCGCATCGGACTGGCATTTTAGACGTTTGCTTGCTCCGTCGTCAAGCCTTCTGCCTGCAACCGTATTGGTATTATATACATACAGACACAGCCTAAACAAACTGCAACCTACCAAAACGAGCATAATCATGAAAACTTTTACCGTCTGGCACGGACCAAGCGGAATGCGTTTGCACCCCCTGTTCCGTATCTATTCGACAAACATTGCCATACCAAACCATGCCAGCAGTCGGAGGCGCAACAGCGATAGGTGCAAATAAAGCAAAGGGTATTTTGATCTCCATGAGCCACCCGGAAATAGATGCACCACTTTCGGCGGGACCGCCCTGGACAATGACCTGTTTCTGAATCCGCTGCTCCACAGGCATTCCCCAAGGCTGCGCTCCCTGAAACACACCCATGTGGTTCGTAACGCACAGTGTCAAATCATGTCCCAAGGGAGAGAGCTCATACTCAAGGTAAACACGCTGCCAAGGATCAGGCATTACAAAAATCTCCACGACGTCCTCTTTATACAAAGGAGCATTGCCTTCCTCGATCGTGCAATGCAAAGTCTGCGCGCTTGCTTCCACAAGAACATAGAGTGCTTTTTCGCTATACTGCATCTTCATACGCGTTTCAGGTACAGATCCGCCCTCATGCTTGAGCGGGCGCAAAGCCACCCATGGCAGTGCCTCCCAGGAAGCCGATGCCTTTCCCTGCGCCACAACATAATCTTGTGTTCGAGGAATTTCGACAGAAGGCAAGGCTGGCGGCCCCTTTAGTTCAGGAACGCGATACTCCGCATGCAATGCTTGCAATTTTGCCACATCCAAAACGGCCAATGAATCAACCACAACATGGGCCTGATCCAGAAAATCCTGTTCCCCGAGACCAACGGCCACAAAACCGCCACGCAAAGCTGCGGTAATCCCCGCGGGGGCATCTTCGACAACAATACATTCTTCCGGCGTCACGCCTGCCATCCAAGCAGCACCTAAAAACACATCGGGATGTGGCTTTCCACGCGTGTGCGTCGTACCATCACTAATAACATCAAAATCACTCGTAATCCCCAGCCCATCCAAAACAGCCCGCGCATTTTTACTTGCGGATCCCAACGCCACCTTAATACCAGCCGCACGCAATCCATCTAGTAGCGCGCGCGCACCAGGATATAGATCCGACGCCTTAACCGTCTTGACAGCTTCCAGATAACAAGCATTTTTACGATCCCCCAAGGCCGTCAATTCGCTTTCACTATATTGGGACGCATGCTCGCCTAGCGCAATTTTCAGACTTTCCATCCGACTAATGCCCTTCACGAGATTCTCCAAATCAGCAGGAGGTTCAAACCCTTCGCCGCGTACGAGATCAGCCCATGCTTTGGCATGAAAAACAGACGTATCCACCAACACACCATCCAAATCAAAAATTACGCACTTTAACCCCATTTTTAACCTCCCGTGAACAGATATACCTATTTACGTGTTATGCTCTCATGTTGTTGGAAGCACCATAGCATGCAAACATGCACATGCAAAGTCTGTAAAAAAAAAGGCACCGGCCAAAAGCCGGTGCCCTTTGAGATCCAGACTGGATTAGAATTCCAGTGCGAGGCTCAACATACCTACAACATCTACGTCATAGGTACCGGTAACTTCGCCATCTTCATCTACAACACGATCTACCAGCACATCGCTATCAACCTGACCATAGTAGGTTACACTTGCACTGAGGATGCCATAGCTCAGACCAGCACTCAGCGAATATCCCGAGAAACCACTTTCGCCCTCATCCGGGTTCAAGTAGCCAATGCCGGCACCAAGATCGAGCACGACACCTTCCGGCAGCTCATAAGCGGTTCCCACGGTAAGCTCCGCAAAGAAATCCTTATCGATACCACCATCGACACCATAGAACAGACCTAGACCGAGTTCTGCCAAGCCGAGATCATAGCCAAACGCTAAACCAACTTCGCGGTCAGCTTTGCCTTCGGCACCCGGATACGCGAACTCCGTATAACCGACCGATACGTCTAATGCATCAATGTTGAGCGGAAGTGCATACGAAACATACACGTCGATTTCCGAGAACTGATTCTTTTCAAGTGCACCATCATAATCATCCAGATCGATATTGCCCCACACGCCAAGCGTAATACCATATGGCAAACCAATCTCTAGGCCAGGCTGCACGACAGGCCCGTCATTCAATGTATCCCCACGGAATACATATGCGCTGGCAACGTCGACCGTCAACTCCACCGCCACATCTTCGGCCATTGCAGCTGATGTCATCATCAGAGCAACTGCAGCAACACCTGTAATCATCTTCTTCATACTCATTCTCCCTTTCTTCAGCAACACATCGGAACCGATGTGCTATCATTAATAATTGGTTAGTTTTTTAACGAAAACGCAACAAGTACGCAATCTTTTTTGCATGCCCCAGCACATGTTGTACATGCGCTGGGGACACGTCCAGAAACAGCCTACCCGATCGCCTCCTTCCCCTTTTCGCCGGTGCGAATACGGACACACTCATCAAGCGCCATCACAAAGATTTTTCCGTCACCAATATTACCGGTGCGTGCACCTTCGATGATTGCCGCTATTGTCGGCTCCACGAACTCGTCGTTCACGGCAACCTCAACCCGCACCTTCTTCAGCAAGTTGACCTCGATATCAACCCCGCGATACGACTCATGGTAACCTTTCTGCTGGCCACAGCCGAGTGCATTCGTCACGGACATCTTGTAGATTTCCTTGCTGTACAGGGACTGCTTAACAGCATTCAACCGTTCAGGCTGTATGTATGCTACGATTAATTTCATGCTTTCGTCTCTCCTTATTTGATGGATGCCCGCCCGGCACAACCGGGCGGGATATTTCTATATCAATCGTTACTCCGTCGCAAAGATCTGGAAACCGTTATATGCTTCCTCACCATGCTCACCGATGTCCAAACCACGCAATTCCTCCTCAGGAGACACGCGCAGCATACCAACAGCTTTGAGTATCGAGAAGAGAATAAACATGGTGACGAAGGCCCACACAGGATAAGCAATCGATCCAATGATTTGCGGTCCCATAGCGATGTCTGCACCGAAGATGCCCGTGGCAATACCGCCCCAGATGCCGCACAAGCCATGCACAGGCCACGCACCAACCGGATCGTCTATCCGCAGCATGTCGAGCAATTTAACGCCAAGCACCACCAGAATACCGGCAACCAAACCAATAATGATCGCCGAAACGTTGCTCACAACGTCTGCATTGGCGGTAATACCAACCAAACCGGCCAGCACACCATTCAATGCCATAGACAATTCAGGTTTCTTGTGTAGAACCCACGTGAACAACATCGCAAACAAGCCACCTGCTGCTGCCGCTAATGTCGTATTTACAGCTACCGTCATGACCTCGATCGATTCATCGCCACCAGCAATCGCCAGCACGCTGCCAGGATTGAAGCCGTACCAACCGACCCACAGGATAAAGGCTCCAAGCGTTGCAATCGGAAGGTTGTGCCCAGGTAAGGCGCGCGGTTTGCCATCTGCCCCGAAACGACCGCGACGTGGCCCCAGTACAATAGCGCCAGCCAAGCCAGCAAAACCACCAACAGCATGCACAATCAGAGAACCAGCAAAATCATGGAAACCACGATTATCGAGCCAGCCCTCACCCCATGTCCAGTAACCACTGATCGGATACAATACACCCGTCAAAACGGCACTATACACCAAGTAGGCACTGAACTTCATACGGCCAGCAACACTACCGGAAACGATCGTCGCTGCCGTTGCCGCAAACGCAACCTGAAACAGAAAATCAACCTGTGGATGGAGCTCACCACCAACTAGCTCACCTTCGAATGCCGGTATACCCATGCCGCCCCAGCCAAGAAAACCTCCTAAGACGGAATCCCCATACATCACGCCGTATCCCACAAGGAAATACAGCAGCACGCCAATACAAAGGTCCATTACATTTTTAAACAAAATGTTAACGGTATTCTTGGCTGAATTGAACCCGGCCTCAACCATCGCAAAGCCTGGCTGCATGAATATCACCAGCACGGCACACAAAAAGATAAATAAGTTATCCATTGCAAATGCCGCAACGTCCACAGTTAATTCTTCTGCGACTTCAGCTTCCTCCGCATATACCGGCAGAGCCATACCAAATGACCCCGCTAGCGCAAGAATGACGAGCCACATGCCTAACAGTTTTCTCTTCACGTAATTCTCCTTTTCTTGTAATTCTTTCAACCTATGATCTCTCACATCACAAACACATTATTAAGCCCAACCACTTCTTCGTTCGTTTGCGCCTCCTCTCGCTGCATGATTTTTCACTATTTGTCTACAAAACTGACCGTCAAGGCAACAAAGCAACAAACATGCCAAACTTTAACACACAATTATCATATATTTACAAATCATTGATTATAATGATTTTATAAATTATAGATGTTTGCAGAAAACAAGATCACCTCTATAAAATCTTACAAATATGTTGACATCGCAGAAAGTACACGCGATTCTATACAAATTTGTAGCAACAAATAAACCCAAGCAGGCGTGGCACGAAGCAGCGGGCAGCCCAGCCGAGCAGACAAATACCCCAGTGCGGCTTACAATATATCGATCAACAAAGGATGACATCCAACAGCATGAAAGAGAACAAAGACCGAGCCGAAACAGAGCTACGCATTCTTTATCTTGTGTCACGAGCCATGGCGCACGAGCGGGGCGTCACATCCCTCCTCGATCGTGTGCTGGATGTACTGGAAAGCGAAATGCAGATGACCCGCGGAACATTCACCCTGCGGAACTCAGGATCTGATGTATTCCAGATCGAAGCAACCCGCATGCCGGAAGAAGCCAAACAACGGGGACGCTACCTCCTAGGAGAAGGCATTACCGGCAAAGTGGCCAGCACGGCCAAACCCGTCATTGTCCCCGACATCCGGACCGATCCCGAGTTTCTGGATCGTACACAAATGCGCAAAGATGTTGCTACAGCATTTATATGTGTACCGATCATACATCAGAACCGTGTCATCGGGACGCTCAGCGTTGACTGCCAGACAGCACCGCAGGATGAACTCGAGCGCGACGAGCACTTCCTGAAATTACTCGCCGACTTACTGGCAGAAGCCGTGTACAGCATCCGCGAAGGCATCGCAGCGCGAGAGAGCCTGATGGCAGAAAATCGCAAACTTCGGCGGGAACTCGGAGATCGCTACCGACCCGCCAACATTATCGGAAATTGCCATGGCATGCGGATCGTATATGAACAGATCGCACAAGTAGCCGATAGCAATGCAACCGTTTTAATCCGCGGCGGTTCCGGATCAGGAAAAGAACTCGTTGCCCGAGCCATCCATTTCAGCAGCCCGCGCAAAAACAATCCTTTTATATGCGTCAACGTCGCAGCTCTCCCTGAGTCCATAATAGAAAGTGAACTCTTTGGCCACGAAAAGGGCGCATTTACCGGCGCAGCAAATCAGCGGCAAGGACGATTCGAGATGGCCAATGGCGGAACCCTGTTTCTCGATGAAATAGGCGATATTGCCCCCTCCGTTCAGGTTCGACTGCTTCGCGTACTACAAGAACGCTGCTTCGAGCGCGTGGGCGGTATGCAAGCCGTCGATGTAGACGTACGCATTCTCGCCGCCACAAGCGTCGACCTCGAAACCGCCATCAAGGAAAATCGCTTCAGGGAAGACCTATATTACCGACTCAACGTCTTCCCCATCAATCTACCTTCCTTACGTGAGCGCAAATCAGACATTATTCTTCTCGCAGATCATTTCGTCCAGAAATACAACAACATGCACAATAAAGACATCAAACGCATATCTTCCGCTGCCATCAGCATGATGATGGCCTATCATTGGCCCGGAAATGTGCGCGAACTCGAAAATTGCATTGAACGAGCCGTTCTAACAAGTAATGACAACGTGATCCATGCCTACACCCTTCCCCCTTCGCTCCAAACAGACGAACAAACGCGTACCGCGCTACTGCCTACCGAAGGAGCCGATCTGAAAGCAATGGTCAACGCCTACGAACGCGAAATCATTATCGATGCGCTCAAGAAAAACCGTGGCAGCGCATCTGCAGCAGCTCGTCACCTACATACCACGCAGCGCATTTTGAACTACCGCATCAACCAGCTAAACATTAATCGCTCCCATTTTAAAAACCATGCCTAAGACCGGAGGCTACGCGTGAAGGATGCAACCGAATGGTATATCAAGAAAAAGAATAACAACCAATATGGTCCAGTGCCCCTCGAGGACCTCATGCTGTGGGCAGCACAATGCCGAATTGTAGCGGGCAATCTGGCATCACAAGACGAGCAAGACTGGATAGCGGTGGAAGACATCCCCGAACTGGAAATGGATTGGTTCGCGGAACGCCAAGACGGCAAACGATACGGCCCGTTTCCGCTAGCCGCTGTCACCGCCCTTGTGGAACATCGTGTACTTCCAGACGATGCCATCCTTACACATCGTTCATCCAACAAAACGATGCCTATGCAAAGAGCGCTGGAAAAACTCTCAAAGGAATCTTCGCAACAAACAAGGAAGCCCAACACGGAGCCAGCAAACAAGACGCCCCAGCGCGTCACACCCGCAACCGATCCCGACTCAGAGAGGGAAAACCGCAAACAAGAGAACGTAGTGACTTCCGCACAAGAAGTTTCCCCGCCAACCCCACCCTCAGACGATAAACGTCCCCAAGATGATGAGCATGTAGCGCAGCTCCAAGCAGAAATCAAAGATCTGCAAAAACAAATCAAAGATCTCTTGCGAGCCGCGCGCGAGCAGGAACGGCTGGCAGAGCAACAGGCGCAGCAAGCCGAACAGGATGTAGGCACACTGCAAGCCGAATTCGATGCGCTCAAAGAACAAGCAACAGAGCAACGGCAACAAGCCCAAACCCGGCAACAAGAACTCACAGAACAAATGGAAGCGCTACAAGAAGCCTTGGCAAAAGAGCAGGCCACCAATACACGTGACCTCGCACAAAACGACCAAAAGGAAGACCTTATTGCCGAATTGCGACAACAAGTTGCTTTCATGAAAAAAAATATTGCTGCTCTCAATGGACAACTTGCAACAACCAAGGAAACAGCGGCACAACGTGCAAAAATGCTCGCGGGGGCATGGGTCGTTGTCACGCTCGTAACCGCCGCATTCATCATAGCCCTTTTGGGACGCGGATGCCAACGTACACGGCAGGACCTACCACAGACAGCACAGCCAAGTACCCTCTCGGACGACACGGACACCCTACCCCCAATCGCAGATCAACATCGCACGGATGACAGGGTTTCCAACACAGAAACGGCAGCCGAACCATTGAGAGCCATCAACATTGACGGTGTACATATTATATCACAGGATGCCGATGCGTTATCCCTGCGCTTTGACGAAGGCATATTCAGCAGCCTTGACACCTTGTCAGCAGAAGGGCGCCAACTACTGGATGCACTGGCACGTCAACTTCCGCGCGGGCTCATCGGCTGGCAACTTGAGATTGATGGCCACACGGACAACATCCCGCTGCGCAGCACATCGCGCTTTGCCAACAACGAAGCACTCGCGACAGCAAGGGCAAATGCCGTAGCCGAACATTTCAAACAACGTGCTAGATTCCCTGATGAAGCAATAATAACGCGTGCGGGCTCCACAGCCCCATTCCCAAACGATACTTCCGACAACCGTCAGCGAAACCGCACTGTCACCATCAAGCTACAACGGCGATAAGCAGGAACGCTACCGGCCACAACACTTCTTATACTTCTTCCCGCTGCCGCAGCCACAAGGATCATTGCGCCCCACTTTAGGGGTTTCCCGCCTGTAGGGATCCACACCAATAACACGCCCCCCTGCATAACACCACGCACCAGATTCCCGCACAAAGGTCGCTCGCTCATGATGCGCCTGCTCAACGCCATCCATTAGATATCGGGCAACAAATTCCACAACGCCATCTGCATCATCGGACTGCCCCCGCTCTGTAGAGACAATCTCCAACCCCTGCCAATCCGCCTTCTCAGACCAGGCACGAGCCCCGTCGCTATCAAAAGCAGCCCGATCTGCAGACACCAAGGACTTCCCCAGAAACGCAATATCACCTGTCACATATGCACTGTAGCGCGCCCGCATAACACGCTCGGCCGTATCCGCCCGTTTCTTTCCCGCCAGCACACGCTTACAGCAATCACCAAAAGCCAATCCACTGCCACACGGACACAATTCATCTGTCATGAGAAATTTCCCCTCTTTTGTAAATCACTGGATTAAAACAAGCGCAGATCCTTTAAAGAACGGCAGCCGGGCTTGTTTTGATTCTGAAATAAGCACTCCTCGACCTTGCGCTCCAGTTCAGCAGGAATAATAAAGTCATCTTGATGATCTTCCCCTTGTATCACCAAAGAATAATGTACCGATGGTTCAGGCCCATCTGATCCAAGGAACCCCACTAACAGGGCATCCCGCCCATCCGCAAGCCGGGCGCCCACTCGAACTTCCTGCTCAACCTTCCAGATGCCTGCCCACCGCACAATTTCCACTTCGCCTTGCATACACGCCTCCAAAATCAAAAACGCAGCATCAACACATCACTGCATGAGGTGGCATCATAAAACCCCACTACCACCTTGTCTACCGGCTTTTCTGCCCACACACAAAAAAATGGGTCGTCCCGATATAGCACAATATGATTCAATACGCGCAAGATGTACCTCACCACCCTGTAATGCAAGGAGAAAGAAGCATGTCCATCACGATGCCAGACCCAACATGGATACACGCAGGCACCGCAGCCGCACAACGTGCGGGCACGATACTTGCCAATGCAAGTCAGCAAATGCGCGATACACAGCGCATTGAAGAGCAGGGCCGTGAAACCAAAATACGAGCCGATGAAATACTGCATGAAGAAATCACAGACGCCCTCACCCCCACCGGACTTCCCGTTTTCAGCGAAGAGGGCAACATATCCTCACCCGATCCCGACCAATGGTGCTGGGTAATTGACCCGCTCGATGGGAGTGCCAACTTTCAACGCGGTTTCAGCCTATGTGCCTCCTCCATTGCTTTATGTTACGGAATGCAACCCATTTCCGGTTTTATATACGATTTGCACACCCGCGCTATGATCCAAGGAGGTGCAGGCATTCCCCATGCAGAGGAGCTGAGATGCTCAACCACCAAAACGTTGGACAGGGCGATTCTATGCACAGGTATCCCAGCACGCCTGCAGTGGTCCAATGAAAATACGGAGCGATTCAGCAACATGTTTCGCGCATTCTATAAAATACGGATGCTTGGTTCTGCTGTGCAAGCGCTCTTACACGTGGCTACGGGAAAAGCAGACGTCTATTTTGAACAAAACATCATGTTCTGGGATGTCGCTGCAGCCTGGGCAATTGCAGAAACTGCTGGTATACAAATTTTATCCTGTCCCGGCACCCGTTCCGGCAGCCTGCAAGTGCTGGCAGCACCCAAAGATGTAATCCCGCATTGCCGCCCACTATTACTACCCGAAAGTACAGACCTGCCCGCTACCGCTACAGAATAACAGGAAACACACTCCAAGACAGTCTCAACCATGCACATTGATCGTTTACATTTTTCCTTTAGCAATTGTGTTGCGCCAATCTCCCGTTTGTGTATTCATACCCCCATGAGAATCATTGCCCAAAACAATATACTCTTACGCGCGCCTCTTATAAGCCTGCTTGCGGGTAGCATCCTTCTATCGGCCTGTAGAAGGCAGGACCCGCAGCTACCAGCCTCTTTGCAAGTAGCAAGAGAGGCAGCTAATGCGGAAAACTGGACTGCCGCGGTCGATCACCTTATCGATGCTATAACCCTTTTTCCCAATAGCCTGACCGCACAAGCGAACTTAGCCATGGCACAATGGCATGCAGGAAACTTGAATGATGCCATTACCTCCTTTAACCAGATTGTAAGTCGTGATGATGTGCCCCCTGTGATCTGGAAAAGCTATGCCCAGCTACAGCTAGATGCCGGCAACCCGCAGGCAACACGTGAGATCTTGGAAAATATCGACCCGCCGACTCCCGCAACTCTAACGCTCCGCGCTATGGCCGACATAAAAATGCAAGCTTATGAACGCGCAAAATTTTCATTAGAAAATGCGGTCGAAATCGACCCCACCTATGCCCCGGCCTGGTATAATCTTGCTCTCCTGCATCGGGAACACATCCCCAATATGGTCGAAGCCCAGATCGCTTTTCGTAACTTCAAATCATATGCGCCGCAAAATAAACGTGCGCAAGAATCGGACGCATCCTTTCTAGGGCAACCGCTCCCCGATCCCGTCTCCGCAGGCGAAGATGTACCGGCAGCCCTGCGAACGGACGACCAAAGACGTCAGGCAGCAACCATTCAAGAGCGTTTGCAGCAAGTTCGAAAGCTAACCGAACAGGGCGAAAGCGATGCAGCACTCATTCTGCTCAAGGAAACGGTTGAACAATACCCCAACTACCCGGATGCCGTATGGGCGCTGGCCCAATTCTATGACAAGGAACTTGAGATAACCAACCGTGCAGACGGCCTCTACAACACCTTCCTGCAATTATTCCCCAATGATCCTCGCGTTGAACAAATCCCCCGACGCGCACGACAGCAGCAAGCTCCCCAACGCCCCCGAGGAGACAATGCCGTACGCCAAGCCTTACTCTTTCAACAAGGGATCGAACACTACAACCGCCAAGAGTGGGATGCCTCCATAACAGCCTTTCGGCGCGTCTTGACAATTGCGCCACAAGATGCCGGCGCTGCATTTAACCTAGGCTTGGCCTATCACAAAACTGGCGACCTCGATGCCGCAGCAGCAGCATTTCGGCAAGCTCTCGACAATGAACCCGACATGGTAAAATCCTTATATATGCTCGGACTTACGGAACGTGACCGCAACAATAATCCCGAAGCTCTTCATCTATTAAACCGGGTCATACGGATGCAACCCGATTTTACCAAAGCCCATCAGGTACTGGGACGGATCTATTTACGCGAAGGCCGTCCCGATATGACCGCTATTCACTTTGAGCGTATCATTGAAATCGACGCACAAACGGATGAGGCAAGGCGCGCGCGCGAATGGCTCGAACGACAACAGCCCCCCCGCTAACAATTTCGAACCTTCAGGATCACTATGCTACCCGGTAATTTCACCATTGTGGATTTGATCGCATCGATTGTCATTATCATCGGTGGCGTGCAAGGGCTTATCAGGGGACTCTCCGGGGAAATGGCGCACTTGCTCGGAGCCATTTGTGCTTTTGTTGGTGGAGCCCTCCTCCACGAACCCGTGGGAAATTGGATCGCCACATATACACGCTTAGATGATCAAGGAGGGCGTATCTTGACATATATTGTTACAGTAATCCTTTTTCTTATTCTGTGGGCCTGTTTCCGCAGAATCATCAAAAAGCTCCTCCAACTGGTTGTAACGGTTGGTTTTGACAAAACTGCCGGGGTTCCCGCTGGTATGCTGCGTATGGCAGCGATTGTAGGCATCGTGTTCATCGCCATCCATATCTGGCAAGCCCCCTTTCAGGAACATGTCGGCGAAGAATCTTTCTTCGGACGTCAGGCAATTAAGCTCGTACCGGCCGTACAAAGGCAACTCGATGCGCACAACCTAAACCTACAACGGGAGAACAGGGCAGAAGAAAGAATCGGGCCCCAACATCACGAAGAGGAAGTAGAACCATGAATACAACCACCATGTCTCCCGATCTGCAATCAAGCCTCATCTGCGATGACGTCCGCCAGGAACGCAGTGGCAAGTTTATCTTGATTGGCCTCTTCGACGCGATTGCGCTGCCCCGCTATCCCGCCACCTTTCAGCGCCTTTGCATTGTCAATCGCTGGTGCTGTGGAGAAGGAACCTTCGTACAGCACAGCCGCTTACTAGCCCCCGACCAGATCAAAACCGTCGCCGAAAGCAAACCCGTCAACGTGAAGCTTCCCGACACACAAGCAACCGCCACCTGTATCGAGTTTTTTCTCAACGTCCGCTTTGATGCCCCCGGTACATACTGGATCGAAATCATGCTGGAAAACCAGCTCAAGCTCCGCTATCCCCTGCGAGCCGCCATCGTCAAGCAGCCCCCCCAGCAGTCTCATCCATAACCGCAAGCTCGGTGGCAATCACATCCTGCCCCGTATCCCAATGCCGCAAGTAAGACAAAGAGTGCCGAATTTCATTTTGCCGCACAAAAGCATCCTGATCATCAGAACCACGTGCCTTCAACTGCCGCAGCTCCACCTCAAAATGCTGTTTCCATATTCGTAATATCGTATCTTGCAAAGAAATCAGCAGTTGTTCACCCGTACAAATCGAAGGCTGTCTCCGCAGACGCTCCAAAAGACGCATCGCATGCTCAAAGACCTCTTCCTGGCCAGCAGAGACCTGCACAGCATCAATATCCACCCCTTGCTCATCCGCCAGTTGAAAAAGCTGGTAAAGCATGCGGCAAACCGGATGGACAAAAACGGTGGGCACCAAAAAGGAATGCACGCACGCCCATGCTTGACCTCCACCATGCACCAATCCATGCAGCAAATTACGTTCCGCTGCCGGTATTCCAGGCGATTTGTTTCCTGTAGATTTTGTTTCACCTCTCAACACAGGAGATGTATCAGCCCGTTCCTGCTGGCTAACCTGCCGACTGCGAGCCTCCTTCTGGATTTTCTCCATTTTTTGTAAATCTTCCTCCAACGCGGCTTCCGTCAATGCCAACAGCCCAGCCGCTTCCCGCAAAAGATAAGACCGCTGTACGGCAACCGGTGTGCAAACGATCGTTTCCAGCACAGCCTTGGCCGCACGCGTGGTTTCAGCAATCCCTCCGCCATCCTGCCTTCCCGCCCCCATGGCATGCACCTGAAACGCAACCGTCGATACGGCCCCTTCCAACAATACCGCAAATGCCTCCGGCCCCTCACGCAGCAAAAAACTGTCGGGATCCTCTCCTGCAGGCAAAACAGCGACACGTACAATCATACCCGATCGCATCAACGCCTGTGCCGTCTTTAAGGCTGCAGCCTGTCCAGCCCCATCTGCATCATAAACCAGTACGGCACTATCAGCATATCGCTTCAAAATACTCACATGCTCTTCGGTAAACGCCGTACCCTGCGCCGCCACAGCCGCTGTGAACCCTTGCTGATGACAGCGAATCACATCAACCTGTCCCTCGACGACAATCGCCTCACGTCCCTCTTCTCGTAAAATTGCCTGCCGCGCCAAATCTAGCCCAAACAGAATACGACCCTTATGAAACAAAGGGGTTTCCGGACTATTTACATATTTGGGTTGATCTGTGTCCTTCTGCAGGTATCGACCGCTAAATGCCACCACGCGCCCCTGCACATCGCGAATCGGGAACATGAGCCGGTCACGAAATCGGTCATAATAACGATCCTTCTCCCGATGATACAAAGCCAGCCCGGCCTCCACCATCTCATCAGCCGTATAGCCATGCTTCTCTCCCCAACGCAGGGCACGATCCCAGCCCGCCGGTGCATACCCGATGCCAAATGTTTCGGCCGCATCCCCATGCAACACTCGTTCCTCTATATAGGAACGCGCCTGAGCACCACCGGCATAATCCGTTAAGCACCGCCGATAAAATCCAGCGATCCCCTCATGAATGGCCAATAATTTGCGACGGTGGGCAGCTTGTCCGCCATCATCATCAACCGCTTCAATCGTGACTCCGGCTCGATCCGCCAACAGCCGTACCGCCGCCATGAAATCCAACCCCTGATGCTTCATGACGAACGAAATAACATCTCCCCCTTCGCCGCAGCCAAAGCATTTAAAAATCTGCATATTGGGGTTAACATTAAACGATGGCGTCTTCTCCCGATGAAAAGGGCAGCACGCCTTATACGTTGCACCACTACGCTTGAGAGGAAGATACCCTTGAATCACCTCGACAATGTCGTTACGGAAACGAATCTCCTCCAACACACGATCTGGTACAAAACCTGCCATCCTATTCCTCTACCAAGCCACCCCAACGAAGGTACTGCTTTTTGATAAACCGCAAAATAGCGTCTTGTTGCTCACGCCCATTACCCTCTACGTCCATCGGTGCGCCAAAGGCAAAATGAACACTGCGTTCCCGATGAATTTTCCCCACATCTTTGACCCATTTCCCCAATGACTGGAAGTCCGTCTTCAGGGCTAACGGCACGACCGGAACATGGGCTCGCTTCGCCAGCTTTACCGCAACCGAATTAAACTGGCTCGGACGAAAAACCGGATTACGCGTAGATTGAGGAAAAACCACAATCGACCGACCATCACCCAATACTGATTGCCCTTCCTCCATTAGAATCTTCATATCCTCGCGCGGATTATCCCGCGTCACCACAATCGGGCGCACGCCAAGCATCACAGAGCGGAACAACGGCACATGCATCAAACTCTCCTTCACCACAAAGGTCATGTGCGTAAAAGGCAGGACCATCGCTGGAATCATAATCGTTTCCAGCATGCTCATGTGATTGGCCACGATGACGGCAGGGCCCTCCAATGCGTCCAGATGCTCTAAACCCGACACTTCAATACTGCCCCCGCATCCTTCAACGGCACGCCACATATCCAACGAAAGATCCTGCCAGTTCTCACGATTGTATTGACTGGCGCGATACAGACGCCCACCGCGCAAAACAAGGGCCAGGAAGCGACGATAAAACCAAAAATCCCTGCGCCCCAACAAACGATCCCCGATGCGTTTTTGCACCACATCCGGTGTCTGATACTTGTGTCGGGTACGTAGCGTCTGCAAAAAGTCCTGTGTATCAATCATGCTGTCCCCCTTTACTGCCACGCACATCATCCTTGCGGCTACTCCGCGCCCTGAACTGCAGCACCACCGGGGCCCCCTCCAAACCAAACTCTTCCCGCAAACGACGAATAAGATACGTTTCATACGCGGATTGCACCAAATCAGGCCGATTCACAAAAATTCGGATTCGCACCGGATCCCGCCCCACTTGGGTAGCATAGTATAATTTCAACCGCCGTCCACCTCTTGCCGCAGGGGCAGCCTCCTGATATGCACGGTGCAACGTTCGATTCAAAATACCCGTTGGCAGCATACCCGTAACCTGTCCGGCAACATGGTCAATCGCCTCAATCGTCCGGCGAATATTGTAACCACTCTCGGCAGACGCAAAAATCACAGGGCAATGTCCCATAAAAGGCAACGTTTGCACCAATGCCGGACCATACTGCCGCTGCGTGACCTTGTCTTGGGCCAAATCCCACTTATTCACCAAAATCACGCAACCGCGATGATATTCCTGCACCAGCGCGGCAATACGCTTATCAAAAGCCGTAGGTCCCTGCACCGCATCCAGAATCAACACCACAACTCCCGCACGCCGAATGCTCTGCTCAGCCTTGGATAGACTGAATCTTTCCACCGCCGTATCCACTTTACCACGACGACGCATCCCCGCCGTATCCACCAGCAGATAATGTCGTGCCTGTGCTCCATGCCCAACCGTAAAAGGAATTTCAACACTGTCCCGTGTCGTGCCTGCCACATTCGAAACCAATACACGATCACTCCGCAAAAGCCGATTGATATACGAAGATTTACCCACATTCGGACGCCCCGCAATCACCACCCGCAAGGGCGCATCTATCGTAACATTTTCTTCCTCTGGCAATGCGGGCAACACCGCATCCATTAAAGGTTCGATCCCTCGACGTTGCATGGCAGAAACCGGAAACACCTCAAATCCGAGTCGACTGAACTCAGCAGCGCCGCCCTCATGAATAGCTGCATCCGTTTTGTTTGCGGCAACGACAACCTTGCACCCACTATTACGCAATACACTTGCCACCGCCTCATCCATGGGATGTAACCCCGACTGCACATCCACCACCAGAATCACAACCGCCGCATCTTCTAAGGCCGCCTCCGTCTGTTGCCGAATGCCATTTTCAAAAGGATCTACCGCACCCTTATCCAGCGTCTCGTGGATACCCCCCGTATCACACAGCAAAAAGCGGTCATTACCCCAGCTCGCTTCACGTAAAATCCGGTCCCGCGTAACCCCACTTTCCGCATGCACGATTGCGATTCGTTTGCCCGCAATCCGATTGAAAAGTGCTGACTTCCCGACATTCGGGCGTCCCGCAATTACCACCATTCTTCGTTTTTCGGAATCACCCATTATGTTCCCATCCCCGTTCTGTCAAAAATTCTACCCCAGAGGCTAATCTACAACTGATCAACCAGTTACACCAAATCATCTATTCTTCCCTAGCATAATAATACGAGCACAGTCATAGAAACACTGACACCTAATCCCTGATCCCTAGCGCCTACCCTGTGGAACCTTATTCCACGGGGCCTAACAACTAATCCCTGCAATTGCAACTTGCACGTCTGGCAGTTTCTCGATAAGAACCTAAAACGTCAAACTTTTAGCAAGATCTTCAAAGAAAAACCAAAACGAACAGAATAACAGAAATAAAGGTGTCATCATGCCAGCTTATGAAATGGAAGGAACCATCAAACTCCTGGAAGAAGCCCAAACATTTAATAGCGGATTCACAAAACGGGAATTCGTCATTACGACCGATGACGACCGCTACCCGCAAAGCATCAAATTTGAGTGCGTCAAAGACCGGATCACGCAACTCGACGGACTCGAACCCGGCCAACGCGTCAAAGTCTCATTCGATATTCGCGGCAACGAATATAACGGCAGACACTTTGTAAACCTCACGGCCTGGAAAGTCGAAACGGCCTCAGCCGCAAGCGCCCCACCCATTGCCGATGAACCACCCTTCGAAGATGACTTCCCCGCTGAAATC